>JAHBXV010000003.1 GCA_019636285.1 Planctomycetaceae bacterium
AAACGTTGGCCGATTTTTGGGGGAACGTTATGTTGCTATTCGTTCGGAGCCCGGCGGATCAGTCGATGAAGTCGGGTTGGGGAGAGCCACGCGGAGGGAGCAGGAGAAGGGTCACGTTCCCGGACAATACTCACCTCCGCGATTGCGGGATGGTGGGTGGCGCTCCGGCCGCGCCAGGAACTCTGGGCTCACCCGCACAAAAGCACGGCCAGGGCTTGCGCGGTCATGATGCGGAGGAGCATCGTCAGCGGGTAGACGGCGGCGTAAGAGACGGCTGGTGATTCGGAGTCGCAGAGATTGCTCGCGAAGGCCAGGGCGGGTGGATCGGTCATGCTTCCCGCCAGTAAGCCCGAGATCGTTACGTAATTCATCTCTAGGATCTGTCGCGAGACGATTCCGACAATCAGCAACGGGACAACCGTGACACAGGCGCCGACCAGCAGCCAGATGAGACCCGATAGACTGAACGCGGCGGAAAAGAACGTCGGGCCTGCCAGTAAACCCACCGCCGCAAAGAAAAGTGCCAATCCCAGCTCGCGAATCGCCAGATTGGCATTCTGAGGCATATGCCAGACCAGTCGACCAATTCGTCCGAGTCTCCCCACGAGAATCGCGACAATCAGCGGTCCTCCAGCTAAACCGATCTTGAGCGGTTGTGGGAGGCCGGGGCAAGGAATGGGGAATGTCCCGAGGAGAATGCCGACCCCGATTCCGGCGAATAACGGAACAAAATGCGTCTCGTTCAGCGCCTCGACTTTATTCCCCAGTTCGGACGCCACGGCGTTGAGTCCCTGTTCCGGACCGACGACTTGCAAGACGTCGCCAAGACGCAGCTTTAGATCCGGCAAGGCGATCATCTCAACAGACCCACGTGTTACCGTCGTCACGACGACTCCGTGGAGCGGCTCCAGTTGCAACTCGCGAATGGTCGTACCGGCGACATTCTTGCTGGTTGCCACGATTCTCTGGCGCTTGACGGGGCCGTCTTCGGAAAGGAGATTCTCATCCGAGGACCGTCCAATCACTCTCTGAAAATGATCCAGCCCCCGCGCGGAACCGACCGTGTGCAGTTGATCTCCTACATGAAGTATGGCTTGGCCCGTGGCCGTGATGGTGTCTGTTTCTCCCGCGTGGCGAACTCTGGAAATCACGACACCCGATTCGACAAGTCCAGGGACTTCGCCAATCGGAAGGCCGTCGAGATTCCTGTTTTCCACGACCAAAGTCCGTCGCTCGACTTTGTCGAGCGATTCGGTCGCGGACGAATGGAAATCCCTCAACTCGGCTGCCACGTCAATGCGGTAGATCCGCCGCAAAACCAGCAGCGTCGAAATAATGCCGACGATCCCCACAGGGTAGGTAACTGCGTAGGCGAGCGCGGGCAGCGCGGCGCGATCCTGGCTGACAGCGGGGAATGACGACAACGCCTGCTGCGCGGCCCCGAGCGACGGCGTATTGGTCGTCGCGCCCGAGAAAATCCCCAGAACAGCCGCCTGGTCCAGCCCGAGCAGCCACCCCAGCCCCGTCGCGAGACCGGCTCCCAGCACGACAATCGCGAAGGCCAGCAGATTCAGCCGCAACCCGGACCGCCGGAGCGAATCAAAGAATCCGGGGCCGAGCTGTAGGCCCAGGCAAAAGACGAACAGGATCAGCCCGAACTCCTTGATGAACTCCAGCGTGTGATGGTCGATCGGTTCGTAGAAATGACCCGCGAAAAGTCCGGCGAAGAGTACGCCCGACGTGCCCAGCTTGATTCCGCGATATCGGATCGCCCCCAGGCTCATGCCCAGAACGCACACCCCCGCGATGATCGCGATCGCCTGCGCGGTCGGGTTCGAGACGTGAAGTTGTAGAATCCAGTTCATAACCTGCCGTGTGCTGGCTTCCTTCGCTCGCGATTCAACGCCAGGCACCTCCCAGGTGCCATGACGGTCTTAGATCAGTTCTTCCTGAAATCCAGTCCGGGTGATTTCTCGTCATCGCCCACCATTCTGAACCGGAACTCGGAAGGACTGGCGAACACCACTTCGGCGAGCATGGTCTCTCCGCCATCATCGCTTTCGAGAGCGAGGTTATTCTGGTCGACGGCGTAGACGCCTTTCACCGATTGCTTGCGCTTTCCATGAGTATAGGTCCACGTGTAGGCCCCATCAGCCGTGAAGTTCAACTCGAATGTCGCCCCCTGGGAGGTTGCCGTCCAGTTGCCCACGAACTGTTCGCTCTTGAGAATCTTATCCGCCGGGACTGCCGGAGGACTTGGAATCGGAGCGGCGGTCGATGTGGCGGCGCCGGCGGGTGCCGTCATCGCGACCAGTTGCTGCAACAGCTTGTCGTCCGGGAGTAGTGCGAGAGCGAGCTTGTACTGCTTCGCGGCATTCTCGGTATGACCCATCGTCTGGTAGTGATAGCCCAGCAGGAAACGTGCGTCGGCGGAGTTCGGATTCGCCTTCGCGAAAGCTTCCAGGGCACGAAGCTGTTCGGTGTAGGTGTCCGGGCTCTGGTAGAGGCCGATCATGGTCGTCCAGTCCCAGCCGGGACCGGCGGCAAGGACGGCATAAATGGCGGCTGCCGATTCCGGGTACTTCTTCAGGGCAAACAGCACCAGACTGCGGAACTCATGCACGACTGTGTCGAGCGGCATGGTCTTCAAAGTGATGTCGAGCTTCGCGAGCGCGGTTGTATAGTCTCCCGCGCGAAAAGCGGCCCTCGCTTCGTCAAACGCCGCGAGTCCTTCGTCAGTCGGCTGGGGTTCCGATGATTGGGTGTCGGTCGTGGTGGCCGTCGCGCTTGAGTCGGCATAGACCATTAGTGGCTGCGAGTAGTCATAACCATATCCGCCCCCATCGACATAGTAAGGGTTGGAATACCCCCAGTAGCCCCAACCGTAGCCGATGCGGTTAACCCCCCAGGCGGTTAAACCGATCGCGGCCGCGACAGGATAGTTGTCCCACATGTAGCTCCAGCCGGCACCGGGATACCAACTGTCGTGATACCAGTCGCCGTAATGGTCGAGTCTGTCGTCGGCCCAGTTCTGCCAATCCTCGCGATTGTTGTCCCGCCAGTCTTGACGGTCATCCAGTCGATCTTGGCGGTTATTCTGCCAGTCGTCACGATTCGCCATGCGATCGCTGAGGTTGTCGCGTCGATCCTGGACAGACGGAAGATCCCCCATGCGATCCTGAATGCGAGCTCCCTGATTCGGTAAACGCGAGCCAAGCCCGGCTTCCGTCAGACCAGGCAGACGAGCCGCTGGTTGCGAGGGGCGATTCCCAATCGCTTCGCGCGCTCCGCCGCGATTCTGAAGTCCCTGGCCGGCGCCGGGCAAGTTTGCTCCTGCCCCCCCGCGAGCCGGAAGGTTTGAAATTCCAGCGGCTCCACCTGGCCGACCGCCAATTCCCGCTCCTGAGCCAATTCCCGTCCCTGGGCGGGATGCCGGCAATTGCCCGGGGCGCGCCCCGATCGTGCCAGCTCCAGTGCCAATGTTAGGCCGACTTCCCGGCTGCAACGCAGGGCGATTCCCCGTACCGATTCCTCCTCCGCCAATGCTGGGTCGCGATCCCCCGCCAATACTCGGAGTCGACGGACGTACCGCTGGACGACTGTAGGATGGAGAGCTGCCAATTGATGGGCGTGCCGGGGCACTGGGACGCGAGACACCGCCGCCACCGCCATAACTTGGTCGGGCACCACCACTAAAGCCGCCGCTCGGACGGGCTCCGCCGCTGAAGCCACCCCCTCCAACTCGTCCACCCCCGCCGCCGCCTCCTCGGAATCCACCTCCGCCACCAAGTCCTCCACGACCGAGGACGTCGTCGGATGACAACGTCGAAAGCGCGATGATCGCCGCGACTGCCAGTTTCCAGTGCTTCTTCATAATGGAAAATTCTTTGCTGAGTGTGTCGCCCGATAGGAAGTTTGTCGTGCTTACTCGGCTGGTGCGGGAGGCCGCCGGACGACGCGAACCGTCGTGGTGGGCATTTCCTCGCGGCCAACAATAAGGCTTGTCGAATCGATCTGGTAGGAGTCGTTGTCCAGTGGAGACACGTACCGCGTAACGGAAACCGCTCGACCATCCGGGGTCACTCCTTCGGCTTTCACGATCCATGCGTCTTCCAGCGGTGTCCAGGTTGCTTCGGTGAACGCGCCGCTCTGGTCGAAGGCCCAGGAGCGAATCGTGCGTCGCAGAGGATCCCAGGCAATGCGCTGCGAGCCCTTCATTGTCGCGCCGATACGCGACTTCACCTCATAGGTTTGCAGCAGGTAATTGCCATCCTCGGACCACTCGCATGTCGTTTCCACGCGTCCATCGGAGCCCTCGTCGACCCAATGCCCGACCAGCCAGCTCAATTCTTCCAACTGTTCATGGGCGGTAGCCTCGGTGGACTCGGCTGGAAACTCGCGGACACTGGCCATCACCCATTTGCCATCTCGCTTCACATGGACAACCGAGTATGGGCTGCGCGAGCCGGGTTCTTCCGGAACGAGAGTGGTCGTGCCCAGACCATCTTCGACGGCCACCTCCGGACTGAGCAACCGGAGAGACGTGACGTCGATCGAAATGGCGGCCCTGGGATACTCTTTGAACAGCTCCTCGAACCTCGCAACGATTGCCGGGCGGCCCTCGTAAATGTCACCCGCATCATCGACGGCCTCGGCATTCTCGATGAACAAAGCTCCGATTGCCCGGGCATCTCCCGCATTGAATGCCGCTTCAAACGCCTTCGCGGAGGCCCGCAAGAGTTCCAGCTCTGCCGAAGATTCAAGCTTCGCGGTCGGTTTGGCATCTTGAGAATGAACCGTCGTGATCGGCCAGCAGGCTGCCAGGGCGAGTCCGAAAGCGGCCCTCGCCAGTGTCGCGGACAGTCCGTGTTGTCGCATGGGGTGATTTCCTGGTGCAATGGGGGGGCGATGTTCAACAATTCGTTTGAGGGCTTCGCCAACAATCCCTGTGCAGCGAAACAGAAACTGAGTACCGCTCGCACACGTGGGGCTGACAATCGTTTTGACGGCGATCCAACAGGAATTGAAGTCGGATTCGATCTGCCATTCGCGAGAAGCCGCTCTCAACGGACGATTGTTCGAGAGAGATGTTTTTTTTGGGGGGGGCAGTCTTCCAGTCATGACACGCGATTGATTATTGCCGCGGACACGTGACTGTTCAATTCGGCATTTTTCGACCGAGTATCTGGCTTGACACCGTGCCGCTCAATTCGGCCTATGTTGACGATTCGGGATGTCCGCGACTGGCCGAATAGGCTTTTGGAAAACGAGTACGAAATCCATGAACCAGCAGGAATCCGTAGCCTGGGTGCTGCGGCGGGGCAAACAGCGATTTCTCGCGGCACTGGCGTTTTCCGTGGGTTTCAAGCTACTGCAGGTCGCTCTCGTGACCCCGATTGTCGCGGCCGCGATGAGGCGGCTGCTGGAATCATGGGGGCGGGCGTCGGTCGGAAACTTCGAAATCGTCTCCTTTCTGCTCTCGCCATCGGGCATTCTGGCGCTGGTGGGAATCGGTGGAATCCTGCTCGCCTGCGTCTATCTGGAGCTTGCCGGGCTGATGCGCTTGTTACTGAACGAACGACTGAAGTCGTGGGAGGCGCTGCTGGGGCTGGGGCGACTGTTTCCCAGCCTGATTCGATTGGGGCTCAAGCAGCTTGCCGTTTATGTCTTGCTGGCAGTTCCGTTTCTGGCGGCGGTTGGCGGAATCTATTGGTGGCTATGGAGCGGGCGGGATATTTACGGCTTGATCGTCATGAGAACCACCGAGTTCTGGTGGGGCGTGGGACTGGCCGGGACCGTCGTGACCTTGTATCTGCTTGTGGCGGGGAACTGGTTCACGCGGTGGCTGCTCGCGGTCCCCATTCTGCTCTTTGAACGCGGAACTTCCGTCGCGGGGGCGCTATCGACCAGTGCCGCTCGAACACGCGGGCATCGTCTTAGCCTGATCGTGGCTCTTCTGGCGTGGCTCGTGGCAACTTTGCTGGTGAATGGACTTGTCGTTGCCGCGTTGACCGGAATGTCCTCGCTGATTCTTCGAAATGCTGGAGAGTCATTCGCCGTGGTGATTCCTGTCACGGCGGGGTTACTGATTCTTCACGGGCTTGTCGCCACATCACTTTCGGTCATCGCGAGCCTGACTTTCGCCGGGTTGGCCTTGTCGTGGTATCTGCAGAACCTGGGGCAGGAGCTTCCACTTTTGGGGACGGGCGAGATCGATTCTCCAGGCACCGACCCGCCGGGTCGGCGTGCTAGGTGGCGAGGCCGGGCATTGTTTGGCGTGTTGATCGCGCTGGAAGCGACGTCGCTATTACTAAGCGGCTGGCTCCTGAAACCCGTTACTCTTCGTGATTCGCTCGAGATCACCGCGCATCGCGCTGGTTCGACTCATGCCCCCGAGAACTCACTTGCGGCACTGCGTCGCGCGATCAGCGATCGCGCCGATTGGGCCGAAATCGACGTTCAGCTTTCGCGAGACTCGGTCCTGGTCGTGTTGCACGACATCGATCTGGCTCGCATCGGCGGCGGCCCGCGCCGTGTCGACTCCGTGACGCTGAGCGAGATTCGGGAACTCGATATCGGCTCCCAGTTCGGCCCCGAATTCGCGGGAGAGCGAGTCCCCACGCTCGAAGAAATGCTGACCGTCGCCGGTGACGAAATTCGAATGAACATTGAGTTGAAGCCGCATGGAAGACACGACGAGCTAAACCTTGCCGAACGGGTTGTTGCTGCGATCCAGAAAGCCGGCATGGTCGACCGCTGTCGCATCTGCTCGCAATCGTATCGTGGTTTGCAGCACGCGCGCAGCATCGACCCGCGCCTGCAGATTGGCTTTATCGCCGGCGCCTCGATTGGCGATCTCGCGGGATTGAACGTCGACTTTCTGATGGTCCGGCAGGAGGCCGCGACGTCCGCGCTGGTCCAGCGAGCCAGTTTGAACGGCATGCCCGTGCATGCCTGGACGGTCAGCGATCCGGCCTGGGTAGCGCCACTCCTCGACCGAGGGGTCGCGAATATCATTACCGACGATCCGGCCATGATCCGCCGGCGCTGGGAGGAAGTGCGCGACCTCGATCCGATTGAGCGGCTGTTGCTACGGGCTCGCAACGAACTGGCCGGAGTCCGATGAGTTCTCACTTGGACAGAGCAGACTGCCCCGGGGTCTTGCGGCAGGTACCGCGAGCGATGTGAACGCAGCACGGCCGTCGACGAAGGCTCTTCGCCCATTGAGGACGTTCGTTCTCCCGTACGGAGCCGCGAGAGTGCTGCTCACTCTGGGGCACTGCCTCTATTGAATCGGCAAATGATAACCTTCCCGGTTCAGGCGAATGCGGTAGAGCGAGCTACCGGCGGTGATGTAGAGAAGGTTGCTGTCCGATCCCCGGCCGAAACCAACGTTGGTGGGGACTTCGGTCGGAATGTAGGCGTGTTCTTCTCCTTCAGGTGAATAGACACAGATTCCCGGCCGATTTTCGGCGCGAACGGCCACGTAGAGGTTGCCGTCCTTGTCGCACACGAGGCCGTCGGGGCCGTCGTAGGGGCTGTAGTCGACCAGTTTCTTGCGGAACTTCGCGGTTCCATCGCCGGACAGGTCATAGGCCAGGAGTGCCATCAGGCCCTTGTGGAGCGGCGTCTCGACTTTGTCGGCTTGTGTGGCGGCCCCCTTGCTCAGGCGGTCGATGCTGGTCGCGCCGTTGTCATTGCTGACCACGTAGAGCGTCTTCTGATCGGGCGAGATACAGACGCCGTTCGGCTTTCCGGCATCAGTGATGATGCGATGCAGCGAACCATCCGTGTCGAGTCGGTAGACAGCGGGCAACGGCTGGTCGATTGGCTCATAGCCCAGATAACGCGGGTCGCTGAAGTAGATGCGGCTCTTGAGGTCGATCGTGATGTCATTCGGCGAGTTCAGCGGACGTCCTTCGAACATGGCTGCGATGATGTGAGTCTTACCTGTTTTCATGTCGGTGCGGGTGACGCGGCGACCTCCAAAGTCGGCCCCTTCCGCGACCACCATTCGCCCTTGGGCATCGAACTTGATGCCGTTCGACATGCCGCTGGGCGATCGAAAAATTGTCGTCTTGCTGGTCGAAGGGTCGAACTTCCAGATGTGTCCGGCTTCGATCGCTCCGTGCTCATCGACCGCGACATGGGAGAAAGTAATCTCGCTGAAGTAGACCATCCCGTCCGGGGCGACTGACACGCCTTCCGTCAGTACCCGCGAGGTAAAGAGCTTTTCGAGTTTTGCTCCTTCCGAAACGATTGGCTCGGCAGCCAGAAGTTTCGATGAACCGAGTCCCAGACACAGCGCCGCTGTCAGGAATTGGCACACTCTCCAGCACATGAGCATTTCCTTTATTCACAGAGGGTCAAGCAAAGCTGAGTCGTCAGATTCATTGACTTCACTGGCCAGTCAGGCCCGACGCAGGCGGCACCATTTGTCCTGAAAGCCGGGGCGTTCTAGAACCTCGGGGTTAACCAGACCGTGCGGCCGACAGCCGCGAGCAATGTCCGCGAGGCTTTGGCAGGCCGTCCGGCCGATTTCCCGAAAGAGCTCGTCGGTCCAGGCGATCGCGTGGGGGGCCAGCAAGACGTTGTCGAGTTGGGAGAAGAGCGGAGGAGTTGGCGGCGGCTCGACGGCGAAGCAATCGAGCGCTGCTCCGGCGATGCGTCGTTCCGACAGGGCGTCATAAAGCGCTGACTCGTTGATGATTCCTCCGCGTGCGGTATTCAGCAGATAAGCGGTCGGCTGCATGAGCGCGAGTTCTCTTGCACCGATTAGGTTGCGCGTCTGGTCGTTGAGCGGGCAATGGAGCGAGACAAAATCGGATCCTGATAAGAGCTCGTCGAGCGAGACCGAACGTCCTCCTGCAGCTTCGATGACATTGCTTGGGACAAACGGGTCGAAGACCAGAGGTGGTTGCATGTCGAAACCGGACAGGAGTCGAACAACGGCCCGGCCGATGCCCCCGAACCCCACCAGGCCGAGTGTCCGTCCGCGCAATTCCATCCCCATATAGCGGCTGCGTTCGTTCCAGCGGGACTCGCGGACCAACTGATCTTTGGCGCGAACATGGTGCGTCAGGGCCAGCATCCAGCCGACAGTGGCTTCAGCGACGGAATGATCCACCGCTCCCGCCGTGATGCAAACCGCCACATCCGCGGCAGTACAGGCTGCGATGTCGACGCTGTCGTAGCCGACTCCGAACCTCGCGATCGCCAGCAGGTCGGCCGCGGATGACAGACTGCGGGCGGTGACACAGGGCGTGAGAACCAGGACGCCGTGAACAGCAGAAAGTTGTTCCGGGTCGATTTCGGGGCGATGCTCCGGGAATCGACTGACATCGATGCCAGGAACTGCGTCAAGACGATCGAGACCGACGTCAGCGTATTTCAGACGCCCTTCTTCATCGTAGAAATCGGCGGTCAGCGCGACTCGGAAGCGGGACGTTGTCATCGCCAGGGGTTTCCTTCTTCCGTCGCACAGCGTTCGTCGACGATGATTCGTTCCGGGACGGGACCAGCGTAGACCCACAGCATTTCCATGGTGGTGTCGGTCTCATTGATGAAGTAGTGGACGCGTCCGCGTGGTTGAAGAGCCGTGGCGCCGTCTCGCATCGCGTAGCGTCGGCCTTCGACGACGCATGTCGCATCGCCCGAGATGATGCAGATCGATTCGTCAAAGTCGTGAACATGGGCCGGCAGGCGGCCGCCCGGCGTGAACAAGCCATAACCGCCACTCATCTCGATCCCGGGAATCAGTTTCTCGTTGAAGAAGTCAATGAACTGAGTGTTCGGGCCGGCGGCGAAGCGAGGGGCGGTGGCGAAGCGATTGACTCGCTCGGCACCCGGGACGCCGGTCGAGTCGGCAGGCATCGCGCGCCGGGGAAAGAATTGAGTGACGAGAGTCCGTACGGGGTTGTCGGAGGCCAGCGAGACTTGGAAGACGGCCGGTTCGCGCGACGAAAGATTGCGAGCCGTATGGGCCAGCCCCTTCGGGATTACAATATTGTCCATACGGCCGAGAATGTACTTACGGCCTTCGACTTCGACGCTTGCCGAGCCACCCAACAGCGTGATCGATTCCGTGAAGGGATGCGTGTGGTAGGGAAGGGTGGCATCGGGGTCGAAACTCACCCAGCCGGTTGTGAGATCCTTCGCCTGATTGTGCTTGCCCACCAGGCACTCGAAGGTGACGCCGGGAGTCAATTCCACGCGCTGTCCTGATCCGACGGCGTTCATCACTTCCGGGCGGTCGGGACGCATTGATTCCGGAGGTCGCTCGAGCGGCGGGGGAGGGGAGGTGACAGGTTGCATCGCGGCTGTCATGCGCGGGCTTCGCTGTACCGCTTCCAGCGAGGACCGCAAAGAGCGGATCAATAACCCGGCGTCGATTCCCAGGCCGATCATCCGAAAGCCCTGTTGATTTCGGGCGCCGAGATCGGCTTCGCTCGATGCAATCAGGCCGCAATGTTTGCCAGCTTTACGGATGGCATCCTTCATGCTCAGGATCTGGTCGGCGACGCCCGGCCCTTCCCATTGACCCCGGAATCCGGCCGTGGCTGAAAAGTCGGCGGGACCAAAGAAGAAGACTTCGACGCCATCGACCTGGGTCATCAAGGGAACTTGCGGGACGGTGCGGATCGTCTCAATGATCGGAACGACGAGCACGTTTTCGTTGGCTTCGGCGGTGTGTTCAACGAAGCATTGGCCCCAGCAGGTCGCTCGCTCGGCTCCGATCCCGCGAATGCCTTCCGGGGAATAGCGGGCGTACGACACGGCCTGCCGAAGCTGCTGTGCCGACTCAACCCACGGGATGACCACGCCATCGGCACCGATATCGAGGGCGCGTTTGATGAGACTCGCATCAAGCTGAGCAACTCGAACCAGCGCGACCGTGTCACTGCGCACCGTCGCGCGCAGATGTTCGACGATTTCTTTCCAGTCGAGATGCCCGTGTTCGGCGTCGATCACCACCCAATCAACGCCCAGCGCAACAGCCATCTCCGTGATACTGGGAGACTCCAGCGTCACCCACAGTCCGTACACCGGGGTGTTTGCCGCGAGCTTACGTCGAAAGGCCCGTAACGCAGAGGTCTTCATGAACGTCCTTGACTGTGTGGCTTAGCAGCAACGGGCAAACGCTCGTCGAGCCATTCTTTTGAGTTCTGGTATTCGCCGGCGTATCCGCACGGCTATGCGTGGAACATCACCTGGGCCGGGTTGATGGCCTTGTGGACGCCCTTGTTCGCGGTGATTTCAAACGATTGGGGGACAGACTCGAGCCCCTGCAGAATATGCGTGATTGTCGGCTTCAAGCGCACCCGCCCGGACGCGACGAGTCGGACGGTATGCTCCAGATGGGCCTGCGTGCTGATGTCCGGGAACAGATATCGCAGACTTCGTTCGCGGAGCAAGTCGACATCCAGTTCCAGCGGCCCTCCGAACCAGGAGACGCCGATCAGTTTGCCGCCCGACCGGGCCGCGTCCATGGCCTGGCGCAACGTCGCCGTCCCTGCGAGACCCTGCTTGGGGCTGCCGCCGGCACATTCAAAGACGACGTCGGCACCATTCCCGCCGGTGAGTTCACGGATGGTGGCGACCGGATCGCAGGTCCGGGCATTCAGGGCGTAGTCAGCCCCCAGTTCCTTCGAGATTCGGCATGATTCTTCGCGAACATCGACCGTGATAATGAGACCGGCTCCTGAGATTCTCGCAATTTGCAGGCACTCAAGCCCCATGCTTCCCTGGCCAAAAATGACCACGCTATCGCCGATTTGTATTCCGGCTGTCTCGACGGAGGCCACGCTGTCGCTCAGCGACTGGAGGCAGGCCGCTTCACTGTCCGAGATTCGATCGTCGACTCGGACAAGTGCGATCTCAGGCAGAATTGCTAGTTCGCTGAAGCAACCGGGCTGATCGAAGCCGATGACGGGTCCACGTCGACAGAGATTACTCCGTTCGGAACGACAGAGTGGGCAGTCGCCACAGGGGAGCTTCGCGCGAGCGGCAACACGATCGCCGACGCGATAGCGGGTGACTCCCGCGCCGGTCTCGACAATCCTGGCGCAGAACTCGTGGCCGAACAATTGAATCGGCGCTTCGGATTCAAGCCGGCGCTTGACCCGGTCGTAGGCCAATGTCGGAATCCCGAGGGCGAGCTGGGCCTCGGTGACGCTGGGCTGCACACAGAGTGGCTCGACAAGCACCCATCCCGGCGGAACCTCGGGAACCGGGATGTCATCCAGTCGCATATCGCCAAACCCATAGAACCGCCAGGCTTTCATGGATGCTCGTCCTTAGTGGGTATCCGTTTTTAGTTGCGCCGAACGAACTTCTGCAATGTGTGGCAGCTTGGCGGAACCAGCCCCCGATTGCCACCCGCCGACATCGCCACTTCGGCGAGATAAATATCGCCTCGCGAATCGAGGCAAATGTCGTGCGGAGCGAAGAAGTCGCCGGCTGCCGTCGGATTCTCGCCGCCGCCCCAGCGGGACAACAACCGTCCGTGTGCATCGAAGATCGACACGCGACCGCCGGTCGCATCCGGAGTCGGAGCCACCGTCCCGGGCCACATTCCCGCCCGGTATCCCAGTTCCGCCACGAACAGATTTCCCTCGGGATCGAACGCAACCTGGCAGGGCCGGGCAATGTCCAGCCATTGATCGACGAAATCACCGTTCGGCGTGAAGCACTGGATGCGGCTGTTTTCGCGATCGGCGACCCAGACTTTGCCGTGTCGATCGACCGCGATCCCGTGGGGAACGTGGAACTGTCCGGGGTGATTGCCGGGTTCGCCCCAAGAGAGGATGAGTTCACCGTCCGACGAGAACTTGTGAATCCTTGCGTTGCCGTAGCCATCCGATACGTACCATTCACCATCCGGGCCAAACGCGACATTGGTGGGAAAGTGGAACGGCGGGCCGGCATGGCGGATCGTACGGTAATCGATGCTGGTCGCCCCGGTGTCCGAAGGTTGTCCGCTTGTGCCGAGCACCTGCAGGAGTTCTCCGCGTGGCGAAAACTTCTTAACGGTGTGGTCGAGATCGTCGGTGCAATAAACCGCGCCATCGGGACCGATTGTGATCCCGTGCGGACGAGCAAAGGCCCCGGCTCCCCACGAGTGGAGAAAACGGCCGTCGCGGGCGAAGACCATGACCGGCTGCTCGCCGCGATTGAAAACGTAAACCCGATCCTCCGCATCGACTGCCACGGCCGTGGCTTCGGGCCAGGAGTATCCTTCAGGGCGCTGTTCCCAGTCGGCACGTGCCTCGTAAGTCCACTCACCACCGCCAACGAGTACCGCGCTGCCGGCTGTTGAAGAGTTACTCATGAATGGTCGTTCCGATTCCAGTAGGGCAGCAATTCCTGTACGACTTGACCATGCACGCAATTCGTGAACGTATTCCACCCGAACTCACCGGATGAACGTAGTCCTTCTGTTCGCCACTGGCAGCCATGTCCCAATTTCCTGTCCAGCCGATCGAGGGGCAGGTGCGTGTCGCGTAAGGCTGTTAGCGAGGAACAGAATTCTCGTAACTGGCAGGTTTGCGACCTTCGGCCCTTCGGGCGGCTCATCGGCCGCTTGGACCAGAGTCACCGCGACGCGGCGAGGCAGGACCATCTTCCCTGCGAATTTCAACGTGAGGTTTCCCATGAAAGACGGCCAAGAGAGTTTTCGATCTCTTTCTTGTACCAACCTTTGGACACCAAAGCGCGAGTCTGGCTGAGGAGTCGATAAACCGGATCTCGACGTTGCCATGTGACCTATTGACCGGTCCTCATGCCGAATCCGATTTGTGGGCAATAGACGCGCGGCAGCTCGAAAATGGAAACGGTATCAATCCCAGATCGCGAATGGGAGCCGATCCGCTCATCCCGACGCCGCCGGAAAACGGCGTCGAACCGGCAGACCGAGAGTCTTTCCTTCGGAGTGGCTCCCAGGCGACGACTGTCGCGGCTGTTCTCTCGAAACCGCTGCCGTCGTTCTTTACACATCGAACGGTTCGTGGAACCATGTCATCCATGGGTTTGGATGAGTCGACCGCCCGCCAGTGACAGTCGCGCGGGCCGGACAAAGGATGACGACCATGGACCTCCGCCGTCGGCAGTTTCTTCAAAGTCTGTCGGCACTGACTCTCGTCGCGGCAACGCGGCACGGACGCCGGACATTCGCTGACGACGTTGCCGAAACCGCGGCGCGCGGGAAATCCAATGACGGACTCGCTGCTTATCTGAAGCGGGAGCATGGCGACTGGAACGAAGACGCCTACAAGGCTTTGCTGGGCGCGGCAAACGAGTTCAAGGAGGGAGACGCGCTGATCGGTATCGCCGCCCGAGACGAGGCCCATCGACAAATGGCGCGGCGGATTCTGTCGCGCACGACCCTTCACGAAATCGACGCGCATACTCTGCAGGACGATGAACTCGATCGGGCGCTCCGGGCCGGGATCGATCAATCAATTCAGAAACGAATTGCCAACTGGACGCTGGAGGAGCTGGCGGACTTTTTGCTCGAACAGCCGGAGTCCGTGATCCAGCCACTGTTGCCGGGATTGTCGAGCGATGTCATCGGCTGCGTCGTGAAACTGCTCGACAATCGGCAACTGACCGTCCTGGGAGCCAAGCTCTTTCACCCGCTTCCCGGCTCGCGGATTGGTGCCAAGGGATACCTGGGGGCGCGCATTCAGCCGAATTCGCCCACTGACAATGTCGACGACATTCGCTGGCAGGTGTTCAACGGTTGGGCTTACGCCGTGGGCGATGTCGTTCTGGGGAATAACCCGGTTTCAAATGAACCGAAATCGGTTCTGGCCATCGAGCGCTGCTTGAAAGAGGCGCTGGAGACGTTTGGCATTGCCGACGTGCTGCCGCATTGCGTGCTCGCGCACATCGATGTTCAAGCCGAAGTCGAAGCACTCGAACCGGGTTCGACCGCCTTGTGGTTTCAGAGTATCGCCGGTAGCGACGCGGCGAACGCGACCTTCGACGTCTCGCTCGCGAAGCTTCTCGATTATGCCGGTCGGCGATCCGGTCCGTTCGGCCTCTACTTTGAAACGGGCCAGGGGGCCGATTTCACCAATGGGCATGGGGCCGGATACGATATGGTTCTGCACGAGTCGCGGAAGTATGGCCTCGCCCGGCTGTTGTCGCGAAAGGTGGCGGAAGCCATTGGCCCCGACCGTCGTCCGTGGGTTCACGTGAACGATGTCGCCGGCTTTATCGGCCCCGAGGTCTTCCGTACGCGGGAGCAACTCGTTCGCTGCTGCCTGGAAGACATTGCGATGGGAAAACTGCACGGGCTGTGCATCGGTCTGGACGTCTGCACGACGCTGCACATGGATGTGTCGCTGGACGACCTTGACTGGTGCCTCGACCAGTTGATACCGGCCTGCCCTGCCTATCTGATGGCCTTGCCGACGAAGATCGACCCCATGCTGGGTTATCTGACGACCGGATTCCAGGACCACGTTCGGCTGCGCGAGAAATTTGGCTGCCGCGTCAATGATGCCATGTGGTCCTTTTTCCAGCGGTTGGGGGTGATCAACGAAGACGGATCTCCGACCCAGCACTTCGGCGATCCGTCCTGGATTTACCTGCACTATCGTCGTCGAAAAGGAGACCAGCGCGACGAGGACGTGATTCTGGCCGAAGGTCGCGCTGAGATGGCTGCGGTCCGGCAACGAGGCGTCTTCCTGGCGGAGGGCCATGGGGAACGATCCCATGACGTCGAGCCGGCGTTGGCCTCCGAGATGCGCCGCGTCTACGTCGATGCCAAGCAAAGCCTGTGGTCGGAGCTGGACGCCCCATTCTTTGACCACTATCCCGGAGCCACGCTGGTCGCCACGCGGTCGATCAATCGCGAAGATTACATCCTTCACCCCACGTCGGGCGAGCACCTCAATGACGAGTCAGTGGCGGCAATCGCGCGGCTACGGGAGCGGCAGCGCGGCCTGGCTGACGTGCAGATCGTGCTGTCCGATGGGCTGAACGCCCTCGCCATTCGCGACCGGGAGCAACTCGACCCGTTTCTGGCGGAGTTGAAGGATCTCTTGGCATCAAATGGATTCCACGCCAGCGATGAGTTAATCCTCATGCGGTCGGGGCGCGTTCGCGCGGGCTACGAGATTGGACGCAGATTATTCTCGGAGCTTCCCGGGAAGCGCGCGATGCTGCATGTCGTGGGAGAACGTCCGGGAACTGGCCATCGCACGTTCTCCGTCTACCAGACATGCGTCACGGGAAGTCTCTGGGGGCAACAGGGCGCGATCGATCATCATGTGACGAAGGTCGTGGCCGGTATCGCCAACACGGCTCTGCGTCCGCGAACGGCTGCCGAAGCTGTCGCGCGCCTGCTTAACCAGCAGCGCGCCCAAGGGTAATCCCATTTCCGCCGTTGTCATCGACCATGAATCCTCGAATCCTGCTGCCTCGCATCGAATCCCTTCGCGCCTACATTGGCTGGACGTCATCCGACGACGCGAGAATCGACCTATTGCGCGAGCGGCTGCTACCGAGCGTGGCGGACTTCGTTGCCGACTTTTACCACACCTTGCAGCGACATCCCGAGGCGGCGCGCGTGATTACCGGAGGCGTGGGCCAGCTCAACCGGCTTGGGGCCAGCCTCGAGAACTGGTTGCGCCAACTGCTATCTGGACGATACGACGAGCACTACTGGTCGCAGCGGTTGCAGGTGGGTTGGCGGCACGTCGAGATCGGCCTCGACCAGACGCTGACCAGCGCGGCCATGAGTCGTCTGCGGATGGGGATGCTCGCGGCGCTCGACACCCAGAGCGATCTGACCGCGGACGAGCGGGCGGGACTGGCCGCCACTCTCAATCGCCTGCTGGACCTCGACCTGACGTTAATACAGGCGGCGTATTCGCTCGAATTTCAGGATCGGCTGCGTCCGCTGAACGAGGCTCGACTGACCCAGCAGCGAGGGCTGACGAGACTTGGGGAACGCGCTCTGGCCGGTCTCGACTGGGTCGCCTTGTGCGATTCGGCGGTCACGGTTGTCGATCAGGGCTTAAGTCCCGACCTGGTCGTGGTGCTCGAAGAATGCGAAACCACGCACTGCTGGACTGTCGTCAGCGCGACCGGCTGGTCCGGCCATAGACAATTGCCCGTCGAAGCCGGCAATGACTTGCTTCCAGCAGGCGCCGACGCCGCGGTGACCTTCATCGACCTGAGACGCACGACACCAGCCTGGCTGCCGTTCTCGACGAACACAGCCAACTTCTCGGTGGCCTGGATTCACGGCCTGACGCCGATTGACGGCCGCCATCGTTTGCTTGTCATCGCTCGGAGGACTCCCGCGATGCTGGATCCTCTTGACGAGGCATTCCTGGCATCGGTCGGGCAGCTTCTTTCCAGCGCGCTCAAGAGACAGTTTCAGGAGCAGGCGCTGCGCGATCAGGCCGATCGGCTCCGGCGATTTCTCGACCAGCTCCCCGCCGCCGCGATTCTCGTGACCGACGGGGCTTTGATGATGAATCGCGCGACCGAGCAGCTCCTGGATTGCCGTCGGGACGACCTGACTTCACTTACGGAGTGGCGTGCGCGCGGCGAACGCGTGGACGAGCAGAGCACGGTCGACTCGGCGTCCGGAGTTGTCCATTGGCGTGAACAATTCACGACGGCAGGCCACCAGATTCGACTCCTGGAAATCGCTGCCTTCGAAACCGATCACGATGCGGTCTGGTTGTTGACGGACCTGACCGAGAGCGAAGCCCGGCAACAACGCACTTTGCAGGCCGAAAGACTGGCGGCCATCGGACAGATGATTACGGGGTTGGCCCACGAAAGTCGAAACGCGCTGCAGCGGATGCGGGCCTCGATGGATCGCCTGGAATTCGAAGTGAGCGAACACCCGGCCGCGCGGGAGCCGCTCATCCGTCTTGAGAAAGCACAGGACGATCTGGAAACATTGTTCGACGAGGTCCGGAATTACGCGGCCCCCTTGCTGCTGGAATGTATTCCGCTCAATTTGCAGGCTCTCTGGGAAGAGGCGTGGGAGAGCCTGGCCGAGTTGCACGCGCATCGCGATGCCACTCTGCATGTTTCCTGTGAATCGGGCTGTTGCCAAATCCAGGCCGACCGTTTTCGCCTGGTACAGGTGTTTCGGAATTTTCTCGAGAACTCTCTGGCGGCGTGTCGGGATCCCCTGACAGTGAGCGTGCGAGTCGTTCCCGGCAGTGAATCATCCGTCCGGATGCACGTGGCCGATAATGGTCCTGGTCTGACCGAGACTGCACGACGGCGAATCTTTGAACCGTTCTTTACCACCAAAACGAAAGGCACTGGCCTCGGCATGGCAATTGCTCATCGAATTGTGCTTGCCCATGGTGGAGAGATCGCGCTGGAACCCGGCGATGGTTCCGGCGCGCGGTTTGTCATAACCCTGCCACGAGACGGAAACGATGCATCCACTGCGGATCGCGCTCGCTGAAGACGAACCGGAAATCCGCGACTATTTCCGCGAGATCCTCGAACGCTTGGGTCATTCGGTCGTGGTCAATGTGGATAACGGCCTGTCACTGGTTGAGGAATGCCGCCGCACGCCGCACGACCTGATTATTACGGACGTCCGGATGCCGCTCCTGGATGGCGATGCTGCCGTGCAGCAACTGTGGGAGACGTCGACGGTTCCGGCAATTCTCATTTCCGCCTATTCCAGCCCCGTCCTTTCCACGAACGGTCCAACGTGTTACAGCTATCTGAACAAACCGGTGCGCCGCGCGGACCTTGAGGCGGCGATCGAGCGTCTCGTTTCAACCTCCGACTCTGACTAGCCTTATGGACAATCCGTCACCGACGGTGCCACGGTTGCTCCTCGTGGACGACGACCCGCTGCTGTCGGACGAGATGGCGCGGAACCTCGAACGTGTTGGCTATGGGGTGACAGTCGCGCCGACCGCCGCCGAGGCTCGGGAGCAATTTCGCCGCCGCCAGTGGGATCTGGCTGTCATCGACCTCGTCCTGCAGGAGGAGTCGGGAATCGACCTCTTGCAGCATGTTCGCGACGTCGCGCCGGAATGTGCCGTCGTGATGCTCTCCGGCCGGGGAAGCATTCCCGTCGCCGTGGATGCCATGAAGCGCGGGGCGGCCGACTTTTTGACCAAGCCGGTCCGCCTGGCGGAACTGAACGTGGTTTTGCAGCGGGCGTTACGTCACGCCCAGGTCGAACGCGAGAATCAACACCTGAAGCAGCTTCTGCAGCGAGAGCGCTGGTCGGCTCGCCTCCTGGGCAGCAGCCGTCCCATGCAGGAATTGCGACGTTTGATTTCGCGTGTGGCGACGAGCCCGCAGCCCGTGCTGATTCTTGGAGAAAGCGGCACAGGTAAGGAATTGGTGGCTCGCGCGATTCACGATGCCAGCGACCGAGCTGATGCGCCATTCGTCCCCATCAATTGCGCCGCGCTTCCGGAAACTCTGCTGGAAAGCGAACTGTTTGGGTTCGAAAAAGGAGCCTTTACCGGCGCGACGGCCGCGAAGCCCGGCTTGTTTGAGGCCGCGGAAGGGGGAACGCTGTTTGTCGACGAATTGGGAGAACTGGCCTTGCCGCTGCAGGCCAAACTCCTGCGCGTGCTGGAAGATGGATCGTTTCGCAGAGTTGGATCGATCAAGGAGCGCCGGGCAAAGGTCCGGGTCGTGGCAGCCACCAATCGTTCGCTCGCGGAAGAAGTGAAAGCCGGGCGCTTTCGCGACGACTTGTATTACCGCATCAATGTGCTTCCTTTGGCGTTGCCGCCGCTGCGCGAGCGGCTCGATGACCTCGAGGAATTGATTTCGTTTTTCCTCGGGCCCGATTGGACGCTCGCGGAAAATGTGTTGCCAGCGATTCAGAAATATCGCTGGCCTGGAAATATTCGCCAACTGCGTAATTCCCTCGAACGCGCTCGCGTGCTCGCGGACGACCATTTGATTGAACTGAAGAACTTTCCTCCCGAAGTCTTAGCGGGGGGAGATGTGCACGAGACCGCGGCAACTCTCGGGATCGATCGAACTGGTGACTCCCCAATCGCGGATCTTGAAGGGCTCACTCGTCAACATGTCGAGCGGGTCTTTGAAGAGTGTCAGCGAAACAAGGCCCACGCTGCGAAACGGCTGGGGATCAGTCGCCGATCGCTTTACAGGCTGCTCGAAAAGTACGATATCCCGGGGCAGACGGCGACCACCGAGTCGTAGTCGCTCATTTCTTGTTTCCGCCGCGAGAGTTCATTTCGCCACACGCACGCCATCGTGTGCGTGTTCGCCCACGATGGCGTGCGGTTCCGCACACCGCGCGCTTCGCACATGTCGGCGTGGTCTCCCCGGTCCTAAGTGGGAGTTCGCCAATTCGGGTTGCCCGATTCCACTTCCGGCAATTCGGTTCAGGAATTCTCAAATCCCGCGTGGATGAATTCTGGCAACGCCCCGCCAATTCCCACGGGTGAGGAAGTTTTTGCAACGTCGTCCGCCCACACGTGCTGCCAAGTCAATCCGGTACAGCGTTTGCCTCCCGATCGTCGTGGGAGGCGGATGACCTCGAATTTCAGACGTCGCCGCGTCCTCTTCTAATTTGATGTCAAAGGCCATCTGGATGAGCGTAGCCGTCGCGACCGATGATCGTTCCCCTCTGACCGAAGGCCGCTCCACTTCGCACGGCTTCGAGGAATTTCGTTATGACGACGCGATCGTTCGTGCCTTTGCGACCGTGACTCTGGTCTGGGGCCTGGTCGCCATGCTGGTGGGTCTGATTGTCGCCCATCAGTTGACGGTCCCCGCGCTGAATTTCGGACTCGACTTCACCGCGTTCGGGCGGTTGCGTCCGTTGCACACCAACGCGGCGATTTTCGCATTCGCCGGTAACGCCGTCTTCGCGGCGGTCTACTATTCGACGCAGCGGCTGTGCAAGGCACGAATGTGGAGCGATGCCCTGAGTTGGCTTCATTTCTGGGGCTGGCAGTTGATTATCGTCCTAGCGGCCGTGACCCTGCCGCTAGGGATCACGCAGAGCAAGGAATACGCCGAACTGGAATGGCCCATCGATCTGTTGATCGCGGTGGTCTGGGTCGGTTTTTTCGGCGTCAACTTTTTCATGACGCTCGCAACCCGCCGCGAACGTCATCTGTACGTGGCGCTCTGGTTCTACATCGCGACGATCGTCACGGTCGCGCTGCTGCACGTGTTTAATAATCTGGTCGTGCCGGTCGGCCTGTTGAAGAGTTATCCCATCTATGCGGGAGTGCAGGATGCCTTCATGCAGTGGTGGTATGGCCACAACGCCGTGGCCTTTTTCCTGACCACTCCCTTTCTGGGACTGATGTATTACTTCCTGCCGAAGGCCGCGAATCGGCCTGTGTATTCCTACCGTCTCAGCATCATCCACTTCTGGTCGATTGTCTTCATTTACATCTGGGCCGGTCCCCACCACCTGCACTACACCGCCATACCCGAATGGTGTTCCACGCTGGGAATGCTGTTTTCCGTGATGCTGTGGATGCCATCCTGGGGCGGCATGATTAACGGCCTGTTGACGTTGCGGGGCGCCTGGCGGTCGGTCACCGCCGATCCGGTCCTCAAGTTCTTCGTCGTGGGGATCACGTTTTACGGGATGGCCACGTTCGAGGGGCCGTTACTTTCCGTGAAGTCGGTCAACGCCCTGTCGCACTATACGGACTGGACGATCGCCCACGTTCACAGCGGCGCGCTCGGCTGGAACGGGATGATGACCTTTGGGATGCTGTACTGGCTGTTGCCGAGGATTTACCAGACGAAGCTGTGGAGTCAGCGGCTCGCGGAATGGCATTTCTGGGTCGGCACCATCGGCATTCTGTTGTATATCGTCCCGATTTATGTGGCCGGGTTGACGCAGGGACTCATGTGGCGGGCCATCGATGCCCGCGGCCAGTTGATGTATCCCGACTTCGTCGAAACGGTGCGCGTGCTCGCCCCGCTGTACTGGCTGCGGATTGGCGGCGGACTGCTGTTCTTCGTCGGCACCGGCATGCTGGGCGTCAACTTCCTGATGACCTGGCTGTCACGTCCGAAGACTTATGAAGACCCGGTCTATTCCGCTCCCGTGCTGAGTCGA
Organism: Planctomycetaceae bacterium; assembly: GCA_019636285.1. Lineage (GTDB taxonomy): Bacteria > Planctomycetota > Planctomycetia > Planctomycetales > Planctomycetaceae > JAHBXV01. Next base: position 22,076 of record JAHBXV010000003.1, read on the forward strand.
GATTTCGTCGACCCGCCCATGCCGCAATCGAAGCTCGATGGCGTCCTGGACGTGGCGAAGAAGCTGGACGTCTGGGAAACCTTCCACTGGCATCGCCGTTGGGAACGACTGCCGATTCGATTTACCGTCTGGGTGGCGATCGCCGTCGTGGTGGCGTCGCTGTTCGAGATGATTCCGACGTTCCTGATCCGCTCGAACGTCCCGACGATTGCTTCCGTGAAACCCTATACGCCACTTGAGTTGGCGGGGCGCGATCTTTATATCGCCAACGGCTGCTATAACTGCCATTCGCAAATGATTCGCCCCATCCTGGCGGAAACGAAGCGTTACGGCGAATTCTCCAAGCCGGGGGAATTCGTCTACGATCACCCATTCCAATGGGGATCGCGGCGGATTGGTCCCGACCTGGCCCGCGAAGGGGGGCGGCAATCGAGCCTGTGGCATGTTGTCCATTTCCGGAATCCGACGCAGTTGATTCCCGGATCGATCATGCCGGCGTATCCATCGTTTGAGCAGACGGAACTCAATTTCAAGTCGATTCAGGATCGCGTCAACGCGGCTGCATTCCTCGGTGCTCCTTACGGTGAAGAATTGACTCGAGCCGAGGAAATGGCGAAGGAACAAGCCGCCGAGATCGCCGCCGAGATCGAAAAGCAACAGGGGCCCTCCGGGCTAGGCGATAAGCAGGTGGTCGCTTTGGTTGCTTACCTCCAGCGCCTGGGAGTGGATTTGATGACTCCGGCGACACCGCCCGCGTCAGAGCAATCCGCGGTTACGCAGCCCCTGGCGATGGACCGCTGACTGTCTGGGTTTCTGCAAAGACTCTACGGGTGTCCGCTCTGAACGGGAAACTCCATGGGATGGTCGATAACCGGGTTTCAACGAAGCTTCTCGACAATTCGCGAGGCGGGAGATTCTGGCGATGTTGCAGGACATGCTTCTTCAGTTCGACCCGGCTCGCTGCGCGGAAATCGCTCTCGTGGTGTTCATCGCCGCGTTCGCGATGATCGTCTGGCGGGCCGCGGGTGAACGTCGCTCGACGATCGATGAACAGGCATCTCTTCCCCTGAATGACGGACAGAAAGAATGAGCGCCGAGGGCGAAGGTCATACCGTCCATACTTACGACGGCATTCAAGAGTACGACAACCCGCTGCCGGGCTGGTGGACGGCCCTGTTCTGGGGCACCATCGTCTTCAGTCTGCTGTACTGGCTCTATTTCCACTTTGGCGTGCCTGGACGGTCGACGCTGGATGGATACCAGGCCGCGGTCGCGGAGAACTTGCGGCTGCAATTCGCGGAGCTCGGCGAATTGCAGCCGACCCGCGAAACCCTGCTGAAGTACAAGGACGACCCGAAATGGCTGCCGGTCGGAGAGTCGGTCTACAAGACCAATTGTGTCAGTTGTCATGGCACGGCGGGCGAGGGGAAAGTCGGCCCGAATCTGTGCGATGACAACTGGAAAAACGTCAAAGTGATCGAGGATATCGCCAAGGTCATCGGTCAGGGAGCTGGCGGCCGCGCCATGCCAGCGTGGGCGAATCGTCTGCATCCCAATGAACTGGTGCTGGTGTCGGCATACGTCGCCTCGCTGCGGGGAACCAACCCGCCGCCGCCGGTCCGACCCGCGGAAGGTCCGGCGATTTTCCCTTGGGAATAAGTCGACGGTCCGATATCCCGATCCTGGAGAATTTCATTGTCTGGTCCGACGCCCCTGCATGAGCGACAGGGTCCGAGCGCGTTCGACTGGGAGCTTCTGGCTCCCGAGGAGCGCGTGTTGTCGACGCTGGAGCGCGATGGCAGTCGGCGGTGGCTGTATCCGCGACTGTCAGCGGGGCGATTCTGGCAGCGCCGTCGTGTTTGCGCGTACTCGCTCATCGCGGTCTTCGTGGCTTTGCCCCACATCCGAGTTGGCGGACACCCGGCTCTGCTCATCGATGTCATAGACCGCCGACTGTATCTGTTCGGTCTAACGTTTCTGCCGACGGACACACTGTCGCTCGCCTTTCTGATGCTCAGCGCTTTTCTGAGCATCATCCTGGCAACAGCGATCTTTGGGCGAGTCTGGTGCGGTTGGGCCTGTCCGCAAACGGTCTATCTCGAATATGTCTATCGGCCAATCGAACGGCTGTGCGAAGGAACGCGGGGGCGGGGCGGCCCACCCGGACGCAAAGTTGCGTTCGTTCGCCGGTTCGCAAAGTACCTGCTGTTCGTCGTCGCTTCGTTCGGGTTGGCACATACCTTTCTGGCCTACTTCGTCGGGGCGGAGCGGCTCGCGCTGTGGGTGACTCAGTCGCCGTTTCACCACCCGATTCCGTTCGTGGTCATGGCCGCGACAACGATATTGATGCTCTTTGACTTCACGTTCTTCCGCGAGCAGTTATGCCTGATTGCCTGTCCCTATGGACGATTTCAGTCGGTTCTGCTCGATCGCGGATCGCTGATTGTCGGCTACGACACGCGGCGCGGGGAACCGCGGGGCAAGCTGCGAAAAGGTGAGAAGGGGCTGCCGATCATTCCGGCTGGCCAGGGTGACTGCATCGATTGCGGGGCGTGCGTGCGGACTTGCCCGACAGGAATCGACATCCGCGACGGCCTGCAAATGGAGTGCGTCCATTGCACGCAATGCATCGATGCCTGCGACGAAATCATGGACCGGATCGATCGTCCACGCGGCTTGATTCGATATGCGTCGCAACGGAGGCTCGACGGAGAATCGAAGCGGCGCTTGCGGTTGCGATTGGCGCTGTACCCGCTGCTGCTGGGTTTGGCACTGTCTGCTTTCGCGACAACGATCTATCGTCAGTCCCCGATGAATGTCACGCTACTCCGGGCCACGGGTGCCAGTCCCTTCTTCGTGACCGAAGAGGGGCTCGTGCAGAATGCCATCCGTCTGAAACTGGTCAACCGCGCCAAGCCGGCCGGACCACTGATAGTCTCGCTCGGAGATGCTCCCGATGGGACACAGCTCGATCTTGCGTTTGAACAGCCGTTCGCGCTGGAGCCGTTTGAATCGCAGACCAAATCGTTATTGATCGCCGCGCCGCGAACGGCGTTTCGCGCGGGCGTGCTCGATGTGACGCTGCTTCTGGCAAACGACAACAAAACACAGGTGATCCCATGCCGACTTCTGGGGCCATGAGGGCCGACGACGACCTGGCCGAACGCCGTGCGGGCTGGAAGTGGGCTGGATTGATTGTCGGACTGCTGGCGTCGCAAATCCTGATTGGCTTCGTCGCGGTCTGGCTGGCGGTTGGCGATCCGGCCTGGGCGGTCGTTCCTCATTACCGTGAGAAAGCGCTCCACTGGAATGAATGGGAGCAACTGCAAGAGGCCAGTCGCCACCTGGGCTGGGAGGCGGATTTCGTGATACACGCACCGGCTAACGCACTCGGAGAACGGCAGGTGGAAGTTGCTCTGCGCGACCATGAAGGCCGGCCGATTCCGGGAGCAACCGTGCAACTTGAGTTGTATCACCACGCGCGCGGAGCCGACGTCCTGGTCAGTCGGCCGGTCGAGTCTCCTTCGTCACCAGGCCTGTATGTGGCAACCGTCCCGGCTCGTCGCCCCGGACTTTGGGAGTGGCGGCTGGACGTTCATCAAGGCAAGAGGCGTTTCGTGATGGACGGCCGAGACAACTTCAACTGGTGAGATCAAGTCTTCGGCCAAGGCATCGTTTCATGTGGTGGCTCATCACAATCACCGGCGCGAGCCTGATGGGTAGCCTGCATTGCGCCGGCATGTGCGGGCCGTTCGTTCTGCTGGCGACTGGCGGACACGCCTCGCGAGCGAACCTCCTGGGTTATCACCTGGGACGCGGGTTGTCTTATGGACTTCTGGGAGGATTGGCGGGATTCCTGGGAGCCGGGTTGGATGCCGGCGCCCTGTCGCTGGCGGGCTGGCAGCGCGCCGCGGGACTTCTCGCCGGGATTGGCATGCTCATCGCTGGGCTGCTGGCCATCGGGCAGTGGATGGGGTGGTTCAACCGATTCGCGACTGTGCCAGTGGGAGTGACGAAATGGCTTGGCCCCGTCTACAAACGGCTGGTTGGCCTGCCTCCACTGCTCCGCGCCTTCTCGATTGGTTCGGTCGCGGCCTGCCTCCCCTGCGGCTGGCTATATGCCTTCGTGCTCACCGCGGCTGGACTGGGCAGTCCCCTCGCAGGAGCCGTAACCATGCTCGCGTTCTGGGTGGGAACCGTTCCCATTCTGACGGGTGTCAGCGGCGGCTGGAACTGGTTACCGGCACGATGGAGACTGGCATATCCGGCCATCGCCGCCGTGTTAATGTGCTTACTTGGTATCGGCAACTGCGTGCGTGCCTCGGGCTATGACGTCGCGGATCTGACGGACGCCATTCGCGGATCGGAGTCTCCCGCCGAGGCCGTCCACACTCTTCAAACCACGAACCTTCCGTGCTGTCATGATCGCTGTGTTCTCGGGGACTGAAACGCCTCCGCGCCATTCGACCGCGCCAGCGGCACCGGTGCAGTGCGCTCATTGTCGGCTACCGGTCCCCGCGGGACTCGTCGAACTGGATGCCGCACGCCAATTCTGCTGCGGCGGCTGTCGCGTCGCCTATGAAGTGATTCATGGGGCCGGCCTGGAGTCATTTTATGATTATTGCGAACGCCTCGATCAGCCACCGCCGAAGAACGAGGCGCGCGCCGCCGCCGACTTCACGGAACTCGATCATCCGGCATTTCAATCGCGACATGTCTCGGTGGATGAGAGCGGGAAGTCCCGCGTCGCCCTTTCTGTCAGCGGATTGTCTTGCCTGGCCTGTGCCTGGCTGATCGAGCAACTCCCGCGAACCGAAGACGGCTGGAACGAAGCCCGCGTCGATTGGGCACGTCGCACCGTTCGCTTGACCTACGACACGCGGCGGACTTCTCTTTCCGTGATTGCTGGCCGCCTGGCTCGACTGGGCTACGTCGTGAGCCCCTGGGAACCGGGACAAGACGAAAGCCGCCTGTGCCGCGAAGGGCGTCAGCGCTTACAAATGATTGCAATTGCGGCCGCCAGTGCCGGTAACGTCATGTTGATCTCCATTGCCTTGTACGCCGGGTGGTCGACAGGAATTGAAACGGCTCACGAACAGTTGTTTCGCGTTGTCAGCGGCCTTCTGGCAATTATCGCCGTCGCGGTACCCGGTCGCGAATTCTTTCGCAATGCGTATCACGCCCTGCGAAATCGCACTCCCCACATGGACGTGACGTTGGCCCTCGGGTTGTCGGCCGGACTGGCGATGGGAGTCATCAATGTGGTTCGCGACAGCGGCGAGATCTATTTCGACTCGCTGTGCATGCTGGTTTTCGTGTTGCTCGTCGGCCGCTTCATTCAGTTCCGCCAGCAACGCCAGGCCGCCGAACGCGTGTCGCTGCTGCGTGGATTGATTCCCCGCTGGACGTTCCGCCGACGGGATGACGGCACGACGGAGCGCATTCCCATCGAGGCGGTTCAAGCGGGAGATCGCCTGTTGATTCGCCCGGGCGAGCCGATACCGGCGGACGGCGAGATTGTCACGGGCTCGTCGCATCTCGACCAGTCGCTGCTGACAGGCGAATCACGGCGTATCTCGGTTAGCGATGGTGATTGCGTTCCGGCTGGCGCGCAAAACTTGACCGGGCCGCTGGAACTGCGCGTCACCGCGACAGGCGAGCAGACACGCATCGGACGCGTGATGCGACTCGTGGAGATGGCCTCGCACGAGCGTGCCCCCATTGTCGAATTGGCCCATCGTGTCGCCGGTCGCTTGCTGGTCGTCGTCATCCTTCTGGCGGCGATCACCCTATTCGCGTGGTGGCATACGAGTGTCGAAACGGCGATCGATCACATGATCGCTCTATTAATCGTCGCTTGCCCGTGCGCCTTGGGGCTGGCAACACCGCTCACGATTGCGGTGGCCCAGGGCCGGGCGGCATCTCGGGGAATTCTGATTCGCTCGGGTGAAGCCCTCGAACGTTTGAATCGCCCTGGTCGATTGTGGCTCGATAAAACGGGCACCGTGACGTTCGGCCAATTGGAAGTCCGAGCCATCCAGGGTGATGAAAGCGTGTGGAACGCGGTGGCCGCCATCGAGTCGCAAGTGCCTCACCCCGTCGCGGAAGCGTTGGAGTCGTACGCGATTGCGAGAATCGGAGCTGACGAAACAGCCGATCGGCCTGAAACGGCGACTTCCATCCGAGTGGAAGCGGGCCGCGGCGTGTCTGGGCGAGTAGGAGACGACGACTTCTGGTTGGGGTCGCTGGAAGGGTGTCGATTGCGGAAGATCCACCTACCTGATGAACATCTTCGGCTCGCACTCGGTTGGATCGAGCAGGGATGGTCCCCCGTTGTCATCGCCCGGAACGGGGTCGGCGTCACGCTCGCGGCAATTGGCGACGCGCTTCGTCCCGACGCGGTCGACGCGATCGACCGGTTGCGCCGCGCGGGCTGGGAAGTTGGCCTGTTGTCCGGCGATCACCCCGAAATTGTCGCACGCTACGGGAAGTTGCTCGGCCTGCCGCGGGAGCTGGTCAAGGGTGGGATGAGTCCCGAAGACAAGGTGCGGGAAATCCGGACAGTTCCTGGAACGAAAACCGTCGTGATGGTGGGAGATGGCGTGAACGACGCGGCAGCCCTGGCGGCAGCCAACGTAGGCATCGCCGTCCATGGGGGGGCACAAGCCAGCTTGCAGGCAGCGGACGTCTATCTCGGCCATGCGGGCTTGGAGCCACTCGTGGAACTGATGGCGGGCAGCCGCGAAACATTGACCGTCATTCGACGGAATCTTGCATTGTCGCTGTTCTATAACGCCACGGCCATGACGCTGGCAGTTTGCGGACTGGTGACGCCTCTGCTCGCCGCCATCCTGATGCCAGTCAGCTCGTTAACCGTCGTGGGAGCGGCGACGTTGCAGCAGAGTTTTGGGAGACGACCATGAGTGTTCTCTTTGTCGCAGTCCCCGTTGCGATCGGTCTGGGAGGGCTGGCGGTCGCCGCCTTCCTCTGGGCGCTGCATCAGGGGCAATGGGATGACTTGGATTCACCGCAGCAAAAGATGCTTCAAGACGATATTCGCGTGCGGCGACACGCACGGAAGTGACGGATTCTAGGCCAGGTGTCAGTCAAAAGAGATGACTTGTTGAATGGTTTCCGGGGAGTTTCCCGCCGGATCGTTTCGAGCAAGGGTTGTTGGTTCGGTTATCGTCGTCGCAGCGGGCAAATGCGGATGCGGCCCTCGGTGGGATCGGGGCGTCAGGTGCCAGGGGTGTCGTCCCAGAATTCGCCGCCGGAGTACACCGCGCGGACGGCTGGCACCAGTTTGTGTTCCTGGCCTTTGACGACGAAGCCCGCCGCTCCCAGGGCACGGCTGCGACGGACGTGCCCGTCATTCATGGAGTGCATGACCACTGGCACTGTCACTCCAGCCGCGCGGACGAGTTCGAGAAACAGGAAACCGTCTCCGCCCGGCATGCTGATATCAACCAGCGCGACGTCAATGCAATGGCGGCCAAGTTGTTCAAAAGCCTCCCGCCCATTCGTGGCTTCCGCCACGATGGAAACCTCCGTGCCGTCAAATGTCAGGCGCAATCCATCGCGGATGAGCTCATGGTCGTCAGCGATCAGTAATTGGATGGCCAAGGGACCGATTTCTACGACTGGGACTTCTAGATCTCAATGAGGGAAGGAACCAAGCCAGCCTAGTCCTGGGACGATGGCGTGGGAACCCCTGATGCTGCCATTCCTGCATGGCGAATTCCGCCAGAGCGAGGCAGTGATTTTTCCCGAATCCCCGGTGTAGAATTTGGGTCGAGTTTCTGCCGACATGTTTGGGTCTGGCGAACGACTTCCCCCCTCCGGTCTGAATCCGAGTGCTTCCCTTCGAATCAGGAGGGATCGCCGTCCGCTGTCTCCGGTATCCTCGAGCTGGTGTCTGATGTCCGCGAGTTCCATCAACTTTGAGCAACATCTCCAATTGTTCTCGGAATGCGTGATGGATCATGCGTTCTACACCTTGAACACCGAGGGGCGAGTCACGACCTGGAATCGCGGAGCCCAGCGTCTTTTCGGCTACACAGGGGCCGAGGCAAACGCTCTGACTTTTGCGAGTTTCTACGTGCTGGAAGCACGGGAGCGTCAGGAGCCGGAACGCGATCTTCAGGCTGCCGCGGCATGCGGCCAGGTGGAGTTTGAAGGCCGGCAGATTCGCAATGATGGCGCGGTGATCGATGCGTACGTGGTGCTGACGGCCCTGCGCGACAACCAGCAACAGCTAACCGGCTTCGCCGTGGTCTGCCGCGATTTGACGCAACATCAGAGGGCACTGTTGCAGTTGCAGGACCAGCAACGGCGACTCCGTTCGGTTCTGGAAACCGCGGTCGATGCGATCGTGATTATCGACGAGCGTGGTGTCATTCAGAGTTTCAATCGGGCTGGGGAGCGGATGTTCGGCTACCGGGCTGAAGAAATCATCGGCCTGAACGTCAATATCCTGATGCCTCAACCGTTTGCCGCGGAGCATACCGGCTATATCCAGAGATACTTGCGCTCTGGCGAAGCCAGAATTATCGGCGTCGGACGCGAAGTCCAGGCCCGACGTCGGGATGGATCCGTGTTTGCCGCCGACCTGGCGGTCAGCCAGTTTTACGACGGCAAACCGATGTTTACCGGCATTCTTCGTGACATTTCCGATCGCAAACGAATGGAAGCCGAAGTCCTCCAGATCGCGGAGGCGGAGCAACGGCGGATTGGCCAGGAATTGCATGACGATGCCCAGCAGCAACTGGCCGGATTGACCATGATCGCCCGTCACGCGGCAGACTCGTTGACGCCCTATGTCGAAGGACAACCCGACCTGGGGACTGTGCGGACCCGCTTTGAACGAGTCGTGCAGGGACTCAAGGACGCCAATCGGTCGTTGCGCACCCTGGCACGTGGTCTGGTCCCGATACAGATTGATGCCCACGGCCTGATCGACGCGCTGACGCAACTGGCCGCTCAGATCAGTGACCAGCATGGCGTTGCCTGTCGCTTTGTCGCTGACGAGGGCATTGACGTCCACGACAACGGAGCCGCCACGCACCTGTATCGAATGACCCAGGAAGCGGTGAACAACGCTCTCAAGCATGCCGCGCCGAGCACGATTGTCATTCGCATTCAGCGAAACGATGGCATGGTCTGCCTGGAGATCGAAGACGACGGTCGCGGAATTGACGCGGCGCGACCTGTCGCGGGGCGCGGACTGCAGATCATGGCGTACCGCGCCGGGCTGATCGGCGGGATCCTGACGGTCCGTCGTGGCACACCAGGCGGAACTCTCGTCAGTTGCGCGCTGTCGCGGCTCAATTTGACGGAATCGACCTGATGGGATCGGTCATGGCGAATGCAAAGACTCGAATTTTCGTGGTCGACGATCACCCGATCATGCGCGATGGCATGACCCTGCTCATCGGGGCCGAGAAGGATCTGCAAATCTGCGGCTCGGCGGGGAGCATGCAGGACGCATTGAAGCAAATGTCGACGGCAAAACCCGACCTGCTGATTGTTGATCTTTCTTTGAAAGATGGCCTCGGGTTGGAGCTGATCAAGACCGTCAAGGAGCGGTATCCAACAATCCGCATGCTGGTCGTCTCGGCCTACGATGAGAATCTCTATGCCGAGCGGGCACTGCGCAACGGCGCGTCGGGCTACGTCAACAAGCAGGAATGCGAGGAAACTCTGCTGCTGGCGATACGCACGGTTTTGGCCGGACGCCGGTTTGTCAGCGATCAGATTTTGCAAAAGCTCGTCAATCTGGCAATTGGGGGCGTCGAAACCGAGACTGGCGATCCCGTGGAAAGACTGTCCGACCGCGAACTGGAGATTTTTCGGTTGATCGGACAAGGCACGACACCGGCTGCCATTGCCAGGCAACTCCACATCAGCCCGCATACAGTCGATTCCCATCGGGAAAAGATCCGTCACAAGCTGAACCTGGAGAACGGTCGCGAACTGATGCAGCGTGCCATGCGCTGGGTTCTCGACAACCAGCAGTAGCCCGAAAAAGCCATCGCCGACTGCTGATTCTCTGTTAGTCTGGTTCAGACGGCAGGGTCAATTCTTCTTCGGATCGTTCAGATTCTCGCCCGGCACGGTCAGCATCGGCCGGCGGGAATTGTTGGTTTCGGGATGGAGGTTAAAAGGCTGTCGACTTTCCTGCGGCAGTCTTTCTTTCAAACGGCAGCCCTCGTGGCGGCATGGTGGCTTTCACCAGCGCGAGGCTGAAATCCACCACCGCGGAACAGCGAGTCATTCGATCCCGCCTGGCCGGACATTGCGACACAATTCGTCTCGACGAAAGCACATTCCATTCGAGACACAGCCAGAAATCATGCCGATTCGCCTGCTGATCGTGGATGACCATGTGCTGGTTCGCGAGGGATTGAGGCTGTCCTTCGCAGGAACCGACGTTCAAGTGGTCGCCGAAGCGGTGAACGGAGAGGCGGCCTTCGCGGAGTTAATGCGGCACGCCATCGATGTCGCACTGGTCGATGTGCGGATGCCTGGCAGCGATGGATTTCGGCTTCTCGAGCTTGTTCGTCAGGCCGGACTCAAACTGCCCGTCGCCTTGATGCACACGGTGAATGACGGATCGGAAAATGTGCGCCGCAGCCGGTCGCTGGGCGCGGTTGGGTTACTTCCGAAAGGACTGGGACGCGATGAGTTGATTGGTGCCATCCGCCAGGTGCATGCGGGCGAGTCACTCTGGGAGATGTGGGAATCTGAACCTTCTTCGATGAGTCGCGTCGAGACGATCTGTCAGTCGGGGTGTCTTCCAAATGGAGCCTGAATGCATGTCCGTGCAGGAAGGAGAGCAGCTCCAGTTCCACGAGATCATCGAAGATGGCCGAGTCGGCGCGATTTCGTGCCGTCAGCTGGCCGTATCGGGGGTTTGCGAATGACGACGTCCCTGCAAGATTCACGGGAACTGGAAGTCAATGCGGCACTGCAAGACGGCTTATGGCCAGAACTGCGCGCTGTACCCCGCGATGTGTCCGAGCAGCATATTGTTTTGCGGGGGAGGGTTCCCAGCTTCTTTCTGAAGCAGGTCGCCCAAAGCCTGATTCTCGAACGGGTGCGTCACCCATTGAAGCTGGAAAACCGATTGGAAGTGTCCCCACCCACGGAGGCGGTTTCACCGCGGTCTTGATGGCACTCGGCGGCTTTCCTGCCGGCGTCATCAAATTCCATTCAAGGAGGAACGGAAATCATGTTGATCCTGACTCGCAAGTATGATGAACGTATTCGGATTGGCGATGGTATCGAACTGGTTGTGCTGTCCGTCGAGGGAAACCGGGTACGCCTGGGAATCCAGGCCCAGGCGGATGTCTCAATCGCACGCTCGTCCGGTTCTTCAACTCTTATGCCGGTGGAGATGGCCGCGGAATCCCATGGGCACGACGTCTGTCCGGCCGCGTAACGGCAGACTATGAGCGAACCCCGTAAGTCCGGCAACTTCTTCGGTGAGTCAGGAGCCACCCGCATGTCCAGCGCCACATCGATTGTTCACTCGCCGTTCCTGGATGCCTTGCCGGATCATGTGCGACAGTTGCTGATTCCATTAGCCGTCTCGAAGGCTTTTTCTCCCGGCGATGAGCTGTTTCGTGAGAGCCATGCGCACGATGACATCTATCAGCTGACGCAGGGGCATGTTCGGCTGGAAATGTTCGTTCGCGATCGCGGACATCTCCCGCTGATGACGGCTGGTCCCGGGGATCTGGTCGGCTGGTCGCCACTGTTTTCCAACCATCACATGACCGCCACCGCGATGGCAATGGATCATGTCCATACGCTGGCTTTTAGCGGGGCTCGTCTGAAGGAGTTATGCGAGTCGAATCATGAAGTGGGTTATCATGTGATGCGGCAAATCGTGCTCGTATTGTCCGACCGTCTGGTGGCCACGCGTCTGCAATTGCTCGATCTGTTTCAGGATGCCTCGCCGCGCCGACAACCCGTCGACGCGGAATGTTAATCGTTGTTGGGTCGGTTGTTCGATTGCCACTTTCTGTCTTTACTCCTCCTCCGCAGTTCAGTCATCCGGCTCATGTCAGTTTCGTCGCCACAACCATCGACGATGGTCGCACCACTCTGGTTGGCGCCCAAGGAGCGTTTGCAGGATTTGATCGACGCGCTGCGCCAGCGGCAATACACGGTGGTGGCGCCCGTTGTGGATCAGGCCGCGATTGTTTACGACGAAATCGATCACATCGATCGGCTGCCGCGTGGCTGGATCGATTCCCAGGCGGCGGGGCATTATCGATTGCAGCCGACGAGCCGCGACCGCTGGTTCGACTTCGTCGTGGGGCCGGACTCGTGGAAGAAATATCTGTTTCCGGCCCGCTGCGTGCTGTCGACGGCGAAGCCGTTACCGGATGGCTGGCAATTCGAGTCCGCAGCGGACGATTCGCCAGCGTATGCATTCCTGGGAGCGCGGGCCTGCGAACTGGCGGCGATTCAGGTTCAGGATCGTGTGTTTCTGGAGGGGCCGTGGATCGACCAGATCTACCAGCATCGAAGGTCGCGGGCGTTCATTGTCGCCGTGAACTGCACGCGCTCGGGAGAGAACTGCTTCTGCGTTTCGATGCGGACCGGTCCGGCATGTCACTCGGGATATGACCTGGCACTCACGGAAACCGATGAGGGGTTTGTTGTCGATATCGGGTCGGAGCGAGGTGGGGATCTGATAGCCAGCCTGCGGTTGCCGGAAGCTCCTTTGGAAAAATGCACGGCTGCGCGCCTATCGCAAGAGCGGGCGGCCATGCAGCAGTCCAAGCAAATGGCGACGGGGGATCTTCCAAATCTGCTGATGACAAATCTCGAGCATCCGCGCTGGAAAGACGTTGGTGACCGCTGCCTCTCATGCACCAATTGCACGATGGTTTGCCCGACCTGTTTCTGTTGCTCCGTCGACGACGTGACCGATCTGAACACGGGAGCGGTCGAACGCCAGCGGCAATGGGATTCCTGCTTTCACGAAGAGTTTTCCAATCTGAATGGTCGCCCGGTGCGAAACGAGACCCGGTCGCGCTATCGTCAATGGTTGACTCATAAACTGGCCACCTGGCACGATCAGTTCGACACCTCGGGATGTGTCGGTTGCGGACGCTGTATTGCGTGGTGTCCAGTGGGCATCGACATCACGGCGGAAGTCGCCGCGTTGCGGGAGGCACCGGTCCGATGCCCTGCATGACGATGTCCAGCTTCTGGCAACCAGTGTCGATGCGAATCGAAGGGATTCAGACGGAAATCGACGGCGTCTTCACCTACGACCTGAGGTTCACGAAGTCGGCCGATCGAACCTCGTACCACTTCGAGCCCGGTCAATTCAACATGCTGTATCTGCCGGGCGTGGGGGAAGCGGCCATCTCCCTGAGTGGCGACCGCATGGCCGAGAGCGTCTGGCGACATACGGTACGAGTCGCCGGGCGCGTGACACATACTCTTTCACGGTGCCGCGTCGGTGACACGCTGGGAGTTCGCGGCCCTTTCGGACAGGGATGGCCCATCGACGCCTGGGTGGGCGACGATATCGTGCTGGTGGCCGGCGGGATCGGACTGGCACCAATGCGGCCGGTGATTTACGAGTTCCTGCGTCGCCGCGCCGAGTTCGGCCAGATCACGCTCATCCATGGTGCCCGCACGCCGGAGACACTGCTTTATTCCACCGAGCATGCCGGCTGGGAGCGGGGTGGTATCGTGGTCCAGGCGACCGTGGATCGAGCATCTTCTACCTGGCGCGGCCATCAGGGCGTCGTCACGCTCCTCTTGGATCGCCTGTCGATAGCGCGTCCGCAACGCACTCACGTCGCCATGTGCGGGCCGGAGATCATGATGCGGTACGCCGCGATCAGTGCCGCCAGGCGTGGGATCTCCGACGAGCGAATGTGGGTGTCGCTCGAGCGAAACATGCAGTGCGCGGCCGGTCTCTGCGGTCATTGTCAATTGGGGCCGATGTTCGTATGCAAGGATGGACCCGTTTTCCGCGCGGATCGGGTCCATTCCCTGCTCGCGGTGGAGGCGCTCTGATGGCCCGGAAACCGCGAGTCGCCGTCATGAAATTCGCATCCTGCGACGGTTGTCAGTTGTCGCTGCTGGATGCGGAAGATGAATTGCTGGCCGTTTGCGATCGACTGGATTTCGTTTATTTCGCCGAAGCCAGCAGCGTGCTGCAACCTGGACCATATGACATTGCCGTCGTGGAAGGTTCAATTACCACGGTCGAGGATGAGCAACGTATCCGGGAATTGCGAGCTTGTTCAACAAGGCTCGTCACTATTGGGGCTTGTGCCACCGCCGGCGGTATTCAGGCCCTGCGCGCCTGGGGCGATTCCCAGGAGTGGATTCGCACGATTTATCCCCGGCCCGAATATATTCACGCCTTGGCCACATCCACGCCGATCGCCGCGCATGTCCTCGTTGATTATGAACTGCATGGCTGCCCCATTAACGCTCATCAATTGATTGAGGTTCTCATCGCGTTCGCGTCCGGACGATCGCCGAATATCCCTGCTCATTCCGTCTGTCTGGACTGCAAGCGTCGCGGCACGGTGTGCGTGATGGTAGCCCGTGGCCAGGCCTGCCTGGGGCCGATCACGCGAACAGGTTGTGGTGCCCTCTGTCCGACTTACAATCGCGGTTGCTACGGCTGTTTCGGACCAGTCGATGGTGGGAATGCCCCACCGCTATTGGCGGAATTCCGCCGCCAAGGCCATGCGGCGGAACAATTGGTCCCCCTGCTGCGCAATTTCAACGCGACGGCGCCGCTGTTCCGTGAAGCCGGTGAAAGTCTTCTCGACAATCCGACGGATGACCGATGACCGACGGTGAGACGATCAATGTGCCAATCCTGACTCGCGTCGAAGGCGAAGGGGCGCTGACGATCCGTCTCAAGGATGGGCAGTTGGATGACGTCCAGTTGCGGATCTACGAACCGCCACGAATGTTTGAAACGCTGTTGCGGGGGCGCCCCCTCGAAGACGCGCCCGATATCACAGCCCGTATCTGCGGCATCTGCCCGGTGGCCTATCAGATGTCTTCGGTCCATGCCCTTGAACAGGCGCTGGGCGTTGCGATCACGCCGCAAATTCGCCGGTTGAGGCGTCTGCTTTATTGTGGCGAGTGGATTGAGAGTCACGCCCTGCATGTGCATCTGCTGCACACTCCGGACTTTTTTGGAGAATCCAGCGGCATCGAACTCGCTCGGCGCTTTCCCGACGAAGTTCGCCGCGGCCTGCGGCTCAAGAAACACGGCAACGACCTGGTGGCGGCCATCGGTGGCCGCGCGATTCATCCGGTCAATGTCGCAGTCGGCGGCTTTCACCGTTGGCCGCCGCGCGAGGAGTTGCGGAAGCTGATCCACGATTTCGAATGGGGACTGCAAGCAGCCATGGAAGCCGCGCGCTGGACGGCGTCGTTTCCTTATCCCCAACTGGAAAATGACTACGAGTTCGTAGCCGTGTCTCATCCCGATGAATATGCGATGAACGAAGGCGATATCGCTTCGAGCAAGCTGTCGACCATCCCTGTCGACCAGTACCCGATGGTCTTTGTCGAACATCAGGTTCCGCATTCGACGGCACTCCAGGCCGTGCGATTGCCGGCACGTTCGAACTACCTCCTGGGTCCGCTGTCGAGAGTGAATCTCAATCGAAATCGACTTCGGCCAGAGGCGCGACAACTGGCGGACGAAATCGGCTTTCCGGCGATGTGTTCAAACCCATACCGTGGCATTCAGGCTCGCTGCCTGGAAGTCGTGCATGCGTATGGGGAAGCGCTGGAGATTCTACGGGAACTGGATTTTTCCGGACCACACCGGTTGCCTTATCAGGCGCGGGCTGCTGTCGGCCGTGCGGCGACGGAAGCTCCACGCGGATTACTGTTTCACGAATATGAAATCGACGCCGCCGGGAAAATCGTCCAGGCGCGGATCGTGCCGCCAACTTCACAGAATCAGGGCCAGATCGAATGCGACTTGAGAAAGCAGTTGACATGGCAGCTCACGACCGCGACGACGCGCGAAGCGCTGGCACGGCAAGCGGAACAACTGGTCCGCAGTTACGATCCCTGCATCAGTTGCGCGACCCACTTCCTCAAAATCCAGTGGAAAAACTCGTGACGAACCGCCCGATGTTCCTGGGTTTGGGCAGTCATCACGGCGATGATCAGGCCGGGTGGCTGGTCATCGATCGTTTGCATCAATGCGGTGTTCCCGCGGCAAATGCCGTGGCAGTCTCGTCACCGGACGAAATCTGGCACCGGCGTATTCACGATCGGAAATTGATTCTCTGCGACGCCACGGTCGATCCTGGTAAAGTTGGGACAATCCGACAGTGGTCCTGGCCCGGAGTTCAGCTTCCCGAACTCCACCACGGGACTCATGACTTTCCGCTGGGGGCGGTACTGACACTCGGTCAGACGCTCGAACTCTGCCCGGCTAAAGTCGTGATCTGGACCATCGCTGGCAGTCGGTTCTCGGCGGGTGATGAGATATCGCCGTCTGTTCGGCAGGCGGCAATATCGCTGGCGAATACCCTGTACGAGGACTTCAGCCATGCATGAGTATTCCCTCGCGCGATCGATTCTGGAGACAATCGTTGCCGAGCGAAATCAGCGGCAACTAGGGCCGATTGCACGAGTAGAGATCGAATTGGGTGAATTCAGCGGCATCGAACCTCTGCAACTGGAGTCGGCCTATGCCGAGTTGAGCGTGGAAATCCTGGGAGATCGCTCGGAATTGCGTATTCAGACCGTTCCGCTTCGGGGACAATGCCAGCATTGTCGGCATGAATTTCTCATCGAGGATTTCCGATTCCAGTGCCCGTCCTGTTCCGGGAGTGATGTGCAGCTTGTTAGCGGAGAAGAGCTGAGGATTCTTTCGGTCCGCGCGCGACAGAATTAAAATCCCTAACACAACCGGTTGTGCCTGTCAGAAACCGTGGAACACCCGTCAAACACCACGTTGCATGGATGTTGTGTTAAAATCTTCCAGAGTACGCCATGTCTTCCGTCGTGACGGTGAATCGCGATCTCCAGGCAGAAAAGCGGGCAGCCGCGACCGCCTTCCGCGCGGAATTGACGCGCCGGGGCATCTTTTGCGTCAACTTGATTTCATCTCCAGGCGCTGGAAAGACCACGCTGCTGCAAGCGACAGCCCGCTTCTGGCCGAAACCCGAGAAACTGGCGGTCCTCGTGGGCGACATCGCGACCGATCGGGACGCGGAGCGTCTGGCCCCTTATCTGACCGTGCGACAACTGACCACCGGTGGCGCCTGTCATCTGGACCTGAAACTGGTCGAACGCGGATTCGACGAACTGAATCTCGATGGCGTCGAGTATCTGTTCGTGGAAAACATCGGCAACCTGGTGTGCCCCGCGTCGCACGATCTGGGCGAACATCTGCGCGTGGTGGTGTTGAGCGTGACGGAAGGCGACGACAAGCCCGCCAAGTACCCCAAGGCGTTTCGGACGAGCCAGGCTTGCGTCGTCAGCAAGGTTGACCTGATGCCCTACGTGCCGTTCGACCTCCAGGCAGCCACTCAAGACGCCCGCTCGATCCAGCCCGACATGCCGATCTTGCCCGTATGCGCGACAACAGGCAGCGGCCTCGCCGAATGGTGCGAGTTTCTGCGCGACCGAAGAACAAAAGCGCTGGCGGAACATGTTCGGGATGACCTTTCACATCGGCTTGATGAACAACGGATGCCGCATCCCTGATGCCAGCCAGCTATCAATTGCTGATTCAAGGAGCCGTGCAGGGGCAGGGGATAAGGCCCGCGCTGGCACGATTCGCGGAGGCGCGGAACCTGGCGGGTCGGGTTTGCAATACTTCGCAAGGGGTCTTGTTGACGTTGCACGGCGTTCGGATTCCGGCTGTTCAACTGGAACGGCAGATTCGAACGGCTCATCCAGCTCTGGCCGAGGCAGCAATCCATATTGATGAGCATGCTGCCTCCGCGGAAACTGACTTTCGGATAGAAGACTCCACCACTGACGCAACAACTTCGGTTCCGGTGCCGCGTGATGTGGCGATTTGTCCGGAGTGTCTTTCCGAGTTTCATTCCACGAGTGATCGACGTTTTCAATATGGTCTAATCAGTTGTACGCGGTGCGGCCCGCGCTACAGCATCATCCAGGGAATGCCCTACGACCGGCCGCGAACGACGCTGGCCGAGTTTCCGCTCTGTTCCGCCTGCCGGAAGGATTACGAATCCCCGGATCGGCGACGGCGACATGCCCAGTCCATCGGTTGCTCCAGTTGCGGACCCCGGATTTGGGTGACGGATCGTCTAGGCCATCAACTCGCGGCGGACGATACAGCCTGCCAGATCGCCGCCTTGGCCTTGCGAGAAGGACAGATCGTCGCGCTCCGTGGAGTGGGTGGCTATCAACTTCTGGTCGATGCGACGAATGAGCCCGCCGTGGCGCGACTCCGGCAACGCAAACGACGCGTCTCGAAACCATTCGCGATTCTGTGCCGAACCGTGGTCATCTCCGAACAACTTGGCGTTCTGGACGACATGGCCCGGCAGTCGCTTGTCGATCCCTCGAATCCGATTGTGATCGTGCCCAGGCGCTGGAGTCGGTCGCTGGCTGCCGGCATTCATCCGGGGTTGAATGACATTGGCATCATGTTGCCGACGACGGCGGTGCATGATCGACTGCTGGAATTGGCTGACAGACCGCTGGTCTGTACCAGCGGCAACCTGGAAGGGAGTCCGCTGGTTGTCGATGTGCGCGAGGCGTTGTCGGAACTGAGCGGAATCGCCGATCTTCAGGTGCATCATGATCGGCCGATCCGCCACTCGCTGGATGACAGCGTGGTCCGATCGATGGCTGGTCGCTCCGTGACGATTCGCTGTGGCCGAGGAATGGCCCCTCTGCCGTTAAATCTGACGATTTCGGTACCCATCGTGGCTTTTGGGGCTTTTCAGAAAGCGGCCATCGCCTGCGGGAACGGCTTTCAGGCGGTGCTAGGCCCCTATGTGGGTGATCTGACCGATCTGTCGACCCGCGATCGCTGGCAACACTCCTTGCGAGATCTGCTCGAACTCTATCAGGCCGAGCCTGCCGTCTACGCGGCCGACGGTCATCCCGATGACATCACGAGGCGCCTGCTGCCGAAGGGCCTTCCGATCGTCGACGTCTGGCATCATCACGCGCATATAGTCGCCGGGATGCTGGAGGAAAACTGGCTGGATGAAGCGGTGATCGGCATCGCCGCCGATGGTCAGGGGTTTGGCCCTGACGGCCATCTGTGGGGTTGTGAAGTTATGGAGGCCACGGCGACCGGATTCCAGAGGCTGGCAACTCTGCGCCCGTATGCCCTGCCTGGGGGAGAGGCCGCGGTTCTCGATCCCGGACGAGTGGCGGTCTCGCTGCTGAGCCAGTTATCGGGTGTTTCCACTCAGGAAATCGCCGAGTTCACCGGTCTGAATTCACGGCGACTGGAAGCACTGACCGCATCCGTTGGGATCAGAACCACGCCGTGGACGTCGAGCCTGGGACGGCTGTTTGA
This sequence comes from Planctomycetaceae bacterium, assembly GCA_019636285.1. Taxonomy (GTDB): domain Bacteria; phylum Planctomycetota; class Planctomycetia; order Planctomycetales; family Planctomycetaceae; genus JAHBXV01. Next base: position 41,610 of record JAHBXV010000003.1, read on the forward strand.
TGCGGTCGCGTGGTTGATCGTTGGCAATCGACCGCCAGGTTATGTCGGCGAGCCGGCGGCATTGCTGGAAGCGGTGTGCGACCGCGCGGCAACGGGATGTTACGAATGGGAATTGCGAACCAACCAGCAGCCGTGGCAACTCGACTGGCGGCCCATGTTGGTCGAATTGTTGCGAGATCGACGCCGGGAAGTTTTGCCCGGCGTCATGGCCGAGCGATTTCATCGCGGCGTCGCTAACGTGATGCGGAATGTCTATCACCACTGTCCGCCACGACCTCTGGTCCTGGGAGGAGGGGTGTTCCAGAATCGACGCTTGTGCGAATTGCTGGCGATGGACTGGCCTGCCAATGGGCCGAGGCTAGGACTCCCCGGCAATATCCCCCCGAACGACAGCGGGCTGGCTGCGGGACAACTCGCGATTGTCAGCGCGCTGCGGCGGCAGTACGGTAGTTCCACGGTGTCGGGGAGGAAGGAAAACGCATGTGTTTAGGCGTGCCCGGACGGGTTCACCGCTGGCTCGATCGGTCGGAACTGACGGCCGAAGCCGAGATCGATTTCGGCGGCGTTCGCAAACGCTGCCACATGGCGTGCGTTTCCCAGGCGGTGGAAGGCGACTTTGTCCTCGTGCATGCGGGGGTGGCCCTCGCGATCCTGGACCCTTCAAACTGTCGTGTCGATCTTCCGATGAGTTCCGACGATGAACCTGATCGATGACTACCGGAATCCGCATCGTTTGCAGGAGCGTCTGGAGGTCGCGCGGCGGCTGGCCACTCGCCGCTGGACAATCATGGACGTCTGCGGTGGCCAGACTCATTCGCTGCTGCGGTATGGAATTGAAACGGCACTGGCTGATTGCATGAATTTCATTCACGGGCCGGGGTGTCCCGTCTGTGTCACGCCGGCCGAAGTCATTGACGCCGCCATTGACCTGTCGCAACGTCCCAAAGTCCTGCTCACAACTTTCGGCGACATGTTGCGAGTCCCCGGCAAGACCGGGAGCCTGATGCAGGCCCGTGCCGCCGGGGGGCAAATCCGGATGGTCTACAGTCCTTGCGATGCCGTGCAACTGGCAGAGCGGCATCCGGATCTGACCGTGATTTTTCTGGCGGTGGGCTTCGAGACAACCGCGCCAGCGACAGCCCTGGCCACCCTGCAGGCGCAAGCACGGGATCTAAAGAACTTTGCCGTCCTCGCGCATCATGTGCGGGTAGAACCGGCGATGCGAGGGGTGGCGGCAGCACCATCCGCTCCGCTTTCGGCTTTCCTGGCAGCCGGCCATGTCTGTACGGTCACCGGCTATGAATCCCTCCGGTCATTGGCGGCGGACTTCCGGTTGCCGGTCGTTGTCACGGGGTTTGAACCGCTGGATCTGGTGGAGGGGATCATCGGATGCCTGGAGCAACTGGAGTCCGGGCGGGCGGAAGTCGAAAACCGCTATGCGCGCTGCGTCCGTCCTGATGGCAATCCGGATGCGCTGCGGCTGATTGATCGTGTCTTTGCCGTCAGCCATCTTTCGTGGCGCGGATTCGGAATCCTGCCGGACGGTGGTTTCACCTTCCGCGAGGAATACTCTCTCTTTGACGCCCGACGGCGATTTGGACTTGCTCCCCTCTCAACACTGCCTGCCGACCGTGAGTCCTCCTGCACGGCGGTGCTGATGGGCATAATCCGTCCGCCGGAATGCCCGTTGTTTGGTGTCACATGCACGCCAGACGCTCCCCAAGGCGCTCCGATGGTATCCAGCGAAGGCGCGTGTGCAGCCTATTATCGCTACGCGCCACCTGGAGCTACAACCGATGTCTGACACGGACGATCCGATGGCGATCAATGTCGACGTGACCTGTCCTTTGCCTCGGAGCCACGATGCCGAGCGGATCACGCTCGCTTATGGAGATGGCGGTCGTTTGTCCCGCAACTTCGTGCGGGAATGGATCCTGTCCCGGTTTCGGAACCCGGCTTTGGAGGCTCTTGGAGATGCCGCGGTCCTCAAATCCTCTGGACGACTGGCGTTCACCACGGATAGCTATACCGTCACGCCGCTGTTTTTTCCTGGAGGCGACATCGGCACGCTGGCGGTGTGCGGAACGGTCAACGATCTGGCGGTCAGCGGCGCCCGGCCGCGCTGGCTGAGTCTGGCGCTCATCATCGAGGAAGGGTTGCGGTGGGAGACTTTGGGCCGTGTGCTGGACAGTATTCAGCGGACCGCCAATGCGGCCGGCGTGTCCGTGGTAACGGGGGATACAAAGGTCGTGCCGCGCGGCTGCGTGGACCAGTTGATGATGACCACCTCGGGGCTGGGCGAACTCTTTGGAGAAGCACCGCTGGAAGCGTCACGACTTCAGGTGGGCGATGCGATCATCGTCAGCGGGCCAATCGGACAGCATGGAGCCGCGATCCTGTGCGCGCGTGATGAACTCGGTTTTGAGCCGGCTCCCGTGTCCGACTGTGCGTGTCTGCACGTTCCTCTCATGGCGCTGCAACAAGCGGGGTTACAACCGAGGGCGACGCGGGATGCCACGCGCGGCGGCGTTGCCGCCGTGCTGCATGAGTGGTGTCAGGCGAACGGAGTGGCGATCGATCTGGAAGATGACGAGCTGCCGGCGTCACCGGAAGTACGAGCTGTCTGCGAGCTACTGGGCCTCGACCCGCTGTTTCTCGCCTGCGAAGGGACATTCGTGGCCGCGGTTCCCCCAGCGCTGATCGATTCCGTCCTCCGGGTTCTGCGACAGCACCACGTCAGTCGCGCTGCGACGGTCATCGGTCGGGTGGTGGCGAGCAGATCGACTCCGGTCTGCGTGCGCCGAGCGGCGGGCCGCCAGGTGCCCCTGGACGAACCCGCCGGCAGTCCGTTGCCTCGCATCTGCTGACGCCCTGCAACTTCACTCGTGTATCCGCTGTTACTGCTTCTTCAGAACCGGTCGCTGGCTGCGGACGTATTTATGACACTCCACGCAGGCTTTCACGCTATCCATCCATTGCAGCGTGGCGTTGTCGAAATTCTTATCCCCGACAGCCTCCTTGAGTTTGCGGACCGATGACCGGAATTCACGATTGAATTCCCGGTAGTCTTCGTCTGTCAGGACATTCCAGATTTCCGTCCGGCTCATTTCCAGTAGGACATCCGCTCCTTCGCTGACCAGTTTGGGGTCTTCGATCGTGATTCCCTCCAGGATGAGCGAGGACGCATCGAGCTTCTTGCGCATGAACGTGCTGAGCGTCTGCGGATCATCCTTTCCGTGGACCCTCGCGACAGAAATGCTGGAGACCACCAACGCCGCAACGGCCAGCGACAACAGACACGCGCGGAACGCTGGATGGGTCGGATTCATTTCGGAACCTTTCTGGCAAGGGGGAGAGAGTCGAGAGTAAACGGCTTCCCGCCTTTAGGATTTAGTATTTCTAATTTTGTATTTAGATCTTAACTCACTTCTGTTCCGCTTCAGCGATTTGTGGGATCGTGCGGACCAGAGAATCGGGATTGAGCGAGATGCTGTCGATACCTTGCGCGACTAGAAACTGGGCAAACTCGGGGTAATCGCTGGGAGCCTGACCGCAGATGCCGATCTTGCGGCCCTTCGCTCGGGCCATGTGGATGACACTGGCGATCATCTGCTTGACGGCCGAGTTCCGCTCGTCGAACACATGGGCCACGATCTCCGAGTCGCGGTCGACGCCCAGCACCAGTTGCGTCAGATCGTTGGAGCCAATGGAAAAGCCGTCGAACAGGTCGGCGAATTCATCGGCGAGGATCACATTGCTGGGGATTTCGCACATCACGTAGACTTCCAGCCCGTCCTGCCCCTGGACCAGACCATGTCGGGCCATCTCGGCCAGCACCTTGCGTCCTTCGTCAATGGTCCGGCAAAACGGCACCATCACTTTCAGATTGGCCAGCCCCATTTCCTGCCGGACCTTGAGCAAGGCGCGGCACTCCAGCCCAAAGGCTTCCCGATACCGCGGATCGTAATAACGCGACGCTCCCCGGAAGCCGAGCATCGGGTTCTCCTCGTGCGGCTCGTAGGGACGTCCACCGATCAGGTTGGCGTACTCATTCGTCTTGAAGTCGCTGAGCCGAACGATGACATCCTTGGGATAAAACGCCGCGGCAATCGTGGCGACGCCCTCGGCCAGTTTGTCCACGAAGAAGGTCGCTTTATCTGTAAAGCCGGAAGTCAATTCGTCGATTTCTGACTTCACCTCGCCATCGGCAAGCTGGTGGTAGTCCAGCAGGGCCTGCGGATGAATGCGGATTGAATTGGAGATAATGAACTCTTCCCGCGCCAATCCCACGCCGTCGTTGGGCAGAAACGAGAGTCGAAAAGCCTCTTCCGGGCTGGCCACGTTCATCATGATTTTCGTGCGTGGTCGGGGAAGCGAACGCAGATCGATGCGGCTGGTCTCAAATTTCAGCAGGCCGGCGTACACTCGCCCCTCGTCCCCTTCCGCGCAGGAGACGGTGACCGGCTGACCATCCTGCAATCGTTCTGTCGCATTTCCAGTGCCCACGACGGCCGGCAGCCCTAGTTCCCGGCTGACGATGGCCGCGTGACAGGTCCGACCGCCGCGGTTGGTGATGATGGCCGCGGCCTTTTTCATGGCCGGTTCCCAGTCGGGGTCGGTTTTGTCGGCCACCAGGACTTCACCGGGCTGAAAGTCGGAGAGGTGCCGGGCGTCGGCTATCAGCCGAACTTTTCCCTGACCGATCCTTTCCCCGACGCTTCGCCCCCGTGCCAGAACTTCGCCGCGTTCCGCCAGGGCGAACTGCTCGTGAATTTGCAGATCCTTGCGAGACTGCACCGTTTCCGGGCGTGCCTGAACGATCCATAACTCGCCGGTCCGGCCATCTTTGGCCCATTCGATGTCCATCGGTGAATCGACGCCGCGTTTGCGACTGTAGTGATCCTCGATCGTGCCGGCCCATTGGGCCAGCAACAGAATCTCGTCATCGTCGAGGGCAAAGCGGGCGCGTTCTTCCGGCGGGGTCGGCAGGTTGCGGGTCATGCGACCGCCGCCGATGTCGTAGATCATTTTCCATTCCTTGGTCCCCAGCCTCTTCTGCAGAATGGGACGAAATCCCGACTTCAGAGTGGGTTTGAACACCACGAACTCGTCGGGATTCACCGCGCCCTGCACGACGTTTTCGCCCAGACCATACGCGGCGTTGATCAGCACGGCGTCGCGAAAGCCAGTTTCGGTATCCAGAGAGAACATGACTCCCGAACAGGCCAGATCCGAACGGACCATCCGCTGCACGCCGATCGAGAGCGCGATTTGAAACTGATCGAACCCCTTGTGATTCCGGTAGGAAATCGCGCGGTCCGTGAAGAGCGAGGCGAAGCAGCGGCGGCAGGTATCCAGCAACGGCCGCACGCCCTGCACGTTGAGATAGGTTTCCTGCTGCCCGGCGAAACTCGCGTCCGGCAAGTCTTCCGCGGTGGCGCTGCTGCGGACAGCGACGTCCAGTTGCAATCCGGTCTCGGAACCGGCTTCCGCACAGAGGCGTTCGTAGGCGGAACTGATTTCCGTTCGCAGGTCGCCCGGAAGTTCCGTGGAAAGAATCGCCTGCCGGACAGCATGGCCAGTGCGCTGGAGACTACTGACGTCATCTGGTTTCAGTTCCGCGAGCATGCCTTGAATCTGTCGGTCGAGTCCGGTCGATTCGAGGAAATGCCGATACGCGGCCGCCGTGGTGGCGAAGCCGTTCGGAATACGAACCCCTTCCGCGGCAAGCTCGCGATACATTTCACCCAGAGAAGCATTCTTGCCGCCGACGATTGGGACATCGTCGATCGACGTTTCCGAGAACCAGCGAATCCATGACGCAGCCATGAGAGAACCTTCTCAATCAGCAAGAATCACACAAAGCGTTTCAATCCGCGCAGTCGGTGGGTCAGTTCCGCGCGGAAGTCGGGATGAGCAAGTGAAATCAAGGCGGCTCCGCGTTCCCGCAGCGTCTTGCCGTGCAGATTGACAGCTCCGAACTCGGTCACCACCCAATGCACGTGGCCGCGTGTTGTCACGACGCCCGCCCCAGGATTCAGTTCGAGGACGATTCGCGAGATGGCGCCGTCTTTTGCCGTCGACGGCAGCGCGATGATCGGTCGACCGCCGCGTGAAATGGCGGCTCCCCGAATGAAATCCATCTGGCCGCCGATTCCCGAGTAAATTCTGTGACCGATGGAATCCGCGCAAATCTGACCCGTCAGATCGATTTGCAAGGCGGAGTTGATGGCGACGAGTCGGTCAATCTTCCGCAAGGCACTCGTATCATTCGTGCGATCACAGGAATGGAATTCCACCAGGGGATTGTCATCCACGAAGTCGAAGAGTTCGCGCGTGCCTGAAATGAAACTGGTGACGGTTCGTCCCGTATGGATGGTCTTGTACCGGTTGGTGACCACGCCGGCCTGACACAACGCCATCACGCCATCGGAGAACATTTCCGTATGAACGCTCAAATCCTGCTTGTGACATAGACGCCGGGCGACAGCATCTGGGATTCCGCCAATGCCGAGTTGCAGACAGGCTCGGTCTTCCACCAGATCGGCCACCAGTTCGCCGATTCGCCCTTCCACGGCGGTTTCTGCCGCGGGAGCCTGTTCCGGCAAGGGACGATCCGTACAAACGAATGCCTTCAGCCGACTGATGTGAAGCGACGTGTTCCCGTGCGTTCGCGGCATGCGGGAATTGATTTCCGCGATGACGACCGGTGCCGAATCGACGGCCGCCCGCGCCGAATCGACGGAAGTTCCAAGGGAACAATAACCGTGTCGATCCGGCGGCGAGAGTTGCACCAGCGCCGCATCCAAGGGGATCGAGCGTTTCAAGAACAGGTCGGGAATGTCCGACAGGAACACCGGAATCACATCGGCATACCCTTCCGCGATCGGCTCCCGTAGTGCCGAACCCGTGAACAGCGAGACGGAGCGAAACCGCTCGCGTGCCTGGGGTGATAGAAACGGCAACGGGCCTTCCAGATGCATGTGATAAAGTTGCATCCCGGACAGGTCGGCACGGTGGGCCATCGCTTGCAGGAGCGAGGTGGGGGTCGCCGCGGCACCATGCACGAAGACCTTCATGCCACTCCGCAGCAGCCCCACGGCGTCTGCGGCGCTACTGCCGGAAAGGGACCATTCGCTCATGGCCATTGACCTTGCTAAGCCGCCATTCGCATCCTCCGCGCGAACAGGACGACTCGCTCCAGACTGTTATCGTCGGCGACCTTCGCTAGTTCAGTTGCTTTCCGGGCTGGACGCCGATGCCCGGCATTCAGAAGCGGTGGAAAGACTCGCATTTTCCTCATTCCGCGTTGGTCCGAGTATCGCCTTCTCCACGGTTCCCAACTGGCGAAATCCACCATGCGAGGAATCGGTTGCTCAAAAATGCGGTATCCCTGGCGGCGCTCTTCTTTTCCCTCCGAACAAGGCTAACTGCTTCCAGGGCCAGTTCACGCATGTTCCCAACCGAACGCCCAGGTGGTACTCACAATCAACGGAATCGATTTGCCTCTTTCGTGAATGCCACGTCGGGCGGATGGCCCACATCCGGGGAACAAGAATTGCTGCCAGTCTCTCGCCATCGCTGGTAGGTGAGGCGCCGACGAAGAAATGAATGGCAATCAAGCAGACTGTGCGGCAGCCGATCAGTTCTCCTGCAGCTTGCAGGATCCGGAATTGCTGATTTCTGAACGGATCGAAGAGGGCCTCGCAAGAGCTGCTGCCATCGAGATTCGCATTCCGAAACATCCAATGACGTCTTCACGAGGACGGCGGAACAGGCGGAAGTAGAGGGCAGGGGCCAGGTTGTCCTCTCTGCTGAAGTTCAGGCGGCATTTCTTCGTTCCCGAGCGCTGGATGACTTGCCGGACAAGCCACCGGTCTGGTCGCGACTCATTCACGCAACGACTCTCCCTGGGCGTTGGCGGTGCCTCGTCGTGGTCAACATTTGCCGGGAAGTTCGATGGCATTGAACTTGCTTCTCTCATCGGCTCAATAGCAGGAGAGAAATGGTCCAGCCCTGCTGAAGAGGCGGCACGCCGCGAACCTGGCGAAAAAAACCGCTGGGTTTCCAATTTGCGGAAGGAGTCGGGAGATGAAGTCCTCTGTCTCTCGGGTGTTAGCGCTCGGCACGCTCATCGGCCTGGGTCTTTATGCCCTGAGATCTCGCAGCCGGCGTTTCAGCTTCGAGGGGCGGGTCATCGTCATTACCGGGGGGAGCCGCGGACTGGGACTGGAAATGGCACGGTTATGGTGCGGCGAAGGGGCGCGGGTGGCGATCTGCTCGCGGACATCTCGTGACATCGATCGGGCGGTTGAAGAACTGGGACGGTATGGGGAGGCGATGGGCGTGGTGTGCGATGTAACCCAGGCGAACCAGGTCGCCGAGTTTGTCGCGGCGGTCCAGGATCGGTGGGGAACGATCGATATTCTCGTCAACAATGCGGGCATCATTCAGGTGGGGCCATTCGACAGTCTTCAACACGAAGACTACGAGCAATCCCTGGCCACGCACTTTTGGGGGCCGCTCTTGATGACCGAAGCCGTCTTGCCTCTGATGCGCCGCCAGGGGGTGGGTCGCATTGTCAATATCTCATCCATCGGCGGTCGTGTGAGCGTGCCGCACCTGCTGCCTTACTGTGCCAGCAAGTTCGCGCTCGTCGGTTGGTCGGAAGGTCTGACGGCCGCTCTCCGTCCCGACAATATTCAAGTCACCACGGTCACACCTGGTCTGATGCGCACGGGCAGCCCAAGAAACGCAACCTTCAAAGGCCGCCATCGCGAGGAATACGCCTGGTTTAGCCTGGGCGCTTCCTTACCACTGCTGGCTACCCCCTCGGACCTCGCGGCGGAACGGATTATTGAAGGCTGTCGGCGTGGCAGTGCCACGGTCATGGTGTCCGGTTTCAGTTCGCTGGCATCCCGCGGCCACGGACTTTGTCCCGGTCTGGTGACCCGATTGATGGGGCTCGTCAACAACTGTCTTCCCGGACCAGGCCCCCACGCGAAACGAGCGTTTAAGGGCCATGAAAGCGAATCCATTTACTCACCGTCATGGCTGACCACGCTGAACGAACAGGCCGCCCTGCGAAATCATGAAGTGTGAGTCTTGTCGCGTCCATCCTTCAAACCTCCGATCGCCGAGGCGTTGATCGTTCGTGGAAAGGAACTGCAATGTTCGCCGCTCTCAAAAATCTGAACGAGCAAGTCATGGTGATTACGGGCGCCTCTTCCGGGATCGGGCTGGTGACGGCCCGCATGGCGGCTAAGCGCGGGGCGAAAGTGGTCCTGGTGGCTCGGAACCAGTCCGCGCTGCGCGACTTGACCGATGAGCTCAACCAAAGATCTCCCAATACCGCCATCTCCGTGGTGGCGGATGTGGGTGAAGAGGCCGAGCACGAGAAGATCGTTCAGCAGGCCGTGGAGAAATTTGGCCGTATCGATACCTGGGTCAACAATGCGGGTGTCGGTCTTTACGGCCAAATCCTCGACACTCTGACCGGCGACAATCGCAAGCTGTTCGAGACAAACTTCTGGGGCGTCGTGTACGGATCGATCGCGGCGGCAAAACACATGCGTTCCCGCGAGGACGGCTCGCGCGGCGCGATCATCAATATCGGCTCCGAGGTCTCGGATCGCGCGGTTGTGCTCATCGGCATGTACAGCGCTTCCAAGCATGCCGTGAAAGGTTTCACGGATGCCCTGCGAATGGAACTGGAGGCTGCCGACGCTCCCATCTCCGTGACCCTGGTGAAGCCCAGTGCCACCAATACTCCCTTTCCAAATCATGCGCAAAATCTGCTGGATCGTGAACCAGCGCTTCCCGACCCGGTTTACGATCCCGTTCTGGTCGCTGAAGCCATTTTGTACGCCGCGCGGAACGAAGTGCGAGACATCTATCCGACGGGAGCAGGCCTGAAAACTGCCATTCAAGGGGCGTTGATGCCCCGGCTGACAGATTGGTTCATGGAACGAAACTTCATTGACAAACAACATTCATCGCTACCGCCCCAGCGACACGACGACGCGCTCTATCAGCCCACGACAGGACTCAACGAACGAGGCCGCACCCGCAGGAAGGTTCGTCGAGTCAGCGCTTATGGGCTGGCGCGGCGACACCCCTACCTGTCGTCCGCGATCGTGGTGGGCGTGACGTTGCTTGCAGCCGATTGGGCGCTCGGTGGCACGCGCCGTTGATCGGAATTCGTCAGGCCGCGAAAGCGTCTTGGGCGGGTAAAAATTTGAAAAGTATCTGAGGAAATGCACATGTCAGCGCGTCAAAACGAGCCAAAATCCCCGTTCCCGCCGCAGAGCCAGCCAAAGCCGGGTCTGGACTCAGCCATGACGCCGCGGCCGAGATTTGAAGCTCCGCTGTACCGGGGTTCCGGTAAGCTCCAGGGAAAGGTCGCCCTTATCACTGGTGGCGATTCAGGAATCGGTCGATCGGTCGCCGTTCTTTATGCTCGCGAGGGGGCCGACGTTGCCATCGTATATTTACCGGCAGAGCAATCCGACGCGAAGGAAACGCAGCAGGCCATCTTGAACGAGGGACGGCAGGTTCTTCTCCTGCCCGGCGACGTCACCGAGCGGAAGTTCTGCGACGAGGCCGTTGCACGAACGGTTCAGCACTTCGGCCGCCTTGACATTCTCGTTAACAACGCCGCCTACCAGGAGACACGCGAAAAACTGGAAGACATTTCGGACGAAGATTGGGATCTCACGTTCCGTACCAACATCCATGGATATTTCTACATGGCCCGGGCCGCGGTTCCTCATCTGGAGAATGGCGGTGTCATTATCAATTGCGGATCAATTACCGGACTGGAGGGAAACAAGACACTCATCGACTACGCGAGCACGAAAGGGGCGATTCACGCGTTTACCAAGTCGCTCGCGCAGAACCTCGCGGAGCGGAAGATTCGCGTCAATTGCGTGGCGCCTGGTCCGATCTGGACGCCGCTTCAACCTGCTTCCAAGCCGCCAGAGGAAGTGGCCGAGCATGGAGCCGACACTCCCATGAGGCGACCCGGCCAACCGGAAGAAGTGGCTCCGGCATTCGTGTTCTTCGCGGCCGAATCGGATTCCAGCTATATCAGTGGCGAAGTATTAACACTTCTGGGCGGCGAGACGCGTGCCGGATAAGGCCATGATCCCCTCCCGTTCGTACTCCTTCGACTTCGATGAATGCCACGCCGCCAGTCCCACCAGATGTCACGAATCGCCGCCAGGCGCGCGGCGCGGGACTCGTCTATGTGCGGCCACAACAGGGAGGCTATCTTCGCAAGCGACGCGGACGCGGGTTTTATTACATCACGGCGACTGGGCGTCGCGTTCGTAAAGCGACCCTGCTCGAACGAATCGCGGCCTTGGCTATTCCTCCCGCATGGGAAGCCGTCTGGATTTGTGCCAACCCCAGGGGACACATCCAGGCCACGGGAATTGATGCTCGGGGACGCAGGCAATACCGATACCATGCGAAATGGCGGACTGTTCGCGACGCCACAAAATTTGATCGATTACGACTGGTCGCCGCGGCTCTCCCGAAGCTGCGGCGACGAACGCGCCGCGAGCTCAAACGGTTCGGTTACCCTCGGGAGAAAGTCCTTGCAGCCGTTGTTCGTCTACTGGATCGCGGCGGTTTGCGCATTGGCAATTCCGAATACGCCGAAGCGAATGGATCCTTCGGTCTCACCACGCTTCGGAAGCGGCATGTTCATGTTCGCGGTTCGCTGCTGAAGCTTCGATTTCGCGGGAAGTCCGGTATTTATCAGGAGTGCGAGGTCGACGACGAACGACTCGCCCGCATCGTGCGGCACTGCTCGGAACTGCCCGGACAGCAACTGTTCGAGTATCGCGACGAAGCAGGCAACACGCGGGGCATCGATTCCGGCGACGTGAACGCCACGATTCAGGAATGGACCGGGACGTCATTGACCGCCAAGGACTTCCGAACGTGGCGCGGCACGGTCACGTTTCTAGAAGCTCTGATGACCGCTTCAGAAGCCGATCAACCCACTTTGAAGAGGCTTCTCGAGACGGTAGCCGCCGCGCTCGGCAATACGCCGGCCATCTGTCGCAAGCACTATGTCCACCCGTGGCTTATCGAACAATACCTGGCCGGCGACCTGATGGACACCCTGACGAAACAACGTGACTTGTCCGGACACCGCGAGCTGACTCGAGACGAAAAACTTCTGTTGTCGCTACTTCCCGGGATTCGTAAAGGCACGTGACCACGTATGGACGGGCCGATCGCACCCGGAATGCATTCGCTGATGTAACTCGGCAAGCCGTATGGCACATTGACCGTGAACCTGTTGCCTCACTTGCAAAGGAACCTCCCATGGCTGATTTGACCCCACTCATTGCAGGCAGCGTGGCTGGATGCCTAGCGACTCTGCCCATGACTTTGGCCATGGAAGCCATGCATCGCCAACTGCCGCCCGAAGAGCAGTACCCCTTACCGCCACGGGAAATCACCGACGAGCTGGCTCGCGATGTCGGTGTCGATTCCGCTTTGGATGAGCAATCTCGATCGCGGGCCGCTCTGATCGCCCACTTCGCGTTTGGGGCGGCCATGGGAGCACTGTATGGGGGGCTGGGAAGTCGCCTGCCAGTGCCAGAACCGGCGCGAGGAGCTCTCCTCGGCGTTGGCGTCTGGGCTGGCAATTATCTCGGGCTGTTGCCGTCCGTCGGCCTCCTGACTCCCGCGACGCAACATCCCGTGCAACGAAGCGCGCTCATGATTTCCGCACATGTGGTTTGGGGCGTGGCCACCGGTCTGCTGCTGCGAGCCGCGAAGAGCGGTGTCCATTCCCTCGAGGGACGAGGCCCAGATCACATTCACGAGCGATTCGGCCGTACTTAAAACGCGTCCAAAAAGCCTGCTAACGTGTTAATCGTTTGACCATCAAGTGAAGCATCGCGACGTAGATTAAAGCGGCATCGCTTTCTGGCGTGCGCTCGTAAGACTTCGACAGTCTCCGCGAACGATTGATCCAGCTGAAGGTTCGTTCGACGATCCACCGTTTCGGCTGGATTTCGAAGCGGCAGCGCGGTCGGCGAACGATTTGGACCACCCACAGCCAGCGGACCAGCGCCCACGAGACCAGGGCTGCGTAGGCCCCGTCGACCCAAATGACTTTGGGAAAGCGAACGTGACGCCGCCGCAGTTCCAGCACCAATCGGCCGCCGTCGCGGTCCTGGACGTCCGCGGGCGTGATGACCAGCGCCCAGATGAGTCCCAGCGTGTCAGTCGCGATGTGTCGTTTGCGGCCGGTGATTTTTTTCCCCGCGTCGCAACCGCGAGGTGCGCCTTGTTCGGTTGATTTCACGCTTCGGCTGTCGACGAACGCGGCCGAGGGCTTGGGGGGGCCGCCTGCTGACGGACTTTCGTCCGCAGGGTCGCGTGAATCCGCTCCCATGTTCGATCGCGCTGCCAGATTCGAAAGTCATAAAACACAATGCGATAGGGCGGGAGATCGTGCGGCATCGCCCGCCACCCGCCGCCGTTGCGGGTCACGTAGAAAATGGCCTCCTCTCAATTTCGTGATCGTGAAGAACCGCATGGTGCCGTGGATAACCGAGGAGGTTGCCGAGATCGGCTGGAAAAATTGATGAAATCAGCTCTGCCGAGCTTAGACGGCATTCGTGCGGGAACCCGAAAAGCGTCTGGCTGTTGCCACCTGATATCATCCGGATGTACTCGGGGGCCGGGCGTCGTGGGGCTGCGGTGGCGACGCCGTCGAAGTTGCCCGGTGAACCGTGGCGGTCGCGAGCGGAACAAGGTGGGCTGAATATCGGTTTGTCAAGTCACCGCAATCATCAAAGTTCTCCTATTTGACCCCGTTCACTTGTCCGGACGAGTCCGACATCCGTACGGTCTTTGCGGGTTGGCGGGCCAGTCGGCTTGCCCGGATGTGGCTGTCCAGTCGCCGCGAGCCGCGGACCGTGACTGCCAGCATCTGAAAAAGGAGTCCTGGTAAGGAGAACGGAATGCTCAGATCGGCCGTGATGATTGTCTTGCTGTCAGCGACGGCGACCTCAACCTGGGCCGCAACGGAAGTGGCCCCCGACGCGGCGGTGAAGCCATCAGACCACGACTGGCTGCTCAAACACCCGACGATTGAACGCTTGGTCGCGCTCACGAACGAACACCGGGCTCGCATGGGACGCCCCCCGGTGCGGATTAATGCCGACATGTGCCTGGCGGCGCAGCGTCACGCGGTCTGGATGGCCAACACCGGCTGGTTCCAGCACAGCGGATTGCCGTTCGGCGAGATCATTTTCGCCGGTCCCCAGTCGGCCGAGCACGCGATCCAGGGCTGGATCTACTCTCCCGCGCACCATGGCATCATGCTCAGCGGGAGCGAAGTTGGCTTTGGGTTCATGATTCGGAACGGCGCTCCCTACTGGGTGGGCGTTTTCCGTTAAACGGTGACTGACGCACTTGCCGATTCTCGCGGGAATGGCGAGTCGCGACATGATTGACGCCGGGTCGCGCGGACGGGGAGGAGCCCGCCGCGCGGCCCGGTTGCTTTTACGGCCTCTTTCGGGGGCGTCGCCGAGTCGGGATTTTGCTTCCCCGGTGGCGGACGCTCGCCGACCGGTCGGCATTGTGCGATGATGTCGGAAACTCGCCGACCGGACAGATGCGAGGGCTCGACCGTGACCGACATCCTGATCGTTGACGATTCCGCGACCGACCGCGCGCTGGCCGGAGGGCTTTTGCGGCAGGAGGGCCATTTCGAGGTCCGGTATGCCAGCGGGGCTCATGAGGCGCTGCGCGAGATCGACCAGCGCTGCCCCGATGTCGTGCTGACCGATCTGAACATGCCCGATCTTGACGGGTTGGAGCTTCTGAAGGCGATTCACAAACGCCACCCCGATCTTCCCGTCATACTGATGACCGGCCGCGGCAGCGAATGGACCGCGGTGCAGGCCCTGAGAACTGGGGCCGCCAGCTATGTCCCGAAAGATTCTCTGGCCCAGTTGCTGGTGGAAACGGTCGTGCGGGTGCAGGTTCTGGCGCGTCAGAATCAGGCACAGGTCCGTCTGATGAGCTGCGTGAGACGGAAGGAAGTCCGTTTCGAATTGCCGAATGATCCGGAAGTGTTGGCGTCGCTTGTCCAGTACCTGCAATCGGCGGTCAGCGGCCTGAGCGCGTGCGGACAGAGCGACCGGGTTCGGTTGGGGGTCGCCTTGCAGGAAGCGCTGACGAACGCCTGTTTTCACGGAAATCTCGAGGTCAGTTCGTCGCTCAAGGATGGCGACATGCATCGTTATTACGACCTGGCTCGCGAGCGATCCCGTCAGCCCCCATACATGCACCGAAAAATCGAGGTTCTGGCGAAACTCAATGAAGACGAAATCTACATTCGCATTCGCGATGAAGGCCCTGGTTTCGATCCACGAGTCATTCCCGACCCGACCGATCTGGAAAATCTGGAGCGTCCCAGTGGTCGCGGGCTGCTCCTCATGCAGACCTTCATGGACGAAGTCCATTACAACGACGTCGGGAACGAAGTCGTGATGATCAAGCGTTGCGGCGCGGCTCCGTCAGCGGAAGACCCAGTGCCGGATCGCTCGAACGGTTGATGAGAAACGTCGCGACCGACTCGAGAAATGGCCGCAACACGGCCTCGGCCTCACTCGACCAGCCGGCCGCGGGAAACGCTCCCCGCATCAACTCGACCCACCGATCGCGAGCGGCGACGTCGATCGCAAACGGCGAATGCCGGCCGCGAAGCATCGGATGTCCGCGGGTTTCGATGTAGCGCGGGGGACCGCCGCAACGAAAAATGAGAAAGTCGGCCAATCGTCGCCGGGCACCCTCCAGATCGTTCGGATCATACATCGGACCGAGGATGGGATCGTTCGGGATACTCGCATAGAAGGCGTCGACGAGCGCGACGAACGGACCGTCGCCGAGATGCTGGTGCAGCGTTTCCACGGTGAGAGGCTTGGCATCCATGGTTCATCTCTCCGCGGCGATCAGGGGTCGGTGGCGGCGGCGAGCGACCGCGCGGTTGGCGCGACAATCGGAGCGCGGTTGAACTGCACCAGCGACACCATGGCGATCAGGCCGAACAAGGCGACAATCTGCAAGGTGGTGACCGTTTCGCCGTCGGCCCAACCCCACATCAGCGCCCCGATGGGAACGACGTTGGTCACCATTCCCGCGAAGAGAGGACCGTGCGATTGAACCAGCCGGGTGAAAAGATAGGTCGACAACCCGGTCCCCAACAGGCCAAGAGTCGCGGCCGCGGTGACGGCTCCCTGGTACGTGGAGGGTTCGACCACGGGCCGGGGAGACATCCAGGCGAGCGGTGTCAGAATCACTCCGCCAAGCAGTAGACAGGCCAGGGTCAATTCCATGGACGGAATGGCCCCCAGCGATCTGCGAATCCAGCTATTCGCGATGGCATAGGCAAATGGAACCGAGATGGTGAGCGCGAAACCGGCCGGCGAAATATGGCGCTGGAGTCCCTCGCCAGCCAATGCCGCGAGGCACGCCAGCGCGCCCAGCACGCCGACAACCTGTCGCGAAGTCGGCCAGACTCCCAGAATGGGAATCGAAAC
This sequence comes from Planctomycetaceae bacterium, assembly GCA_019636285.1. Classification (GTDB taxonomy): domain Bacteria; phylum Planctomycetota; class Planctomycetia; order Planctomycetales; family Planctomycetaceae; genus JAHBXV01. Next base: position 58,187 of record JAHBXV010000003.1, read on the forward strand.
GAGAATGGTCAGCAGCGGAGTGAAACCGACCATCATGCCGACAAAGGCGCTCCCCTGGTGTGGAATCATCGCGGGCTGAAGCGAATACGGCCAGACGAACCCCAAGAGCACGATGCCCAGCAGCGGCAACCAATGTTCCCGCCGTAGCGTGGGTTGCCGCCGGGCGAGCAGATAGATCAATCCGAGCGCCAGCCCTCCGGTGACCAGTCGCCACCAGGCAACGGAAGTCGGAGACATTCCCACGACGGCACGCTTCATCAGGATGAAGCTGCTCCCCCAAATCACGCAGATGATGGCAAAAGAGAGGTGTGCCATGGGGTCAAGAATTCAATCGGAAGCGATGTCTGAATCGGGCGGGACCGCAGGAGCGGCAGGTTCGCGGCCGTTGGTGATGACTCTGGTGAGGAGGACAAATTCTGGCGGTGGGTTCGCGCTGGGGCGAGTCAATTTGGCAAGTCGGCTACTCGAATCAACCAAATGCAGTTTGATCGGGACCGAGACGATTTCCCGAACGTCAAGCCGGGGCGGCAGTGCGCAGGAGGCCCGAACGATAGGCTTCGGCCATGGCCCGGGGGATCTCGGCTTCGGCCAGGACAAGCTTCGCCTGGTTCTCGACGGTCAACGCCTTGTTTTCCTGCTCTTCCGCGACGGCACGAGCTCGACGCTCCTCGGCGCGAGCCCGAAAAACACGCACTTCGGCTTCCGCCTGGTCGGCCTGCAAGCGAGCTCCAACGTTGTCGCCGACATCAATATCGGCGATGTCGATCGAGACGATTTCGTACGCCGTCTGTGCATCGAGCCCTTTGGCGAGCACGGCCTTGGCAATGCGCGCCGGATCGGCAAGAACCTCTTTGTGCGACTTCGACGAGCCGATCGCGGAGACAATTCCTTCGCCGACGCGAGCGATGACGGTTTCCTCGGTCGCTCCGCCGATGAGCTGGGCCAGATTGGTCCGGACGGTGACACGCGCGCGGGCTTTGAGCTGAATCCCGTCCTTGGCGACGCCATCGAGCGTGTTGCGGCCCTGCTTGGGGTCCGGGCAATCGATCACGCGGGGATCGACGCTGGTGCGAACGGCTTCGAAGACATCACGGCCGGCCAGATCGATCGCCGCGGCCGTGTTCCAGTCGAGATCAATCCGTGCCCGGTGTGCGGCAATCATCGCGCGGACAACGCGGGAAATATTTCCGCCGGCCAGGAGGTGGGCTTCCAGCCGCTGAGATGTGACCTCCCGCAGGCCGGCCTGCACCGCCATGACCTTCGCGTCGACGATCGCCGTGGGATTGACCTTTCGCAGCGACATGAACACGAGCGTGAACGGGCTGACGTGAGCCTTGCTGAAGAACGCCCGCAGCCACAGCTTAAAGTACGCGGCGAAGATCGCGATCATGATGATCGCGATGAGTCCGGCGAAACCAATTCCCACGAAAAAGAGCACCTGCAACAGGTCGGACATGGTCTTCACTTTCACGGACTTGGACGACGTGTTGAACGTCGATATTGTAGCGCCGTTCACCGGCTCTCGCCATCGACTTCCAAAAGGCGAGTCCATTCATTCCCTGGGGATGCCGGCCGCGGTCGGCGTGCCACCTGGAGCCTCTCGATGAGTAGTCCTGAGACGCGTCTGAAAGCGCTTGACCTTGTTTTGCCGACAGCACCCAAGCCGGGAGGCGTTTATACGCCAGTCGTCGTGGTTGACCGGATCGCGTGGGTTTCCGGCCATGGCCCCCTCCAGCCAGACGGTTCGATGATTCGCGGCAAAGTGGGCGAGACGCTCACCGAAGAAGAGGCCCATGCCGCCGCGAGAGTCACGGGGCTGGCCATTCTGGCGACTCTGCGGGACCAGTTGGGCTCGCTCGACCGCGTTGCCCGCGTCGTCAAAGTCCTGGGGATGGTGAATGCCGTCCCGACGTTTGACGCCCATCCCCGCGTCATCAACGGGTTCAGCAATCTGATGGTCGAGATTTTTGGTGAAGAGTTGGGGCGAGGGGCGCGCAGCGCGGTCGGCATGGGATCCCTTCCTGGCAACATCGCGGTGGAAGTTGAAGCGGCCTTCCTGTTGCACGAGGAATAGCGGACGCCCCCAAAATCACGAAAAGTCAATCATGGTTTTCTGTCGGCCTCCGGTTGCAACTCATTTCTGCAAAAAGGTTTGCAGGTTTTGGCGTGTTGCATTCGTTTGATTCGCAGAGATCGACAGAATCGCTACCAAAACAAGGAGTCCGCGAGAAAGCGGTCCTAAGAGTGTATCGGCGAACATCTGAAGCCGGTCGATTGACGATTTCGTGCTAAGAATGAGGTGTCTCGCCGAAGCGTGGTGCTCGGAGCGAGCGGCAACTTGCTCTTTCCGCTAAGCGGACAAGCGTCCCGCTGCCGTGAACCGGCCCAGGTTCGGCTCGAATCGTCTTTTCCGACGGACCAGCGACAGAACCACCCGATGCCTTCCGCCGTCCTTGCTAAACGAAGTGTTCTCGCGGAAGCGCTCTACCGTTCGTCCGCTGACTGGCTCATTGGTTCGACATGTCGTTGGTCGGGACTCTTGGTCCTCAATTATCACCGAATCGGGACTCCGAACGCTGAATGCGATCCTGATTTGTACAGCGCGAGTCAAGAAGAGTTTGATCGCCAGATTGACCATTTGAAGCGACATTTCGAGGTGATCGGCGGCGACGAGGTCGCATCGGCCCTTTCGACACGCGGACGCCGGATTCTCGTCACTTTCGATGATGGCTATCGGGACAACTACCTCGCCGCCTTTCCGGTCCTGAAGCGACACGGTGTCCCGGCGACGTTCTTTCTGGCGACCGGTTATCTGGATCGTCCCATGGTTCCGTGGTGGGACGAGATCCACATGTTGGTGGCTCGCTCGTCGGGCGGTCTGATTCCCGATTTGGACGGTGGAGATTACGAGTTTCGCCCGAAAATTGATGACCGCCTCGAGGTCGCGCGTCGCGTGGTTCGCCGTTACAAGCTGATTCCCACCACGGCCACCGGCGAGTACCTCGACAACCTGGCCCGTGGATTGGGAGTTTCCAGAGTCGCGCCGAGTGAAGCGAGCGACTTATGGATGACGTGGGACATGGTTCGCGAGATGAAAGCTGCCGGCATGAGTTTCGGCGGCCATAGCGCCAGCCATCCCATCCTGGCCATGTGCACGTTCGAGCGGCAGAAGTGGGAAATTGAGCAGTGTCGCGATCGAATCGCGAGCGAACTGGGAGAGGCCCCCACGCTCTTTAGCTATCCGGTGGGAGGTCCGAATCGCTTCACGGCGGAAACGACTGAACTGGTCGGGGCGGCCGGATTCCAGTTTGCCTTCACATTTTCGCGGGGCTGGGTGAACAACCATCTCACCAGCCCCTTGCGACTGTCTCGCGCGGCGGTCGAATCCGAAATCGGTTTCAGCCTGTTCTCGGCGATGACTTATCTGCCAAACATTTTCTGCTGAGTGCTCGCCAGCGTTTTCCCGCGTGGTTGCGAGTCGAGGGGGGCTCTCGGCGGCCACGAAGCGTTGCCTCGCGCTGCGGCATGGTTGACGAATGCCAGGCGACGACTGCACTTTGGATTGGCGGCGTTTGAACTCCCGGCACGACGGCAGCCATCAACCGGAGTTTGAAGACGTCATCACGCGGTGCGTTCCCCCACTTTGAGCAAGAACGGAGACTTGCGGGCCATGGCTGACAAACTCAATGCCGGCGCGGAATTAATGGAGTTGTTGCGCGCGGGAGAACTTCTAGCCTCGTGCGGAAATGTTCTCTCGTGGGATGAACAGACGGTGATGCCGCCCGGCGGCGCGGCGCACCGGTCCGAGCAACTGGCGCTGCTGGCTGGGCTGGCTCACGACCGGCGGGTCGATCCGCGAATTGGCGAACTGCTGTCGCTTTTGCAGAATGACGCGGGAATCGAACCGCTATCCGACTTGGGCGTCACGGTTCGCGAGTCTCGGCGTCTGTATGATCGTCACGTCCGGTTACCGCGGCGGCTAGTCTCGGAACTCAGTCGCGTGACCTCGCTGGCCCAGCAGGCGTGGGTCGAGGCGCGTCGGGAAAACCGCTTTGAAGGTTTCCGGCCCTGGCTCGAACAGGTTGTCCGACTGAAGCGGGAGGAAGCCGAAGCCCTCGTCCGGCCGGGAGAAGAATTATACGACGCGTTGCTGGAAGACTACGAACCTCGCATGACGAGTCGGGAAGTGGCGGAGATTTTCGCGCCGTTGCGGCGCGAATTAACATTGCTCGTCTCGGCCATCGATTCGTCTGGCCACAAGCTGCCTGTCGATCTTGTTCACAGGTCATACCCGGTTGCCTCGCAGCGAGTCTTCGTGAAACATGCGGCCGCCGCGATTGGCTTCGACTTTCAGCGCGGCTATCTCGCCGAATCGGCCCATCCGTTTTGCAGCGGGATCGGTCCGGGAGACTGTCGTCTGACCACCCGCTACGATGAAAGGGCTCTGAACACGGCATTATTCGGCGTCCTTCACGAGGCGGGTCACGGAATCTACGAACAGGGCCTGCGGGAAGAATGCTTCGGACTTCCACCTGGACAGGCGGTCTCCCTAGGGGTTCATGAGTCTCAATCGCGGTTGTGGGAAAACCTGGTCGGGCGCGGGAGGCCGTTCTGGCGGCATTTCTTCCCGCTGCTCAAGCAGACTTTCCCCGGCACGCTCGACGGCGTGGCGGAAGACGACTTTCATGCGGCGCTCAATCACGTCGCGCCAACATTCATTCGCGTGGAAGCCGACGAAGTGACGTATAATCTGCACATCATGTTGCGTTTTGAACTGGAGCGAGCGCTGCTCGGAGGCAACCTCGCGGTTTCCGACGTCCCCGAGGCATGGCGTCAGCTTTTCCAAAATTACTTTGGCCGCACCCCGGCGACCGATCGAGACGGTTGTTTGCAGGACATCCACTGGTCGGCGGGACTGTTTGGTTATTTTCCAACGTACACGCTTGGAAACTTGTATGCAGCGGAACTGATGGCGGCGGCCCGCGGACAAATTTCCGACCTCGACTCGCAATTCGCGCGGGGCGAGTTTGGCGAACTGAGAGCCTGGCTGCGGGAGTCGATTCATCGGCAGGGGCGACGATACGCCCCGCGCGAACTCATCGAGCGGGCCATAGAGCGACCGGTGACAGCCGAACCGCTCCTCGCCCATCTTTGGGGCAAGTTCGGTGAACTCTACGGAATCTCGCGACCAGCCGTCGCTTAGCTTCCGTAGACTCTCCAGTTGGCGACTGGAAGCAAAGGCAGAAGGAAATGCCAGGCATGAGCGAATCCCCGGTTCCCGCGCGATCGTCGTCGCGAAGTGTTCTCAAAGTCCTGGTTCTGACCCTGGCCAGTGTCTCGATCTTGACCTGGGCGCTCCGACAGGCAAATCGGTCCCAACAGAGCCCGCTGGTGGGGCAACCCTGTCCCCCCATTCAAGCCGCCGGCTGGTTGAATGCCGATGAAACGCCCGAAGCAACGAGCAAAGGCCAGGTCACCGTTGTTGGTGCCTTCGCCTGGTGGTGCGGCCCTTGCCTGAAGCACTCCCCGAAAGATGTCGCGCTGTTCGAGAAGTTTAACGACCGCGGCGTTCGCTTCGTATCGTTGACCGCCGAAGGAGAAGCGACGCTCGACAAGACGAAGGTGTTTCTCAACGCCGCCCGCTATTCATGGCCGGTTGGCTACGGTGCGAAAAGATCGTTGCTGGCGTTGGCCGCGGGATACATCCCGCAGGCGTGGGTGGTCGACTCCACGAACACCATTATTTGGGCGACGGGAAGCCCCGGCTCGATCGACGCCGCGATCGAACGCGCGCTGAGCGACACGAAACCCCGTGAGGCTTCCGAACGCATGAACTCAGACGCCGTGAAGTGATTCCACGACCTGGCTGGCGTTCGCGGCTTTGTTAAGTGCCTTCAGATAGGCGATGGCGCTCGCTTCGACGATGTCGGTACTGACCCCTTTCCCATGGTAGGTCGCGCCGTTGACCACCACGTCGACAAGGACTTCTCCCTGGGCATCCTGGCCCTCCGAGATACTGCGAACCTGGTATTCCTCCAGCCGCGCTTCCAGCCCCGTGAGCCGTTCCAGCGTCTTGAAAACCGCGTCGACCGGTCCATCGCCGATCGCCGCGTCGCAGAGCGCCCGTCCATCGGAATGAAGCAGTTCGACCGTCGCCGTCGCGATGGTGTTCGTCCCGGCGGAAATGTGGAAGCGTTTCAGCGTCCAGCGCTCGTTGATTGCCGATCCTCGCTGTTCCACGAGCGCCACGATGTCGGCGTCGTAAACGTGCTTCTTCTTGTCCGCGAGAACGATGAAGTCTTCGAAAACCTTCTGGAAGGGTTCATCGGCCAACTCGTAGCCGAGTTCCGCGAGCCGCGTACGGAATGCATGGCGGCCGCTGTGTTTTCCGAGTACGAGATTGGTTCCCACGAACCCAACGTCTTCCGGACGCATGATCTCGTACGTCGTTCGTTCCTGAAGCATGCCGTGCTGATGGATGCCTGCTTCGTGCGCGAAGGCATTCTGGCCGACGATCGCCTTGTTACGCTGCACGACCATGCCGGTGGTCGACGAGACAAGTCGACTGACGCCGCACAGGCGGGGGGTATTGATGCCCGTCGAAACGCCGTAGTAGTCCGAACGTGTCTTGAGGGCCATCACGACTTCCTCGAGGGAAGCATTTCCCGCGCGTTCGCCGAGTCCATTGATCGTGCATTCCACCTGCCGGGCACCGGCTTCGATGGCCGCGAGACTGTTGGCAACGGCCAGTCCCAGATCGTTGTGGCAGTGCGTGCTGATGACGGCGCGGTCGATATTGCCGACTGTCGTTTTCAGATGACGGATGGCATCGAAATACTGGCGGGGCGTCGCGTAGCCAACCGTGTCGGGAATGTTGACGGTGGTTGCCCCGGCCTCGATGGCCGCCTCGACAACCTCGGCCAGAAAATCGAGTTCGGTGCGCGCGGCGTCTTCCGGCGAGAATTCGACGTTGTCGCAATATTGCCGTGCGAGCCGAACATGCTCCACCGCCGCGCGGACAATTTCTTCCTTCGCCATCTTCAGCTTGTACTGCCGATGGATGGCACTCGTCGCGAGAAAGACGTGAATGCGCGGCCGTTCAATTCCGGCGAGCGCCTCTCCGGCCCGGACGATGTCGTCGTTACGGCAGCGCGCCAACGCGCAAATGGTGGTCTTGCTGCCAAACTGCTGGGCAACCTGGCGAACCGCGTCGAAATCTCCGGGTGAGGCGATCGGGAAGCCGGCCTCGATGATGTCGACGCCCAATTCAACGAGCGCCTCGGCGACTCGCAATTTTTCGGGCGTCGTCATGCTGCATCCGGGGGCCTGTTCGCCATCGCGGAGCGTGGTGTCAAAAATCAGGACTTTATCATCGGGCATGATGGTCGGGTCTCCTTCCGCGCGGCAGCGTCAATCGCGGAATTTTTTGGCTCGGGATGATCTCGTAGTGTGGCAGGTTGCAAAGAGATTCGGCTGGGTTCGGGACGCCGGGAAGGGATCTGGACTTTCCACGGCAACAAAAAAACCTCGGAACCGACGGTCCCGAGGTTGTGATGCCGTGTGGCGTACTACGTCCGCACGACTCCTTAGAGCGTCGATAGCTGGAAGGAGGATGGTAGTCGTAGCAACACGGGAATTCTCCATGGGTGGGGAAGGGCATCTTCCCCGGCAGTTCATCACTCTCGCCACATGAGGGAGGGTTGTCGCCAACGCGAACGTGACAACACCCTCATTTCAACGTAGCTTGGCACATCAAAGAATAGCCAAGTCACCCGGTACGGTCAATCGCTGAATCGGGGTCATCGGTCTCGTGAAAAGACAATCCTCGGAGTTCAAAGGTTCGCGAGGCGATTCGTCAGGCCGGTGTTTTCACGGAGTTTTCTGATCAACCGTGTCGAGCCGAAAGTCAGATTTGTCCACTCGTCAATCAAGCCCTCGCGACGCCCGAAGTCGAGCCGTTCCCGCTCTGTCGCTTGGCCGTTGGCTGCTGCCGATCTGGTTGGCCGGGTTCGTGCCGCTGGCAGTCGGGTTGTTCGATCTGATTCCCGAATGGGACTTCTGGATCATTTTCGTCGAACTTGTTCTCTGGCTCGTCGCGCCAGTTTTGGTCATGGCCTGGAGCGGCGACATCGGGCGCGGGGCGAGCGACGAACCAGCAAGGGAACCAGGGCTCCGCCGTCATGTGACGTCCCCCTGGTTGGCCCTGCTCTGCGCGGTCATCGCCTTCACGATGGTGAGTTGGTCCGGCTGGCGCGATCGGCATCTCCCCCCCGCCTATCACGACGAGTACAGCTACCTGTTTCAGGCCGAAACCTTTCGAGGACTGCGGTGGAGCGTTCCCAGCCCCGAGCGGTACCCGGAACTCTTCAATCAGATGCACGTCCTGAATGAAGGTCGGATGGCGAGCCGCTACCTGCCTGGAACGGGAGCGGTCATTCTGGCCGGCCTTATCGCTGGGCTGCCGCAACTCGGGCATTGGTGCTGCATGGCGCTTGCCGCGCTTCTGGCGTACGCGACGGCGAATGAACTCGCGGGGCGCGTCGCCGGCAGCACCGCCGGGCTGACATTTGCCATGGCCCCCGCGACAATTCTCTTTGGCAATCTGTTGCTCGCGCATGCTCCGACGCTCGCGGCGCTGGCGGTCTTCGTCTTCTTCACGATGCGGTGGCTACGAACCAGCCGGGCGATGGACGCAATGTTGGCCTCGTTCGGGCTCGCCGCAGCCATCCTGTGCCGACCGGCGACGGCCTTCGGCTGCGCGATCCCGTTTGCTCTTGCCGTTGCATGGGTGCTCTTCAAGTCCGCCCGGGCAGGGCGGCCGCGCTGGCTCGGCCTGGCCGTGCTCGCCTGGTCGATTCCGCTACTGACCGGGTTCTCGATTCTGTACGCCTACAATCGAGACATCACCGGCAGCGGTTGGACGATGACCTACCAATATTATACGGACATTTACACGCCGCGGCACGTCTATGGTTTCGACAACGTCGTCCGGGGAGAGCAGCACCTAGGTCCCAAGGTCAACGACGTCTACGATCGCTGGGCCGTCAACCTGACCCCGCCACTCGCCATCGAGAACACGGTCACTCGGCTACTCGGATCATGGCTTTGGACCTGGGATCCGCTCGTTCTCTTCATGACAGCCATCGTCGCGTCGATTCTACTGGTGACGACCAACGCGGACTGGCGCTGGTGGCTGATCCTCGGAGCGATCGCTGGACTGCACGGTGTGCACTTCGCCTACTGGTATACGGGAATTTTCGGTTGGCACTACGTTTACGAGACAAGCTGGCTGTGGCTGCTTCTCTTAGGGATGGTCACCCAGGTATTAGCGGTCTCTCGAAACCGCGGCCGCGGAGTTCCAGTTACCTTGGTCTGGATGGCGATAATCGTCGTCGCCGGAATTGGGGCAACCTGCGCCATACCAAGCGTGTCCGATCTCCCAAGGACATGGCGAGCGTGGGAGTCGGTGCGATATGCCCGACAACGACACGCGGACTTCTTCGCCTGGACGCGCGGCAGTGTTAGGCCACCAGCTCTGGTACTCGTCAGACCGACCGACGAGGAACTGTATATGAGCTATGTAGCGAATCGCCCAGGCCTGGAAGATCCAGTCATCTTCGCCCACCAGCAGCCAAACGTTGCGACTCCGGAAGAAGTGGCCCGTGCGTTCCCGAATCGCAATGTTTACGTGTGTGATCCTGCTGCACGCACGCTACGCATGGTAGCCGAAGGCGCTCGCTGAGCCAGCGGACCGACCCGAGACGCTCAAGCCGATTTGATCGCGATCCGGGCTTTGGGAACATAGATCGGAGCACGGCAGCCGATCGACCGCTCAAATCGATCCGTCACGCCCAGAACGGTTTCCGCGGCGCCAAGAATAACGCAGCCGTCAGGAGCCAGTTGCCGCTCCATTCGCTCAAGAATGTCTCGTTTCAGCGGGCTCTCAAAATAGATCAACACGTTGCGGCAGAAAATGATGTCGAACACGCCCAAAATCTGAAATGGCTTCATCAGGTTCAGCAACTGAAAGCTGATCCCGCGCCGCAGGTGGTCCTGAATTTTCCATCCGGCTGGCGTTTGTTGAAAGTGTTTCACAAGCGTTTGAATCGGGAGTCCCCGCTGGACTTCGAATTGGGAGTAAACTCCCGATCTCGCTCGCTCGAGAGCGGCCTGCGAGAGGTCCGTACCGACGATTTCCAACCGCCAGTCTGCCAATTGCGGGAACGAGTCGTGAAGCATGATCGCGAGGCTATACGCTTCTTGCCCGGTCGAGGCGGCCGCGGACCAGATTCGCAAGCGTCGTGTGTTCGCGCGAGCCTCCAGCATCGGCGGCAGAATTGTGGCCTTCAATTCCTCGAACGGAGTCTTATCGCGAAAAAAGAGAGTCTCGTTGGTGGTCATGGCTTCGATCATCGCGTCGGCGAGGGGGCCATTTGGCGAACGTCGCACCGCCGAGACGAGCGCCGACAAATCGGCAAGACCATTCGCCTTGGCGATCGGTACGAGCCGTCCTTCAAGGAGATACCCCTTATTTTCTCCCAGCGAAAGACCGGAGCGCTCTTCAAGGAAGCGGCAGCAGAATTCATAGTCGGCGGGGTTCATTGCGTTTATGACTCCACCTGGCAGCGCCGCAGAAGCGTTGGCGCGATTTGATCTAATGGAAGAATCTCGTCCGTGAGACCGGCCCGTGCAATGGCGCCCGGCATTCCCCAGACAACACTGCTGGCCTCATCTTGAGCGAGAACCCAGCCTCCGTTGGCGACGACTTCTCGCGTCCCCAGCAAGCCGTCTTCGCCCATCCCGGTCAGCATGATCGCGGCGACGCGATTGTTGAACAGGCTTGCGGCCGAGCGAAAGAGGGGATTTACGCTGGGGCGGCAAAAGCACTCCGGCGGTTCTTGATTCAATCGCAGGATCCGGCGTTCGCCTGCCCCTGAAATGACAAGGTGATAATCACCCGGGGCGACGTATGTTTTATCATTTTCGAGCAACATGCCGTCCTGCGCCTCGAACGTTGTTCGGCCGGTGTCGCTCTCCAGATGTCGGGCCAGCATCGGTGTGAACATTGGCGGCATATGCTGCACGATAAGGATAGGAATCGGGAGACTCGCGGGGATCTTTGTCAGGACCGCGCGGAGCGCCTGGGGTCCGCCGGTGCTCGAACCAATAACAATCACCTTGGGGGGCAGGGCCGATTGCCCCATCAGGCGGTTGACGGGAGCCGCCGATTTCTGAGGCTGCGGCGACGGCCGCACGGTAACGGGAGCCGCGTGTTGCCGCACGAGGCTGGGAATCAGCGCGTGCATGAGAGGTCGCAGTTCGCGGCCAATCATTTCAACGCTTTCCGCCGGGTTCTTACCGGCGGGTTTTGCCACGCACCCCGCCGCCCCCATTGCCAGGGCCTTAACCGTCGTATCGGCCCCATCCTGAGTATGCCCACTCACCATGATGACGCGAATGGTCGGATAACGGCGCTGAATCTCCTGAAGAGCCGCGAGTCCATCCATCACCGGCATTTCGACATCGAGCAGAACAATGTCCACGGGTGTGCGTGCGAGCACCGACAAGGCGGCCTCGCCGTGCATGGCCGTTCCCGCCAGTTCAATGGCCGGGTCTCCTTCGATGGCCTTGACCAACAATCCACGGACCACCGCGGAGTCGTCGACCACAAGGACACGCGCGGTGCTGCCTGTCATAGAACCCCCGCGTCTTGCAGTTTCTCGCGGAGAATCTCGTCCGTGAATGGCTTCATGATGTATTCCACCGCCCCCGCGGCAATTGCCTCGAGGATCCGAGACATATCGTTTTCAGTAGTACACATCACGACGTGGGGCTGTGGCATCGCGGCATCAGCCTTGAGCGCCTTCAGCATGGAGATGCCATCCATCACTGGCATGTTCCAATCGAGAAGCACAGCATCGGTTTCGGGGTGTTCGCGAAGCACCTGGAGCGCCTGCTGACCGTCTTCGGCCTCAAGGACGATACAGCCGATTTCGGTCAGCATGCGCCGCGCGGTCAGTCGGACTGCTCGCGAGTCGTCCACCAGCAAGATCGTTTTCATGAACGTGCCACTCGGAGATACGATCACTCGCCGGGGAGATTCTCCGTCAGATCGCGACGACGGAAATGGACCACGACGAGAATCGGCTGGACGTGAGAATTGGAGTAAAGGCGGAAAAACAGGAATCTCTCTGAGGCAAAAGCGGCTGAGACAATTCGCCGCGACAACAAGGCCGCCTACGGAATTGTGTCAGCCGCCCGTCAGATGGGTTAGATCGACCGCATCCGCTTCAGGAACTCGGTCGTCACCGTGTCCAGACGAGTCGATTCCTGGGACAAGCCTTCCGCGGCAGTCAGGATGTCGCCCGCGCCGCGACCGCTTTCATCGGCCGCTTGCGAGACTCCCTGAATGTTGTTCGTCACTTCCACCGTGCCGCGAGCGGCTTCGGCCACGTTCCGCGAGATTTCATTCGTGGCAGCCGACTGCTGTTCGACCGCGCCGGCAATCGTCGTGGAAATCTCATTGATGCGGCGGATGCTGTCGCCGATTCCCTGAATGGCGGTGACTGCGACACCGGTCGCACTTTGGATGGCCCCGATCTTGGCGCCAATTTCCTCGGTGGCACGGGCCGTCTGCCGAGCCAGTTCCTTGACTTCGTTCGCCACGACGGCGAAACCCTTGCCCGCCTCGCCAGCCCGCGCCGCTTCGATCGTGGCGTTCAAGGCCAGCAGATTGGTCTGCTGAGCGATCGACGTGATCACCTTGACCACCTGGCCAATCTCGTTGCTCGATTCACCTAGATGCTGAATCGTGTCATTCGTACGTTCCGCGTCCTTGACCGCGTTCGCGGTCATGCGCGAAGCCTCCTGCACGTTTCGGGCGATCTCGGCGATCGACTTGCTGAGTTCTTCAGCAGCCGATGACACCGTTTCAACATTACGAGTCGCTTCCTCACTGGCCGCGGCAACGATCTGAGACTGACGAGCGGTCTGTTCGCTGGCGGCAGCCATCGACTTCGAACTAGCCTGCATTTCGGTCGCGGCAGCGGTAACGATTTCGACGACGCCCTTGACGTCGCGCTCGAAGTCGTCGGCCATTTTCACCTGCTCGCTGATAATCTGCCAGCAGACCATCGGCCCGATGTATTCGCCGCTCTCGCTGACAATCGCGGAAACATTCAGTTCGAGCATTTCCGGACCAAGCGCGATGCGGGCTCGGTGCGGAAGATTCGACGGGTCCGACAGCAACCGGCGCTGATGTTCCGGTTGCTTGTGGAAGATGTCGATCGACTCGCCAATCAGCTTGTCGACGGGTCGCGGCAGGTACTTCTGCACCTTGCCGAGGGCTTGCGTCGACGCGGGGTTCATGTAAACGAGTTCGAGTTTGCTGTTGGCCATCATGACCGGCGACGGCATGTTCTGCATCATCTGCTGGACACGGAATGCCTCTTCGCGGGCATGAACGGCCGACGTAATATCCTGGGCGAACTTCACGACCTTTGTCACGTTGCCGCGCGAGTCGCGAATCGGGGCATAGATCGCGTGAATGTAGATGGTGTTGCCGCTTTTGCCGACGCGCTGGAATTCGCCGGTCATTGCTTCCCCGGCATTGAGCCGGTTCCAGAAGTCGCGGTATTCGGCACTTTTGCGAAGGCTTTCACTGACGAACATCGAGTGATGTCGACCGCGGATTTCCTCGAGTGTGTAGCCAACCGTCTGAAGGAAGGCGGGATTCGCATCCACGATCGTCCCGTCGAGCTTAAACTCGATGACGGCGTTCGTCGCATGAACCGCCGACATCTGGCCAGCCAGGTCCGCGTTCTTTTCCTCGGTAGCAACTTTCTCCGTAATAATGTCCCACGTCACCATCGGACCGATATACCGTCCCTTGGCATCGTTGACGGCGGTGATGAGCAGTTCGGCGATTTCGGGGCCGATCTTGATGCGCGCGGTCCGAGGCAGGGAACTCGGATTGCTGACAATGCCGCGCTGATGGGCCGGGTTCTTATGGAAAATGTCGATGCTCGACCCGACGACTTCCTCGGGTTTGACGGGCAAGTATTCCTTCAATCGCTGGAGCAGGGCCGTCGTCGACGGGTTGGCGTAGGTGATGGTCATGTTCTGGTCGGCGAAGATCATGCTGCTGGGCGAGGCTTCGACCATGCATTTCAGCTTATACGCCTCCTGCTGATTCAGGGTTGCCGTCACGAGTTTCGCGATGTTCTCGATGGCCGCCCGCCGCTCGTCGCTCTCGGCGAATTCATCGTCGAAATCGAAAAACAGAATGCCGGTTGTCTCGCCACACGTGCTAACGGGCGCCGCGTACTGGCCACCGTACGGGCGGCGGCGTGTGTCCGAGGATTGCTGATATTCAACATGCCCGGACTTGGCGGCGAGGCCAAGGAAGTCCTGAGCGGATCCTCCGCGACCGAGAGTTCCTTCTTCTTCCAAGGCGGTCCATCCCGCCTTGCCGCGAACCCAGAAGCCCGCATACTTCCAGTCGAATCGATCACAGACACGCTGCACGACGACGCGGGCCGCCTCCTTGATCGATAGCGTTTCGGATAATTCCCCAATCAGATCAATGACCAGGGAGTTGTTGACCTGGGACGCCGTGGCGAGACGGTTTTCTTCGCCGCTAGCGATCGGGCTTGTATTCAAGGGACCACTGTTCTGCGGGGAATTCAGCAACTGCTGAGACATGGGAGCAATCTCCGATTCGGGCCCGTCAGGCTGTGAGACCTCGTTAGGCGCTGTGACGTTGAGTGGGGAAGAAATTTCAGGTCGCGGGAAATCTTCAGAAAGCTCCGATGCCGTGCGTTCGGCCGACGTATCGTTCAGGGCCTTCGGCGGCGACAGCAGACGGCGCTGTTCACGAGTCGCCCGCATCAGGTGTTCCATCAAGCGGTCGACGGCCCGAGTCCAGGCGTCACCCGTCAGTTGCCAATCGCTCCCGGCGGCATCGGCCAGAGTGTTCAAGAATGTCCGTGCCAGCGGGCCAAAATCCGCGGGCTCGAACCCCAACCGTGAAAGCTGGGTCGCGATTTCGCCGGCCAGCTTTTCCAGTGCGGGCGGACGATCGAGGTTCCGCAGCAGCACATTCAGCGTGACGACAATCTGTTCGTGGTGTTCGACCAGCCAGACACCCGGCACCAGGGGCGCCATGATCGGATAGTCTTCGAGCAACAGCGCGTAGAACCGCTCGGCAATATCCGCTCCTCGAAGCGAAAACTGCTCCAGCGACTGACGCAGGGTGGCGGGATCGGCCAGCAAGGCTAATGACTTTCACTGCGGATCAGCCCGGTTAGCGCGGGCCACTGTTGTTTTTCAGACCAGTTGAATGACGTTCTTCAGTTCAGGTTCAGCACGGCTCCTACATCCAGAATGACCAACAGGCGATCTTCGAGACGGGACACACCGCGCGTAACGGATCGCCACCGGCTTTCGAGCGTGCGCGGCGGTGGTTCGATCGTTTCCTCATTCAGGCGGATCACATCGCCAACTTCATCAACCAGCAGGCTGAACGATTCGCCTTTGTGCCTGACGACGACATTCAGGAATGGCTTGCCATCGCGCGGCTGCGAAATTCCCAGCCGGTGCCGCAAATTGAAAGCAGTGACGATCTGTCCTCGCAGATTCAGGAGCCCCGCGACCTCGGCACGGGCCAGGGGGGTCGGAGCAATTGTCTGCGGGTTCAGGACTTCCTGAACCACCTGGACCGGAATCCCAAGTAACTGGTCGCCCACCCAGAACGAGACGTACTGGTTCTCAACGCCCTGGTTTCTCGGCTGTTCGGCCAGACTGCCTCGCGAAGCCGCCGTGGTGGCAACACTCATGCGCACTCTCCTGAAAGTCCTCGCGCGCTCATCAGTTCACGAAGGACCGCGCGAAACTGCGCGGCGTCGAACTTCACGATGACGCGATCAAACTCTCCGGCGAGAGTCTGCAGGCTGGGCGACTGATTCTGCTCGGCTGCGAGACCCAGGACGACGGCCCGCCGGAACCGGTCATGTCCGCGAACCCACTCGGGCAAAGTTATTCCGGCAGAATCTGGCGGGAGGACTTCTCCCACGATGGCTTCGAAATCGCCGTCGTGCGAAAGGCGCTCGATGGCCGCTGCGGTCGTTTCCACCGTGATCGCCCGATATCCATCGGCCTCAAGGATCGACTTCACCAGGTTGCGGAAGAAAATCGAGCGATCGGCGATAAGGACCCGCGGCGGCTTATCGGCGCGAGGACGGAACCACTGCGGATCGGCCTGCATCAGATACGACTGCGTGTCGAGAACTTCCGTTGCATGACCGCCAACGAGTGCCGTGCCCAGGGTTCCCCTTCGCGTGGAGGGCATATGAATCCGGAGCGGCTCTTCGACAATGTCGACAATTTCTTCCGCCATCAGCCCCAGAGAGCGCTGACCTTCGCTGAACACGACGACCTGCTGCATTCCCGATGCGGTCAGTCCGCCGGACTCGCCGCCGATGGGAACGAGTTGCAGCAGGTTGCCGCGATATTTCACCAGCAGTCGATCGCCGCTGCGTTCGATCTCCTTCGTCGGAAATTCTTCGAGTCGCGAAACGAGTCCCAGCGGGACGGCATAAATGTCGCTGCCGGAGCGGAAGAGCAGGAGGGGAACACGGTCATCGTCTTCACGGCCTTCGTCTGTGTCGCCGCGCGCCTTCAATTCAGACGACAACCCGCCAAACGTGGCCGCAATTCCCGAGACATCCAGAATCATAATGACTCGGCCATCACCCAGAATTGTCGTCCCCTGGTAAACCTTGATGTCCTTGAGCAGTTGCCCCACGGGTTTAACGACAATTTCCTGAGTGTCGAAGACCTCGGAAACGATCAGCCCAAATTGCTCCTCGCCGACCTGCACGACGACGATATTCGTGTCTTCCTCGCTGGCGCCAGGCGGTTCTTCGAGGTTCAGCACATTCGTCAGCGAAACCAGCGGCAGCAGACGATCACGCAGGCGATAGACTTCACGATCGTGGACTCGCTCGATTTTTTGGCGGTCCTCGGCGGACAGTCGCACCAGTTCGACGATCGCCAGTTGCGGGATCGCGAACGTCTGTCCACCACTTTCGACCACCAGGGCTGACACGATGGCAAGAGTAAGGGGAATGCGGATGCGAACCGTTGTTCCCGAACCTTCCTGGGACGAAAGCTCGATTGTTCCACCAATCCGCTCAATCTCGGTCCGAACGACGTCCATGCCGACGCCGCGTCCGGAAATCGATGTCACGGCTTCAGCAGTCGAGAACCCAGCCCGGAAAATCAGCCGGAGGATCTCGCTGTCCGACATCTGGGCACTCTCGGCCTCCGAGACGATGCCGTTTTCGATGGCTTTGCGCAACACTCGACCACGGTTGATTCCCGAGCCGTCGTCGGAGATCCGAATGATGACGTGGCCTCCCTCATGGAAGGCGTGCAGTTGGATGCGGCCAATCTCCGACTTGCCGCGCTGCCGACGGATCTCCGGGCTTTCGATGCCGTGGTCGGCCGAGTTCCGCACCATGTGGGTGAGCGGATCCTTGATCGCGTCGAGCACGGTCCGGTCGAGTTCGGTTTCCGCTCCCTGCATCTCGAGTTCAATTTGCTTTCCCGTGATCTGACACAGGTCGCGGACCAGCCGAGGCAGCTTGTTCCAGGCGTTGCCGATGGGCTGCATCCGGGTCTTCATGACCCCTTCCTGCAGATCGGTCGTCACGTGATTCAGCATCGCGATCGGGGCGGAGAACCGAGATTCGTCATCGCCGCGCACCATCTGCAGCAACTGATTTCTGGTTAGAACCAGCTCGCCCACCAGGTTCATCAGACGGTCGAGAACATTCACGTTCACGCGAATGGAAAGGTCCGCCACTCCCGACTTGGCTTCGTCGACACTCGCCGGAACTTTCGGGCGATCGACCGGCTTCGCGACGGGCGTGTCAGCCACCGCATCGGGTTTCTCGGCAACGGTTGCCGTCTCGCGAGGCATTGCTGACGCGGCGGGTTCGATCTCCCGTTCGACGGGGGCCGGGACTGGCGTCGGAGGCGATACAGGTGCGACAGCAGGCGGAACCAGCGTCCGATCGGCTCGCGGAGGGGCTGCTAGGGACGACAGAAGTTCAAGCCGATGCAACAGGTCTCGCGAATCGAGGACGGGCTCCTCGCCCGTCTCTTCAAGCCCGCGCAACAAATCCTTGATGCGATCGACCCCTTCCAGCACGATGGAAATAGCCGACGGGCAAACGTCCAGGCACCGGTCTCGCATTTTCCCCAGGACATTTTCCGTCGAGTGGGCGACTTCGCCCAGCCGCGACAATCCAAGAAATCCGCACGTCCCCTTAAGGGTGTGGATTGTCCGGAAAATGCTGGCAATCAGTTCGGCGTCGCCGGGTTCCTGCTCCAGTCGCACGATCTCGGTGTCGAGCAGGCCAAGATTTTCCCAGCTCTCGGCCAGGAATTCCTGCAGTAGGTCGGCTTCAACGGCCACGAAGATTCTCCGTCATCGCCTCCGTGCGACTCGACTCGAACCGGATCACATCTGCCGAACAGGAGTGCTGGCACTCCAACGAATCTTCATTCGTCAAGTCGGTTCCCGGTTCGAGACGCAAAAAGATTTCGCAATCGCTTGTCCAACAAATACGCCGCGTTCCACCATGCCATTCGCTTCCAACCGTCTGAACGTCCCGTGACGGACTTCCCTTGCATTCGTTCAGGTTTGACAGCCGGAAGAAGGAAATCCCCCATTCAGCGGCCGCCGTCTCTATAAACGCGGACACTAATGCGGCGAAGAAATTGCCCTCCTGGACGCCGGCGAATGCCGCCAGTCTCGGAGTTGTCTTCGTGCACGCCATGCGTTGGAATGATGGCCGGATCCGTCGCTCGTCCTTACCAGGCGGGACAAGACGCCATGATGGTATTGCGGGCGGATTCCCTCCCAATGGCCAGTTGGTGCGAGTCGTCGTCACGAATCAGGAGCCATCCATGTCCGACATCGAGAGCCTGAATCAGCGGATCGATGCTGAATTTGCTTCGCACGAGGCGCGCCTGGAATCGTTTCGGGAAGAACAGCTTCGCGAGTACGAAGGTCGCCACGAGCGGCTTGAACGCCTTGAGGCCGTTTTCCGGGAACTGCGCGGCGTCTGGGCACCCCGACTGGAAGCACTGGCCGCGAAGTTTGGCGACAAAGTCCATGTGACACCCCGCATCACCCCATCGAGCCGACAAGGGGTTTTCGACTTTCAATCGCAACTGGCGAAAATTGAGCTGCGGTTTGGGGCCACCACCGACCCCGATGTACGCCGCGTGGTGCTCACCTATGATCTGGATATCCTGCCCATCCTGATGCGTTTCGAATCGCACTCCGAGATTGAATTCCCGATCGACAGTGTCGACAGGGAAGCAGCGGGGAAGTGGATGGACGACCGGATTCTTGGCTTCGTGAAGACATATCTCTCGCTGCACGAGAATGAGATGTACCTCAAGGGTCTCATGGTCGACGATCCGATCGCCGGGGTTCGGTTTCCAAAGTTCGCGGCCGCTTGCAGCCTCAATCATGGCGGCACGACGTATTACTTCATTGGTGAAGAAACGCGTAACGAGTTCGCGAAGCAGAAGGGCATCAGCGGTTGATTGCGTTAGCGTTTAAACCGGTCCGGCAAGTCGAAGTGCCGTGACGTGGCCCGCGCACGCCTCAATTCGAAAGGCCCTCGCCGACAAGACGATCCAGCCAGTCGGTCCGCGTCGAATCGGCGAGAATGACATCTCGCTGTTCCCGATCATCCAAGGGCTCGTGCGTCTGCAACTGCTTCCGTAGGACGGCGATGTCGGCATCCGACGGATCAGTCCTCTCGGTCTGTCGTAACGTCAGGCGCTGTTCGAGCGTCGCGACATCGGCGACTACCGAGACGATGCGGAAGTTCACGCCACGTCGGTGCGCGAGTTCCCGAAAGATGTCGCGCTGCCAGCGGGACAAGGAGGCCGCATCGATGACTGCAAGAAATCCTGCATCCAGGATCGCTTCGACACATTGCATGAGTCGCTCGCGATAGAGCCTGAGCGTGATCTCTGCGGCGTATCGGTCTCCGGTCAGTACGATGTCGTGTTCCGTTCCCCACAGCCCGAAGAGCCGTTTGCGTTCCGCATCGGAGCGGACAACCACGGCCGGCAAACGCTCAATAATCGAGCGGGCCGCAACCGACTTACCACTGCCCGAGAATCCATGCATCAGCACGATTCCACCGCTCGTTGTGTGGATCGTCTGGCGGGCCAGTTCAACGTACTGTTCCAGATTGCCGGTCAGTGCAGCTTCTTCCTCGGCAGTCATATCGGCCTGCTGAAGTCGCAGGGCCGTCACCTTGGCGCGGACGAGTGCCCGATAGGCGAAGTACCACTTCCAGCCATGCAAGCCGGCGTAGTCTCCGGATTCCATGTACACGGCGTTCAGAAATCGCGACGCGAGACTCGTGTAGCCCTGTTCGCGTAGGTCCATCACGGTGAAGGCAATCTCGGCGACGACATCGGTCCAACTGAGCTTCGGATTGAACTCCAGGCAATCGAAGGCTTCGATCTCGCCATTCCGCCACACCATGTTGCCCAGGTGCAAGTCGCCATGACATTCACGAACAAACCCGCTCGACTTGCGCGCGGCAAACCACGACGCCAACTTTTCCACCGCGCCATCAATCCATGATGAGACTTCCGCAACCGAATCCGCCAAGGTTCCAATCGGCCGTAGCGGTTCCAGGCACTCGGTCATCGCGGCGCGAATCAGTTCCGGAGTCCCGTAGGGGTCGGTCGCCGTCGCGCGGCTCGCGCGGGCGTGAAACGTCGCAATTTTCCGGGCAAACCGCTCAAGAGCTTCCGCCGACACCGACTGCCGTCCCAGCGCGTCGGGAAGCAGGTCTTCCTGGGGAAACTGCCGCATGCGGACCGCGTATTCGATGGGCTCGCCCTGGCCCTGCAACCTCGGAGATTCGGGCGAGCCATGGATGGGCACCACGTCGACATAGAGATCGGGTGCCAGACGGCGATTGAGACGGACTTCCTCCTCGCAAAAGTGTTTTCGTCGGGCGAGCGTGGTGAAATCGACAAATCCGAAGTCGACGGGTTTCTTGAGTTTGTAGGCATACTCGCCGGTGAGGATGACCCATGAGATATGGGTTTCCAGCAGTTGTGGAGACGAAACGGCATGATCGTAAGCGGCCGGTTTCATCAATCCCTGAATGAGCGGCGTCATGTTTGTTCTCCGGTCGGGGGAGTTGCGTGTTCATTCTGCCGGAGATTGTCGGCGATTGCTCCAAGACGGGCATGAATCGTTGTCGATAAGAAACAGTAGACTGGAAATCGGCAGCGGATTTTTGTGGCGTCTGATTGCCTCGCCTGGGAAAAATCAACGGTTTCACCCGCGATACAACCTGCCGAGGAGCCACGCCCGTGCCAACATCGACCAGCCACATTGAAACGGCCTATTCGCTGGCACGCGATCGATACGGTGAATTGGGCGTGGATGTCGATGCCGCGTTGCAAAGACTTCGGGATGTCTCGCTGTCGCTGCACTGCTGGCAGGGCGACGACGTAGCCGGCTTTGAAGGCGGAACCACTGAGATCGGCGGAGGGCTCGCAGTCACCGGGCGCTATCCGGGCCGGGCACGAACCGTCGACGAACTTCGCGACGACCTCGATCAGGCGTACCGGCTGATTCCCGGAAACCATCGACTGAATCTGCACGCCAGCTACGGCGAGTTCGGGGGACGCCAAGTCGACCGCGACGAAATCTCGATCGAACAATTCCAGGGCTGGATCGACTGGGCCCAAGAACGCTCGCTGGGACTGGACTTTAACCCCACGTATTTTGCCCATGAACTCGCCGACGACGGGATGACGCTCGCTCATCCGAATCCCACGATTCGAGACTTCTGGATCCGGCACGGCCAGGCCTGTCGCCAGATTGCCGCCGAAATGGGCAGGCAACTCGGCTCGCCCTGCGTCAACAACGTCTGGATTCCCGATGGCATGAAGGACACGCCGGTCGATCGAAAAGGACCGCGCGAACGCCTGGTGGCCGCGCTGGACGAGGTCTTCGCGGAAACCTTCGCCTCGTCCGATTTGCGGGACGCGGTCGAATGCAAACTGTTCGGCCTCGGGTCCGAGAGTTATGTCGTCGGTTCGCACGAATTCTATCTGGGCTACGCGTTGTCGCGCGGAAAACTGGCCTGTCTGGATGCCGGGCATTTCCACCCGACCGAGACCATTGCCGACAAGATCTCTTCGGTGCTCTGCTTCACCCCGGAAATCCTCCTGCACGTCAGCCGCGGAGTCCGTTGGGATAGCGACCACGTTGTCATTCTCGATGACCCGGTCATCGCGATCGCGCAAGAACTCGTCCGCGGCGACTTCCTCGGACGTGTGCATCTGGGACTCGATTTCTTCGATGCCAGCATCCAGCGCGTGGCGGCCTGGGTCGTCGGCGCTCGCAGCATGCTCAAAGCGCTGCTCGCTGCGTTTCTCGAACCCATTGCACGCCTGCGCGAGGCAGAATCGACCGGCGACTACACGACGCGCCTGGTTCTCCTCGAAGAACAAAAGCTGCTGCCCGTGGGGGCCATCTGGGACTACTACTGTTTGACGCAGGATGTCCCCACTGGAATCGCGTGGCTCGAAGACGTCCGCCGTTACGAACGTGAAATCCAACAGGCCCGCCAGTTACCTCCGCGCGTGCTCAATGCTCAAGTTGCCAGTGAGACTTCTTCGATCGGAATTGAGCGGTAAACCGCGAGCGTAACGCTCCTCCACCACGCCGTGTCAACGGATCAGTTGACTTTGATGGTGGACCGCTCCAAAGTACGAACCGCGACCGACGGTTCGCTCGCTGTCCGGGTCGCAGAAAATGTAACGTGTCGGTATCAACGGCGTGTCAGTGGGGCGCGAGGGTGTGATGCGGGACGTGGCGGCCGAACCGTTTGTTTATGAATTCAGCCGTCTGCTGCCGCCCCGCTGCGAAATCGCTTCGGGGCAGACTCTGCGCGTCGAATCCGAAGACGCCCTGACGGGTCAGATTCGCCATCCTGGCGATCGGCGTGACAAGTCAGCCGTTCCGTACAGCAATCCCGTGGCTGGTCCGATCGTCGTTGCGGGAGCCATGCCGGGCCACCAGTTGGCAGTGACAATTCATTCCATCGAGCCGCGCGATGGACAATGCGCGACCTACACCGGGTCTCCAAAACAGTTGACGGAATGGCTGGGCTCCGACGTTCCGCACGGAGCCCATGTCTGCCCGATTCGTGACGGTGAGATTCTCTGGAAAGACAAGGTTCGAATTCCCTACGCCCCCATGCTGGGCTGCATCGGAACCGCGCCAGACTGGGGAACGCCGTCCACCGGTCCAGCGGGACCGCACGGTGGAAATCTCGATCTGGTTGAAGTCTGTCCGGGCAGCACGATCTTTCTGCCGGTCACGGTCCCCGGTGGCTTCCTCTATCTGGGCGATGCACACGCCGCGATGGGACATGGCGAACTCTCGGCGACCGGGCTGGAAATGGCTGCATGGTCAACTATCACAGTGGATCTGGTGACCTCGCCCAAAGTTTCCGGCGTTCGCGTCGCGAATCCTGACTTTCTCATGTGTGTCGCCACGCACGGCAGCACCGAGCGGGCCATTGCCGAAGCCTACGCCAGGCTCATTCTGTGGCTCGAAGCCGAGTTCCAGTGGAATCGCTGGGACGCGTATGACCTTCTCACGCACGTCGGCCAGATTTCGGTGGGCTACTATGGCAGCGGAACGGTTGGGGCGCGAGTCGACAGGCGTTATGTGAGCGACCCGCCCGGCGGCCCATCGGTGACAAGATAGTTCGTATTTCCTGGCGCGGGTGCCCCTTTCGGAAGAGCATGCATGACGCCGCCAGCGGCCGGGTCTCTGCTTCCCACCACCGAACGACAGCTTTTTTTGTCGCGCTGCGGAATCCTCCTGCTCTTGGCATCGGCGGCTGCCATTGCCTATCTGACGCGACATTGCCTCGCGGTCGCCAACACCACGATGCAGCGTGAGATCGGCCTGACGAACGAAGAGTTCGGTTACCTCTATAGTGCATTTTCGCTTGGCTACCTGATTTGTCAGATTCCCGGCGGCTGGCTCGGGCAACGGATCGGTGTCCGGGCGGCGCTACCCATTCTGGCTGCTTTCTGGGCGGCCATGACGTGCGTCACCGCGCTGGTGACGTCACTTCCGGCGCTCGTCGCCTCGCGGTTTTTCTTCGGCCTGGCGCAAGCTGGGCTGGTCCCCAACCAGGCACAGGCGGTGCGCAACTGGATCCCTGATTCGGCCCGCGGCCTCGCAAGTTCGGTACTGGTGGTTGCGATGTCGGCGGGGGCGATCGCGAGTTTGGCGCTCACCGGGCTTCTGATGAAGACTTTTCCCTGGCGGACGATCTTCATCGCCTATGGCGCAGCCACGCTCGTCTGGTCGATTCTCTTCTGGCTGACATACCGGGATACACCACCCGCGCGTTCAGCGCCACCTGACGATGGTACTCCAGGCAAGAACGCCCCTCCCGCCGCCTTGAAGATCGGCTTGCCGTTACTGGTCGTGCTGACAAGCGCGGGCGTCTGGGGGCTGTCCCTGCAAGCTCTGTTCAAGACAGCCGGCTATAACTTTCTCGTGACGTTTCTTCCGACATTTCTCGAATACGCCCACGAAATGCCGACCGAGAAGACGGCTTCGCTGGCCTCCTGGTCGCTGCTCGCTGTGATGATGGGATCGCTGCTCGGAGGAATTCTTGTCGACTACATTCAACGCCTCTCAGGAAGAAAGTGGTGCAGTCGTTGCGTTGTGGGTTCTGGAGCGATGGCCCTGACGGCCGGCGCACTGTTCTCCGCGACGCTGTGTTCGACCGCTACGACCGTGGCGCTGGTGATTGCCGTGGCATCATTCTTCTCGGGCATTGGCGGCGCCCCTCCCTGGGCGGCAACAATGGATCTCGGGGGCCGCGGTGCCGCCGTCGTCATGGGCATGATGAACAGCGTTTCTGCCTTCGCGGGGATCATCATTTCGCCGCTGGTAGGCCGAATGATTGACTGGATTCGATTCAACGACGGCAACTGGTCACTGGTCCTCTGGGTTCACGCGGCGTTCTACCTGCTCTCGGCGGCCAGTTGGATCCTGGTCCGTCCCGATCATTCGCTCGATAAATCGGAGGCTGCTCATGCTGGTTGATACGCACACCAACTTGATGTGGTATCCCGAACATCTGTCGGATGAATTCGTCGAGTTCGCCTGGGAGGCCAAGCGGGCGAAGATGAAGCTCTCGACCGACGTCTACTTCGCCGGGGCTGACAGCCAGGCGAATAACGCTTTTGACTCGCGTCCGGAGCAACTTCTCGCCGCAACGAGCGAGGCCGACAAGGTTGTCGTCTTCGGCATTGTGGCACCCCACAGCGGCATCTACGCCGACCAGGAACTGATCGCGCGGTTCGTCGCCGAACACTCCGACCGATTCATCGGCTGGTGTTCCGTCGATCCGAATGATCCCGACTGCGTGCGACAATTGGAATACCGCGTGAAAGAACTCGGCCTGCGCGGTCTGAAGTGCTCACCCATTTATCAGAACTGGGACCCTTCGGACCCGAAGCACCTGCCGCTGTTCAAGAAAGCCGAAGAGCTCAACATCCCCGTGAACATTCACCAGGGGACGACATTCGTTCGCCCGGGACCGCTCAAGTACGCGAACCCCATTCTGCTCGAAGACATGGCGATCGCCTGCCCCAAGCTGAGAATTGTCATCGCCCATATGGGGCATCCCTGGGAAACCGAGTGCGTCGTTCTCATCCGCAAGCACCCGAATCTGTACACGAATGTTTCCGCGCTCCATTATCGGCCTCTCCGGCATTACCAGGCATTCATGACGGCCATCGAGTATGGTGTCGAGCACAAGCTGATTCTCGGGTCGGACTTTCCCTCCGCGACGCTGGCCCAGGTCATTGCCGGACAATGGAAGGTCAATCGCGTCATCGAGGGAACGCACTTTCCACGCGTGTCGGACGAGATCATTCACAACATCATTTACGAGAACTGGCGTCGATTTCTGCCTGAGTACGAGTAATCGTCCCGTTCGCGACAATAGGCCGTGATTCCATTTCGAGTTTCCGAGTCCTGACGAAAGTTTTGCCAAGATGAATTCCGCTCCGATCACCCCTGAATTGCTGGCTGGCTCCGTGATCTCCGTCCCGCCGTTGGCCCGGTCAGCCGATCTCACGATCAACACTGCCGAGAACACCAAAATCATTCGCCATCTCGAAGCCGGGGGCGTCACGACGCTGCTCTACGGCGGCAACGCCGCGCTGGCTCATGTGTCGCTGTCGGAATACGGCAAGCTGCTGGGCTTTCTCGCGGAGACGGCCGCTCCCACGTCCACGGTCGTGCCGTCGTTCGGACCAACCTATGGCCTGGCCATGGACCAGGTCGGCGTCCTCAAGGAATACGGCTTCCTCACGGTCATGCTGCTTCCCAGCCGCGAGGCAACAACGCCTGCCGGCATTGCGAACGGCGTGCGGCGGCTTGTCGAGCGTCTCGGGCGTCCCATCGTTCTCTACCTCAAGCACGATGGCATGGTGGACGTCGCAACGACAGCCGCGATGGTTAAGGATGGGCTGATTTCCTGGATCAAATACGCCATCGTCCGGCCCCGCGCGGCGGACGATACGTTCCTGAAAGATCTGGTCGCGGCCGTCGGACCGCAAATCGTGGTGAGTGGCATGGGCGAACAACCGGCCATCATCCACTTGCGGGACTTCGGGCTGGTGGGATTCACTTCCGGCTGCGTCTGCGTCGCCCCGAAGCTCGCAATGGATCTCTTGCGGGCGGCAAAGCAGGGCGACTTCGAGGCGGCCGAGCGAATTCGTGAACAATTATCCCCACTCGAGGCCCTGCGCGACGGTATCAACCCCGTTCGCGTTCTTCACGCGGCCGTCCAACTGGCAGGAATCGCTGAGACGGGACCAATCACCCCATTCTGGTCCGAAATCTCTGCCAGCGACGAGGGACGAATTTCGGAGGCAGCACGTGCCCTCCTGGCGCTGCAGAACCGGGCATAGGCGCACGTGACGCCGTTAGCCGCCAGGCATCGCCGAGCGTTCTTTCTTTTGACTTGAACAAAAATTCGCGGCAACGGAGGGCACGATGCTGGTCGGTTACGTGAGCGACGAACAGTACGTCGCTCTCTGCGATGTCCTGCTGGAGTTCGAGCAGGGCGGTGACATCCAGGCGATTGTTCGCTCGTCGCCGCGCGGTGCGGTCCACGTCGATCTTCCTGCGGGGGAATATCGAGTGACGCTCGTGAAACAGGGATATGGTTCCAAGCGCTCGACGGTGACTATCGGAGCAGGGCCCCCGCACCAGTTTCGACTGCTGTCCGATGGAATCCTCGGCTACGTCTGGCCCCGTGAAGTCGTCACTGGCGGACGTTCGGAATTCCGCATTCATGCGACGGAGCCGTATCGCCTCTCGCTTTGGCGATACGGCTGGAAGCGCGAATTCGTTCGCCTGCTGGGCTGGTTCGACGAACACGGTCCCCGGGCGAATCAGCAGATCGTTCCCGACGGAGATTTCACGCAAACCGGTGCGTTCTGGAACCGTGTCGGCTACGGCAGCGCGCATCACACGCAATTCGTGACGGGGCCTGAACGATCGGGGTTGTACTATCTGCACGCCAAGGGCGAAACCACCGGAAAGTTCTTCTCCTTTCCCTGGGTTGTCGCCCCCAGTCGTCCGACGGCACCAATCGCAGTCGTTGCTTCGACTAATACCTGGCTGGCGTACAACAATTTCGGCGGGCGAAGCAACTACGTCAATGCCGCCAGCCTTCCGCCCACTCCCACCGTCAACGCGCGGCAAGACTTGTTGCGGTACACGGCTGCCGGCTCATTCAATGAATGGGGCTTCGCCGACTCCGACTATCAACCCCTCTCCTTCGAACGTCCGGAACCCGGCAATTGTGTCCGTGAAGACGAGGAAGTGACCGACCCCATCGAGGGGCGGCTGCCCTGCGGCATGGCCCCTGCGGAATGGCGGCTCCTGGGGTGGCTCGAACGCGAGGGCTGCGCTTACGACTATTACTCCGAACGCCAGTTGCACAATGGAACGCTGGACCTCGACCAATATCGCATACTCATCATCAGCGTTCATCCCGAATACTGGTCGCGCGAGATGTACCAGGCGGTGAAGAGCTGGGTCTGGGAACGTGGGGGGAAGCTGATCTATCTCGGCGGCAACGGCCTCAACTGCGAGGTCGAATTCCTGGACGAGCACCGGCTGCGTTTCCGGACGCACCTGAAACCCAGCGAAGGGGGTGCATTGGGAATGCCCGACCCCGACAACCCAGACGTTTACTTCGAAAGCCGCATGCACCGAACGCTGGAATCCGAAGCGAATCTGCTGGGCGTCGTCTGTACCGAAACCGGCATCATGACGGCTGCCCCCTATCGGGTTGTGAAAGCCGATCATTGGGTCTTCTCCGGCACCGGTCTCGCCGATGGCGACGTCTTCGGCGAGAAGAGTCTTCATGAACGCGTACATGGCGGCGCGAGCGGTCACGAGACCGACAAGATGAGTAAGAATTCGCCGCCCGGTACAGTGCTGCTGGCTAAGGGACT
The DNA here is from genome assembly GCA_019636285.1 of Planctomycetaceae bacterium. GTDB lineage: Bacteria > Planctomycetota > Planctomycetia > Planctomycetales > Planctomycetaceae > JAHBXV01. The sequence continues at coordinate 86,822 of JAHBXV010000003.1, forward strand.
CAATCGTGATGAGGGCGGAGCCGAGATCGTGCATTACGAAACCGCCTCCGGCGGCGCGGTCTTCTCCGTCGGCTCAATCACCTACGTCGCATCGCTCCTGGTTGATGATGCCATCTCCCGAATCACCTCCAACGTCATCACAAAGTTCCTCGCCAATCACTAACTGCTAACCACCAACCACTCTCTTCTCTCCCCCAGAGCCACCCGATGTCCGCCGCCAAGCCCTTCGCCGTTCGACCGATCATCAATGCCCTGGGAACATTCACTCGCGTCGGCGGCAGCCTGATGCCGGCCGAAGTGCTCGACAGCATACGGGAGGCCGCAGGGCACTTTGTCTGCCTTGAAGAACTACAGGCCGCAGCCGGACGCGAAATTGCCCGGCTGCTCCAGGCTGAGGCCGCTTACGTCACGTCGGGAGCCCAGTCTGCTCTCGTTCTGTCCGTCGCGGCCTGCCTCACGCGATTGGATGCGGCTGCCATGGATCGGCTTCCGCGTACGGATGATCGTCCCAACGAAGTCCTCATAGCGAGTTTTCATCGCAACCATTACGACCACGCGATCGAGGCTGCCGGGGGGACGATTGTCACCGTCGGTTCGGAAGAAGATTGCCGTCCCGAAGATTATGTGGCGGCGATCAACGATCAAACCGTGGCCATCCTGTATCTTCCCTGGCGCGAGGACCGTCTCTCCTTTGCAGACGTTCTTGAAGTCGCCCGTCGGCACTCGATACCGCTCCTCGTTGATGCCGCCGGGGCCTGCGACGATCCACGCAATCTCACGCGATTTTCGGCTGCGGGGGCCAATCTCGTCTGCCATAGCGGCGGGAAACACATCCGTGGCCCACAATCTTCGGGCATTGTCTGCGGCGATCGCGACCTGATCTCCGCGATTGCCTGGCAGCATCTCGACATGGACTTTACGCCTGAAGTCTGGACCGCGCCGCCGGAGTTACTGTCGGCGGATCAACTGAAGTTCGTCCCAAGACAAGGCATCGGCCGGGGCTACAAAGCCGGCAAGGAAGAAATTCACGGACTCGTCACGGCGTTACGACTGTACTTCGAGCGCGATCACGTCGCCGAAAAACGCGAGGCCCGTAGAAAGCTCGATGCGATCGCTTTCCAACTCTCCGATATGCCAGAGATTTCGACATCTCTGACGCTTCCTGCGACACCGGACTCCGGGTTCCCAACCCTGACGATCACGATCGATTCCGAACGCACGGGTCTGACCGGTATCGACTTCATTCGCGCCCTCAAAGCTGGCACTCCGTCGATTCACCCCGGCGAACGCAAACTGGCAGAACATGCCGTCGTCATCCATCCCTTCAATCTGCAACCCGGCGACGAAACGGCCATCGTCGCAAGAATTCGCGAGATCGTCCTGCAATCCCGTCGTTTACGAAACGATTAGCCGCGACCCAACGGGGAGCGTTGCCTCTCCCCACCGACGATCGTTGACAACCCTCACGTCGAATCGGTCAACTGACATTCGTCTCTCCGCCCAATCTTCGTCCCTCATTTCGCCAAAGTTTGCCCGATGTCTCTCAATGCTGCCGAATCGTCCGCAACCGGCGCTGCCGATCATCGACTGGCAGTTTTCTCTCACATCGATCCCCATGACATGGCTTCGCTCCTCCACGAAGTCATCGGAATCCTGCCGCTCGATGGTGTGATCGCGGCGAAGGAAACGCCCGGGCTCATCGCTCGCCCCATGACGCGCAGTCAGGCCGACCAACTCGTCCGCCGGCTTCATGACGAGGGAATCAGTTCATACGCAATCCCTGCCAAGTCGCTTCCCAGCCTCGCGAACGCCACGCTACTCCATCACGTTCAGGTGTCAGACACCGGCCTCACCGTTTTGAACCTTTATGGCGAAGTCGATGAAATGATTCCGTGGGCTGCGATCGGTGTGATTGCCATCGGACAGTTTCCGGCCGAATCGAGCCTGCATGCAATTGACGAAACACGCCCCAGCGTCCTGTCAGCAGCGCCACTTCCCACCGCCTGGACAACCGACGCCGGTCATCGCAGCGCCCTCGAACTGTGGCTACTGGCTCGCATGTCCGATCGTCTGTATTGCATCCGCCACGACCGATTCAACTATGAGTCGCTCGGCGAAGAAATGTCGGACTCTGCAACCGTGAACTTCGACCACTTCGTGCGTCGAATCATCCCGTTCGCCCTGCATGCCGCGCAAACACCGTCGACCCATGCCTACCTCGCGAAGTCGCTGGTCGGGTATTCGTTCCCTGACCAGGCGGCACTCGAACGACAGGCCGTCCTGAACTGGGTGATGCGCCGAGCGGCGGAAAACCAGGAATCCTAAGCGATTCTGGATTGCGTCCGCTGGCGTGTCACTCCGGCGCGAGGCTCGGATCGAGCCCCAGTGTTCCTCGGAGACGGGCCACGTAGTCCGGCGACGCAACGTCGGCGATTCGCCGCTCCGTGGCCGCGAGCCGCTCGCGAACCGAGCGCGCCAGGACCGAGCTCTCGGATCCGCGCGTTTCCAGGAACCTCGCGAGCGAATCGTGATGCCGCTGCAACAGCCGCTCATCGGCGCGTTGCTGCGTTTCCAGACGCTGCCGATACCAGTCGCTCTCCAGTAGAGCTTCCAGCGTGAACATCCGCCGAAACTCGGGGTCGCTGGCGTCGCGGCCTTCAAAGCTGCCGTGCGCGAGAATGGTCAGCAATGCCTTCAGAGGAGGGCAGGCATCGTTGATCGTTTCGTCCTCGAAGTATTGCTTCGCGACCCGTTTCTGAGCGTCGGTGATGTTTTCGACGCCCTCGACAAAGCAGGTGAGATCCTGAGTCTCCGGGCGAAGAAACGCCTCATCGAACACTTGCGCGGGATGATCGAATACCCGCCCCAGAAAGGTTCGCACGAACTTCGACGTGATTCGATATCCCAGCCGACTGGCAAGGATCGTTCGCCCTTCGTGCTCGAAGTCCTTCAGAGGTTCGAGGTGCTCGTTCGCGATCAGAAACGCGGGATCGCGCTCGGCCGGCTCCAGCCGGCACCAGACCTCGGGAATGAGCAGGGAAATGTCATGATCGACGCGCAGATTCGGACCGATGTACCCAGCCGCGGTCGAGAATCCTCCCAAGCCGGTCAGAATGTAGGAGACCAGCGCCGCGTTGAGATCGACGATCGGCCGCAAGGCATTGAACGGCGCCTTCGTGAGCGCTCCTTCCGAACCGGCACCTGTCGTCGAAGGACTCTTGCCCGTCAACGAGCAGATGAAGTCCATGAACAACTCGGGTAGTTCCTGGTAGTGAATCGGCCCATAGACAGCCAGCGCCCGAATCCCGGCAGCCGCGTCCGGCGGATTGTTGCGCCGACCAACCAGCACGGAATTCACGGGGATGGTCAATGGTTGATCGGCCGAGAGGGCACGGGCCAACCGCATGCCGCGTTCCGCCACATACTTCGGAAACGGATCGACCAGATCGGGGCGCAACTGCAAGTAGCGCGGATTCTTGCTGGGCTTCCCGTCCACCAGACGCGGATTGGCTGAACAGACGACATAACCGGTCCGCGATTCCGCCGCCGACTTGAGAATCTGCTGCATCGGTGGGGTGAAGTCTTCAAAATCGGTCACTCGCGAGACGATCGCGCGGGCCTGATCGGCCGACAGAGGTTCGAAGTTCGACAGGAAGTTGTCGTTTCGTCCGAGGTCGGCTTCCGTCTGCCGGTCCAGCCCCCGATGAACGGCATCATCCGGACGCTGAAAGAGCCGCGCCTCGCAATTCTCGGAAAACTTGTAGCTGAACGCCCGCGGTCCGGGGGGCAGTGGATCCAACCGCTCCGCCGGAACCACCAGCGACGCCGTAATGTCGTCTTCGGTCTGAACCTTGGCCGCCGCCGCGAAGTCCTGCCGCAGCTTGAACGTCCGCCAGTCCTGGGACGACAGCAGCCCCACGCGCAGATAGGTTCCCACAAGTTTGCGGCCAAATGCCTTCAGCTCATGACCGGAGTGACCGTTGATTGAATCGACCCCGAAGAGATCGCGCCAATGCTTCAAGTCTTCGAGGGGCACGAACCGTTTGATGATGAACACGATCGGATAGATGTGATTCGGCAGACTCGCCAGCCAGTTGTTGTAGTCGTCGGTGTAATCTTCGGAGGGCGTCAGCAGTTTGATGACGCTGCCGAGCGATCGCTGCGGGCTCAAGACGCCGCGACTCGGTCGGGCCGCATAGTCGGGACCGCATCCTGGCTTCCAGCGGGTCGAATAGTCGCGATCAAAAATCTGCTGCACGAGATCAAAGTCGTGGTCCTTGTCCGCCACGAAAATCGGCCCATACAACATATAGTCGCGCAGGTTCTTGGAGATTTCGCTCTTCCCACCTCCGCTCACGGTGCAGGGCTTATGGCAGAAGACACCGCTGGCCCGTGTCCCGATCAGTCGCCAGCTCGCCGCCCCTGGATGCTTCTCCAGCCGCACCTTGTAGCCCGATGGGGTCATGTAGACCTTGTCGAGTTCCAGCGGGACCGCGAACTCGTGACCGTCGTGCTTCCACCAGACCTGTAGCCGCGCGACACTCGCCTTGGCATGAGCCGGAATGTACACAAGATTGGGAAACAGCCGATCGACCGCGTAGCCCTCCGGTTTCAGGTCGATCGAGTCGCGGCAATCCCAGGCCAGATCGTCGAGCGTGCGGTCGTTGATCGTGTAGCTGCTGGCGTCGAAGTCGTTTCCCAGGTTGTAACTGGCAAAAGCCAGGGCTCCGCCCGCGTGCTCTTCTTCTGCCTGACCCGAAAGGTTGGCCGCGTACGAAATCTGTGTTTTGACTTCTTTCTTGCAGTAGCCGTAATAGTTGTCGGCGATCAGCGTGACGATGACGCCGGCTTTCGATCGGCACGTCAGCTTGAAAGCGCCCCCTTCGTTGTATTTCTCGATGGGATCTTTCCAGCACATACCGTCGCGGCGCTGGCGGTCTGTGGCCTGATCCCAATGCGGCAGCCCCAGTTCCTTCTTGGTCAGCCGGACGAGGTGTGGGGCCAGGATCACGCAGCCGGTGTGTCCCGACCAATGTTCCACGTCCAGCGCCGCGTCATTCTCGGCCAGCCGAGGGTCACCGGCGTTGCCGAAAATCGACTCGACGAAATCGAGATTGCTGATGAGGCTGCCGGGAACGAAAAAACGTGTCTCCATGGTGCGCGCCAGCGACACCCCGGGCACTTCCGGAGAAACCAGCGGCCGCAAATGCAGCGATACGAACGCATGCAGCGGACATTCGCGGTGCACCGTGAAGGGAATCGTCGCGAGGTCTGCCGGAGGCTCGAATGCCTGCTTGAAAAGCCGGGCAAAGACTTCGCGCGGGACCGACTTCTTATCGACGGGAACCGGCAGCCCTCCTTCGGCGACATGGAATGTTCCCGCTGTCGTCCGTCGATCACTGCGCGGATTGTGCAGAACCCCGTTACGGATGCGATACGAGCGAACGTGCGGATTGCTGAAGCTGTCACCCACCTCGGGAAGCGAAAGTTCCCTGGCGATTCCGTGCCGCGAAAGGACGATCGTTTCCGAGGGCAATGACAGAGGATGTGCTAGCTCAAGGTCCGCGAAATACTTGGCGAGAAAGGCCTCGATGCGCTCGTCGATCGGACACTTCAGGGCGGCGTTCTCTTCTTCCAGAGCCAGTTTTTCCTGCCGCTGCTCGGTCTGTCGCACTACTTCCGAAGTCAGGCGAAAGGTTTCGGCATGCCAGTTCTGATCGGGTGAGTGAACATCGGCAATTCCAAAACGGCTCTGTACGTTCATACTTGCCTCCGGCGAGCAACTTCTGTCGCGTCGCCAATGCATGGCTGAGAGAAAATGGAGGTGGATCGGGACTGGCGCGAACTGGCTGGCCGAGCGATTCAATCAGACTCGCCAATCCGGGGGCGAGCGTAACCGAGTCAGGGACGACTCGACAACTTCACCGGGAGTCTATTCACAAGTCCTCGAAAATCCAGGCGCGCCGCCGAGGCCAAAAAGATCGAGCCTCAGAGAATCCCGCCGGATTCCCTCACGAAAAATTCAGACTTGAGGTGACCAGAAGACTGCCAGCCACACCGTCGGCTCACTCTCGGAGGTCCAGGCGACCCGATGACGCATCCTCGCCGGGAGGAAGAACGAGTCGCCGACGGACAGGCGGACCGGCGGCCGATCCTCGAACGCCAATTCGGCAGATCCCGCCAGGATGCATACCCATTCGTGCTCGGGCTGATCGTACCAGAACCCCGGCGGACTCGACTGCCCCGTCGAAACGATCCGCTCGAATCGAACACCGTCTCGCGCGATCAGGACTTCTGTCAACTCGTCAGGTCGACGCACGGGCAGGTCGGCGAGTAAACGGTGCATGTAGACCTCCCGCCGTCAGGGCAGACAGGGTTCAACATACTGAAACCGCGGTACAGTCTGCCCATTGATCTCGACCGTCTCTTCGAACATCGTTCGCGGGCGGACCCACCATGACCGGTCGCCGTAATCGAGACGATAAACGACGAGTTCCTCTTCAGTCTCGCTGTGCCGCGCGACAGCCAGGACGATGTAGTCGTTTCCCTTGTAGTGACGGTAACGTCCCGGAAGCAGTTCGTTCGACATCAGTGGTCAATTCCCGGCTATTCCAGTTCGTACCGGTTGGGGCAACCGCATCAGGCAGCTCGCAAAAGACTGTCGCGCTTCGCGACGCTCTTGAAGAGTTCGACGTAACGGTCAGCGATGCGTGACCAGTCGTGCGCAAGCGCCAGTTCGCGGCAATTTCGCGACAGTTCTTCGCGTGCCGGATGATCGAGAACGGAACCGATCGCGTTGGCCAGCGATTGTGCATCGCCCGGTTCGGCAAGTTCTCCAGTCTGACCAGGAATGACGAAGTCGGGAATCCCTCCCAGGCGACTCCCGACGACCGGTCGACCGCAGGCCATCGCTTCGAGCACCACGAGCGGCATGTTGTCTTCGTCGACGGAGGGCACAATCGTCATCAGCGAGGACTGATACAGGGCCACCTTCGCGGCACCTGTCACCGTCCCCAGAAAAACAATCTGCTTCGCCGCGCGAGATGCACCGGCCATGGTTTCAAGCGCCTGACGCTGTGGACCGTCACCGGCGAACACCAGGCGAACATCCCGATGCCGTTCGACCAGACGATCCATCGCGGCCACGGCCGTATCGAATCCCTTCCGCCCGACAAGCCGTCCCACCGCAAGCACATATCGCGGTCCGCACTTTTTCGAGATCTCTGCCGGCAGGACCGCTGTCTCCTGAAATTCACGCACGTTCACGCCATTCGGAATGCGAATGACATGGCGCTGGGCCGGCGCGATCTCGGCAAGCAACCGCCCGAAATAGCTGCTCAAAGCAATGACGGCATCCGCCGCCGACAACGCCCCCTGGATTCGGCCCCACAGCAACGGCCGTTTGCGAAAGCGCGAGCGATAAAAAACGTCGCCGCCATGCGGAGTCACCACCATAGGCACGCCTGTCTGGCAAGAAAACCAGCGGCCGACGTATCCGCCTGGATAGGTCAGATGGACGTTGAGCAGGTCAATGGGCCGCTCGCGATGCAGTTCCATGAGCAGCGATTTCAACCGCGAATAGTTGCCGCGCTGGCTGAGCGGGCGATGGTACCGGACGACGGGATAATTACCCTGGAGAGCCGTTCCTGGCCCATGGGCGTGGGGGCCGATCACGACCACTTCATGGCCGGAGATTTGGAATTGCCGCGCCAATTGGTCGACGCAGATCTGAGCCCCACCAACTTCCGGAAGAGACGTCGCCGTCAGCATCGCGATTCGCATCATCGACATCCTTGTCGCTGGAACTCTTTGTGGGGCCGAAGGTTATCGAGTGTCACGAGGATCGTCAATGGGGCTTCGACGGCTGATATCCCATGAAAAGCAAACAATTCAGCCAGATGACGTCCTGCCAGAGCGTGCTAAACTTGGTTGAAGTGAACGTCCGCCCCGCCTAACAGAAAGTGCCGAATTGCCATCTCGGGACGGAAACCGACCCTCAACCGATTCGCGCTGGGTCTGGCCCTTCGAACTGCTGGACAAGCTGGGCGAAGGGGGGATGGGCGTCGTCTACCGGGCGAGATACGTCGGCAACGACCGGATCGTGGCGGTCAAAATTCTGCCGGACGAAGTCGCCAAGAATGCCACGCTCCTGGCCCGTTTTGAACGGGAAGTCGAGCTCCTTAAGAATCTCAAACACCCCAACATCGTCCACTCGTTTGGCGGGACGTGTGAAAGCCAGCAGCGCTTTTACGCGATGGAGCTCGTTGACGGAGGAACACTTGCCGACCAGTTGAACGAACGCGGCCACCTGACGTGGGATCGCGTGATCGACTACGGCTTGCAGATCTGCGCCGCCCTGCAATTCGCCCATGAACGCGGAATCATCCACCGCGACATCAAGCCCGGCAACTTTCTGCTGACCAAGTCCGGCAAAGTCAAACTCGCCGATTTTGGCCTGGCAGCCATTCAAGCCGGCCATCGCCTGACTGCGGCCGGGAAGACGCTGGGGACATTTCACTATATGTCTCCGGAGCAAATCCGCGGCAAGCCCCCGATTTCGAATCGTACCGATCTTTATGCCCTTGGCTGCGTGTTCTACGAACTGTTGACCGGTCGTCCTCCGTACGACAGTGACACCGTTGGCGAGATTCTCAATCTGCATCTCAAAGCGGAAATCCCGCACGTTCTGGCCGAACTGCTCGACTGCCCGGTCGAACTCGACGACCTGATCACCAGCCTGATGCAGAAGAATCCGGACGATCGCCCCAAAGATGCAGCCACAGTGGCCGTCCGGTTGCAGGCCATCTTGCAGCCGAGCCGGGCGAGAACGAGTCCCGTTGACTTGTTTGCCCACACCCGGAACGACGCGTCACCCGTCACCAATCCGGTCAAGGTCCGCGGCAGCGCTCCGGCGATCCCCATCCCCAAAGAGTCTCCAACCTCGTTCCGCGCTCACGTGATCTGGGGGCTGGTCTGTGCGGTCCTGGTTCTAACGACGATTGCGAATTGGCGGGGCTGGCATGCGGCCGCCGATCGGGCCGCACGCGCCGAGCGAACCTGGGTCAAGTCGCTGAGTCACCATGATTCCGCCCAGCGGTCCTATGCGTTGGATACGCTCTCCGTGCTGGCACCCTGGGAATCGGCGACAACTGAGGCGATTCTCGCCGCCCGCGACGATCCCGAACCAAACGTTCGTACTGCAGCCTATCGGGCATTTGAACAGAACCCCGAGGCCGCTCGTTCGCATCTTGCTGAGTTTGTCGGACGACTCAAACGCGAAGAACAGCCAACCGTTCGCCAGCAGATCGAAGCGACGGTGCGCGTTCTGAATCAGCCGCGGACCAGAACCACCTGGGTCTCCTGGGCATTCTGGGCCGGGCTGATGGCCGTGCTAGCCACGATCCTTTGGGCGGGATGGTCGCTTTGGAAGAGGGCGGAAGTCGCTCTCGGGGGCCGTTGAGCAACTACCGCCTCTCACTGCGAATTTGACAGTCGCGCAAACTCTCGTGGCATGTGATGCCGAAGAGATCAATAGGGAGACAGACCGCGCGGCGAAGCTCCGCGCGGAACGCATGCCAGCGAGGTTGGGATGGAACCTGCGACGAACGTCGAAACACCTGCAAAACCCGAGAATTCCCTCGCCCAGAAGCAACCGCCGCGCCGCTTCGGACGACGGCTGTTCGGAACGCTGATCCTGCTCGGACTGGCTGTCTACGCCGTCCCGTATGGAATCGCGAACACCTCTGTTCGGCAAGAAGTGCCGAAGTGGCTGGCACCGTGGTTTTCGGGTCGCATTCAACTTGGTGCCACGAAACTCGACTGGTTTTCGCCCGTCGTCGTTCGTGACGCCGAGGTCATCGACCGGGAAGGGCGAATCCTCGCCCGGATCACCGAGTTCCGAACCAGCCGCCCGCTCTGGCAGTTGGTCGCGCAGCCGCAAGAGTTGGGGACGATCACGCTCGACAAAGTCGAGTGCCATCTGGTCGTCCGTCAGGACGGCAGCACGTGGGACGACATCCTCGCGGAGTATTACGCGCTCCCGTCAAGTGGAGCGGCAACGGTCGTCAAGGTTGTGCTGAACGAGACAAGCGTGAACTGGCGACGAATCGATCAACCCGATGACGTTCCCGAAGCGCACCTGGGGATTGCCCAAATCGAATGTGAAACTTCCGCTGAAGGCGCGGTGAAGGCGAATGTCGAGTTCGCGAACAGCCGGGACGGAGAGGCAGGCCAGGCACTAAAGGTTGGCTACGCTTTTCAGACCGACACATCTCCCCGTCTGCAACTGGATGTCGACGGACAGGGGTGGAAGTTGGAATCGCTGGGGCCACTCTTGTGGCGATACGGCATTGACGGCCAGATCGCGGGAACCTTCGACGGCAAACTTCAGTTGGTGTCATCCGATGACGCCTTCGCAAGCGGTCGCATGGCCGCACAGTGCCGCCTGACAGACCTGGATGTTTCGCAGGGTGAACTTTGGCAGGGAGACCGCCTGAGAATTCCATCGTCCTCCGTCGAAGGAGGAGTCAGTTGGACGCCGACCGAACTGGTGGGGGAAAATCTGACGATCTCCAACGATCTGGCCCACGTCCAATGGACCGGTGGAATTCCCTCCCTCTATGCGCTGCGGCTTCCGGGAAATCGCGAAGACGCAAAGGTCGGCGGAACTGCCCCAACATCGGTGCGGGAAACCACACTCTCCGCGCGTGTCGACGTAGCCGCCATGACTCGGCAATTTCCCCACGTCCTGAAACTGCACGACGGAATCGTCATCGAACGCGGCCACTTCGAGGTCAGCGGCGCCGTCCGAGCGGTCGAAGGCGAACCGGCACTGCATCTGGTCGCGCGTATGACTGAATTCTCCGCGAAAACACCCTATGGTCCCGAAACCTGGGAAACACCCTTTGAATTCATGCTCCGCGCCAGGCAGCAAGGAGAAGCCTGGGAATTGCAGCGGACGGCATGTCGCTCGGAATTTCTTCAGGCCGCCGCGGAACCTTCCGAGCAAGGGCTGCGCTGCGTCGTTCAGGGCGATTTAACGAAACTCGCCCAGCGTTTGTCCCGCTACGCCTCCCTCGATGGCGTTCAGTTGGCTGGCCAGGCGCGCATCGACGCCGACTTCGAGAATCCCGCAGTCGATCGCGCTCGCCTGCACGGACAATTGGCCGTTAATGGCTGGAGCCTGGGGCGCACCGCCGAGGGAGTCTGGAGCGAACGCGAGCTCACTGGCGACTTTGACATTCTGGCAGCATCAGCAACCCCGAACCTGAGCCAGATTCGCTCGGCTCGCGTTCGTTTGCTGGCGGATGCCGATCGAGCGAGTCTCGACTGGAACGAACCAGCCAGTGCCGCCATTGGTTCCTCAGACGTGAAGTTCGAACTCGTGGGTGACCTCGATCGATGGATGCGTCGGGGAAAAATTCTCGCACCGGAAATGTCCGGGCGGCTATCCGGACAGGCTCAACTGACTGGGGCCATTCAACGGGCTTCCGATGGAGTGATGGACGGGCAGATTTCCGGGACCGTACAGAATCTGCGAGTGATGAGCGAGGGGCGGGCGTTTTCCGATCCCTCGGTCGCCATCTCGCTCAACGGTCAATTGAAGACGGCCACCGGGGCCTGGAATCTCTCAACCCTCCGCGTGACCGGCCAATCAGTCACGATCGAGGCCGATGGCCTTTCTGGCGGAGAGGCGATCCCCGCCTCGTTGCGAGGACAAATTCGTGCCAAGGGGGCCATCGAACGCCTGTTGGCCGGGCTGGAACCTCAGGTCATCAATTCCTCAGCCAGCGTCTCAGGGCCGATTCTCGCGGTTGCCGACTTTGGAAAGTCTCCCAATGCGAACGCGTCTCAAGAAGTCGGCTGGAGCCTGGAAAGTCCGGGCCTCGTCGTTCAGCGTCAGGGAGCGAACCCGGTGACGGTCCCGCTGGCCGTCGATGGAACGGTTCACCTCGCCAAGGATCAGCAATCCATCGAGAAAATCGACGCGAACTGGCGGACCTCGGGTCTTTCCGGATCGGTTACCGGGAAAGAACAGAACGACGGAGTGCTGAACGTCCAAGGCGACCTCACGTTTGCGTGGGAAGAATTCTTCGCATCCCTGGGAGCCGCTTTGCCGGGCGAAATTCGGCTGACCGGCTCCGGACGAGAATCTTTCTCGGCACGAATTGGCCCGAACGGCCTCGTGGATGGACAGGGCGGCATGGCCTGGACGGGCGGCCAATTTGCTGGATTGCAACTTGGAGCGTCTTCGCTGCGACTGACGGCGAACCCGTCGACCATCGCGGTGCAGCCCGTCTGGATTCCCGTCAATGATGGAAGAATTCGTGTCGATGGCTCGCTCACTCGCTCCGCCACGGGTTCCACGGTCTCGATCCCCGCAGGCGTCTTGATCGATCGTGTGTCTCTTTCGGAAGAACTGTGCGCGGGCTGGGTCCGCTACGCGGCTCCCTTTCTGGCCGATGCGACGGCCGTGCAGGGGCAGCTTTCGCTCGAAACCAGCGGCGTCATGATCCCCGTCGCCAGCCCCACCATGGCCCAGACTCAAGGACGGCTCGGAATTCACTCGGCGACCGCCATCCCTGGTCCGAATTCGCTGCGAATGCTCGGAGTCATCGACCAGGTCCGGAACATCCTCAAGAAGGACATCGCATCTGGAGTTTCAGACCGCGCGCGGATCAGCCTTCCCGAACAGTCGGTCGAACTCGCTGTCGCCAATGGGCGAATTCACCATCGGCAGTTACAACTACAGGTTGGCGAGACGCTGGTGACCACGCGCGGCTCGGTCGGCTTCGATGAATCGCTCGATCTCGTGCTCGACATTCCCTTGCACGGCGACTGGCTCCCCGGTGGCAAGATTGGCCAGGCACTCTCGGGAAAAAGTCTGACGGTGGGCGTGCGCGGGACCGTGTCGCAGCCCCAGTTCGACCCCGTCCCGCTTCGTGACCTGACGCGGCAATTGACGGAGTCCGCAGTCGAGCGGCTGATCCAGAAACAGATCCCGAGCGACTTGGAGAAAATTCTACCGTTCCGCCGCCAATAGCCAGTCGCCCGACAGAATGTCGCGCGGTTTTCAGCACGCCTTCCAACTTTGCGAAAGTTAAGTCATCGCACGGGATGGTTGTACCGACCCGTTGAATCGGTATTGTTGAGGGCTCAGGTCGGCCGGACAGGACACGTTTCCGCAGCGGCCGGACGACAGTCGTCATTCCGTTTCAGGACTCTTTTCCATGCCCCGTATCGCCTTGGCTCGTGCAAGCTCACTTCTCGGACTCACGCTGGTAGTCGGCGTGGGAGGATGCTGGTCGGCTGTCCCCGCGAAACCCGTTGCCGATGCTCCGACGGCTCCCGCAAGCGAAGCAGCGACTCCCCCCGAAGTCGATCGCTCGGGTCCCTTCGAGACCACCGCCTCCGGCCTGAAATACCGCGTTTTGCGAGTGGGCGAAGGGAAGAAGCCCGCAGCCTCCGACAGCGTCCTGGCGCACTATCGCGGCTGGCTCGACGACGGGACGGAGTTCGACAGCTCCTACAATGGCGGCGAGGCGATCGAATTTCCCCTCAACGGGGTGATCGCCGGCTGGACCGAAGGCCTGCAACTGATCGGCGAGGGCGGAATGATTGAGCTCGAAATCCCGTCTGAACTCGGCTACGGAGCCCAAGGGGCCCCCGGCACGATTCCGCCGAATTCGACGCTCCACTTCGACGTCGAGTTGATCGACGTCCGGTAACAACCGCGTCGAAGAACTCGACTGTAAAAACGAAAGCAGGCTCTCTCGATTCCTTCAAGAGTCGAGAGAGCCTGTCTTTTTCTATCCGCGACGCCTGATGCGGCAAAGACACAACGAAGCAGCCCACCGGCAATCCGGTTGGGGGCCGACGCGTTAATTAAAAATCGTCTTCTTCGTCGTCATCGAGGTCGTCGAAGTCATCGTCTTCCTCCTCTTCTTCCTCTTCCTCTTCTTCGAAGTCCTCATCTTCGAATTCGTCGTCCTCGAAGTCCTCATCGAGCTCTTCGTCGAGATCATCGAGGTCGTCGTCATCGTCTTCGAAATCATCGAAGTCGCCGTCGCCGTCTTCTTCGATGTCTTCGTCGTCATCGTCCGACATGATCATGACCGGGATCTCGCCATCTTCGAGACGAGCGTCCCAGTCGAGAACGGATGCATGTCCAACTTCCAGGAGGGCAATAGACATCTGCGGGAACCTCGCGCCTCGGTAGAAAAACCAGTCTCGTGAACTCAGGTCGGCCATCGAAGTCGAAACTTTGACGAAACTCTCGTAAACCCTGTTCGCCTTGCAAGATGCAAACCTCGCGGTCGCATTTCGCGCCATTGAGATAGCCAAGTCCCTACAGCTTGTCAAGCAGCCAGTTTCCAAACCGGTTCGCGGCCAGAAATTTCCACGAACACGCGACTGGCCCGCTGCCCTCGATCGACTCGAATTCGAAGGGTGTCCCAATCGTCTTCCGGGTTCGTTTCCGAGCGAGACACCCCGGTGCCGACGTGGTTATCGACCCCGAATCCCCCCCTCGCGACACATCCGCCGCGCGACGGACTAATTTGCCCAATCCGGCAAGATCGACGCGCCAGCGACATTCGTTTCGGGGAGGGGCGCGGCCTGAAAACTCGTGGTGGAATCGTTGATAAACCCCGCTGGCAGCACACCCTCGGCAGTCCGTGTCGGAGAGGCGGGTAGCTCGGCCGCCAGTTCACGAGACGGCGAATGGGTCGGGTCCAACTCCAGGGCCACGCGGACCGCGCTGGCCGCTCCCGACAGGTCGCCACTCTGTTTTCGCGCGGCTGCCAGCAGATGCCAGTCGGCCGCGCTCGGCTCGCGTTCACGGATCGATCGATTGAGTTGTGCCGCTGCGTCCGACCAGCGCTCGGCCACGAGGTACGAGCGCCCCAGAAGCCACTCGGCTTCGACCCGCTGCGCGGAAGTCAGATACGGATTCTGCAGAATTTCTCGCAGAACCGGGGCCGCACGCGCGCCCGCTCCACGGGACAGGTGAATCTGGCTGAGCTCCAGCGCCGCGTCCAGATCATTCGGATCGGCCATCGTCAGCCGGTGCAACGTGGTGAGCGCGGACTCGCGGTGCCCCAACTGTTGCTCGCAACGATATCGCACGCGGAGCGCGGTCGTCTGGTTCGGATCCTGTGCTAGCGCCGAATTCGCCGCCTGAAGCGCCTCCTGCGTCTGGCCAGCATTCATCAGCCATTCGGCCCGCTGGCAAGCCAGTCGAAGGTCGCCCGGATTCTCCGCCATAGCCTGGTCGAGCTGGTCGAGGGCCGCCTGCGGTCTGCCGTCGCACCACAGGGCCTCCGCCAGCGTGGCCTGCGAATCGCCATGTCGCGGGCGCCGCTTGAGGGCCGCATCGACCAGACGGCTCGCCTGCTCCTCCTGCCCGTTGTTGCGAGCCGCCTCGGCCTGCTGACAGAGCGCCTCGCACTCCGCCGATCGTCGCGAAAGAGCTTGTCGCGTGGCATTGCAGCCCGAATGCAGCACCGCCAGCGTCGCCAGGCCAGCCACGACGGCGGTATGGCGACGGAGTAGGCTCCGGAGCCGAGGGCGACGAGCATCCGTGTTCATCGATTTTCTCGACGATCGCTGCAAGGTTTACCTAACCCGCACTTTTATTCAAATCTTGCGGGCCGGGAAAGAGCAAACCGTTTCTCCAACTAGACTTATCGGATTCGTGATGTTTGCGGAATCAGCGGACCCGGTCGGAACGGCAGCTTTTCCCTCAACGTGGACGGATTGTCTTTCCTCTCCTACCATGTGACAGGGAAACGCCCGTGGGCACGTTGTTCGGCCAGGCGACTCGTTGGACGGCCAGACCAGAAACGGCCAATGTGCTGTAAGTTATTACAAGAAAAAGATTTCTAGAAAATCGACGAACCGGCGTGCCGGGGGGAGTGCTGATGGAGATTCAACGCAATCCAACGCGATCCGTACAAGTGGGGTCGATCACGATCGGAGCGGGACACCCGATCGCCGTGCAGAGCATGACGGCGACGCACACCCAGGATATTGACGCCACGGTGGGGCAGGTGAACGCCCTGCACGCTGCCGGAGCCGACGTCGTCCGCATCGCGGTTGATAGTAAGAAGGATGCGGACGCTCTCCGTGAGATTCGCCAGCAGACAGCCGCCAACCTTTCCGTCGACCTGCAGGAAAACTATCGGCTGGCTGAGTTGGTGGCTCCTTACGTCGATAAGCTGCGCTACAACCCGGGCCATCTCTACCACCACGAACGCGACAAGCCGTGGCAGGAAAAGGTCTCCTACATCGCCCAGGTCGCCAAAGACAACGACTGTGCCCTGCGAGTCGGCGTGAACTGTGGCTCGGTCGACCCGGCAAAGTTGCAGATTGCCGATGAAGACTCGCTCGCCCCCATGCTTGCGAGCGCCTGGGAACACTGCGATCTGCTCGATTCGCTCGAGTTCACGCGATACGTGGTTTCGCTGAAGGATTCCGATCCCCGGAAAGTCATCGAGGTCAATCGCCGGTTCGCGGAACGGCGGCCCGACGTACCGATTCACCTGGGAGTGACCGAAGCCGGCATGCCGCCGGATGGAATCATCAAGACGCGAATTGCGTTCGAGCAACTCATCAGCCGGGGCATCGGCGACACGATTCGCGTCTCGCTGACGGTCTCCAATCCCCGCAAACCTGAAGAGATTGTCGCCGGGCGTCAGATTCTGGCTGACATTGCTGCCGGCCGGGTGCGCTCGGTCGTCGACTATGGCCTCCAGACGCTGAACATCATCAGTTGTCCGAGTTGCAGCCGGGTCGAGAACGAAGCCTTCATCGATCTGGCCGAACAGGTTAAGGAAATGACCGCGTACGCCAAGGATCATTCGATCACGATCGCCGTCATGGGGTGCCGGGTCAACGGCCCCGGCGAAACGGACGATGCCGACCTTGGCCTGTGGTGTGGCCCCAAGTTCGTGAATCTCAAGAAAGGCCCGGTCGAACTGGGGGCTTTCACCTACGACGAGATTCTCCCGAAATTGAAATCGGAACTGGACGCACTGATTACGGCGTCTGGTCCGGCAGCGGTCGCCAACTGACCGTTCAGGCGGCGGTTCGTCGGTCCAAAATGCACAATCCTCCCGCGCCGAAGGTCCGATTGCGGACTCGGTCGGCGATTCGGTTGCAACAGCCTCGGGAATCCGGGACAACTGACGCTTTCTCGGGCCTTCCGGGCCGCCTCGCGGCCGGGGAAAACCTGCCGGAAATTTTTCCTTACGCACACGGATTTTGTGGCGATTATGCATTCGAAAGTTGTGGTCTTGGGGGCCGGTCCGGGGGGGTATCCGGCGGCGTTCGCGGCGGCCGATCACGGCCTGGAAGTGACGCTCGTCAATGACGACGTTGCTCCCGGCGGAGTCTGCCTCAATCGCGGCTGCATACCGTCCAAGGCCCTGCTGCATGTCGCCAAGCTGATTAACGAAACCCGGGAAGCCTCGCACTGGGGCCTTTCCTTCAGCGAACCGAAGCTCGATCTCGACAAGCTGCGAAATTGGAAAGATCGCGATGTCGTCCAGAAGCTGACCGGCGGGATCGGCCAGCTCTGCAAAGCCCGCGGCGTCAAGCTGTTGGAAGGCCGCGGCGAGTTCACCGATGCCAACACGCTCAAGGTAAAGCTCAAATCGGGCGAAACCGAGACGCTGACGTTCGATCACTGCATCATCGCGACCGGTTCCTCCCCAGCGATGCCGGCCGCGTTTCAGATTAACGACCCGCGGGTGATGGACAGCACCGGGGCGCTCGAACTCAAGGATGTCCCAAAGAGACTGCTGATCGTCGGTGGCGGCTACATCGGCCTGGAAATGGGGACCGTTTACGCCGCCCTCGGTTCTAAAGTCACCGTGGTCGAGTTCCTGCCCCGCCTGCTTGCCGCAGCCGATCCCGATCTCGTCAAGCCGCTCCAGAAACGCCTTGAGTCACAGTTTGAGGCGATTCACCTCAACACCAAGGTGGCATCACTCAAGGCGACCTCTCAGGGAATCGTGGCGACCCTCGAAGGAGAGGGCGTGGAGCCCGAGCAAATCTTCGACCGCGTGCTGATTTCCATTGGCCGTCGCCCCAATAGCCGGGGATTTGGCCTCGAAACGACGGGAGTCAACGTCGACGACAAAGGCTTCATCCCGGTCGACGCCCAGCGGCGCACCAATGTTCCCCATATCCAGGCAATCGGCGACGTCGCTGGCGAGCCGATGCTGGCTCACAAGGCGACCCGCGAGGCGCACGTGGCCGTCGAGGCCCTGATCGGGGAGCCGGCCGAGTTCGACAACGTGGCCATTCCCGCCGTCGTCTTCACCGATCCCGAAATTGCCTGGTGCGGCCTGCAGGAACAGGAAGCCAAAGACAAAGGAATCGAAGTCAACGTCGTCAAGTACTCGTGGGGAGCTTCCGGCCGGGCGACGACTCTGGGACGCAACGACGGTCTCACTAAGATCATCTGCGACGCGAAGACTCAGCGGATTCTGGGTGTGGCCATGGTCGGCGTCGGAGCGGGTGAACTGATCGCGGAAGGAGTTCTGGCCGTCGAAACCGCCGCCGTCGCCCGCGATCTCGCCGAAACGATTCACGCCCATCCAACCCTCTCGGAAACCATGATGGAGGCCGCTGAAGGGATTTACGGGCAGGCGACTCACTCGTTCCGCCCAAAACGCGGCGGACATTAGCGATCTGATTGTGTGGGGTCTTTGGAACCTCTAACACAACCGGTTGTGCCTGTCAGAAAACTGCGAGAATCCCGGCAAAAACTTGATTGCACAGAGGTTGTGTAGGAATTCTTAGTCACTCAGGAACTTTTATCGAGTTCCTCAAGGAGACGGTGATGAGCAAGGCACGTTGGCTTTCGTGTGTCTGTCTGGTCGTCGTCAGCGGAACACTCGCCGCGGCCGAGATTCCCGAACTCAGCGAGTTCCCGAAACTCTCGGCCGAAACCGACTGGCCCTGGTGGCGAGGTCCGCATCGAAACGGAATCGCCTCCAGCGATCCGGTCCCGACGGATCTGGGGCCGGGCAAGAACGTCTTGTGGAAGACACCCGTCCCGGGCCGCGGGCATGGCTCACCCATCATTGCGCGGGGCAAAATCTTCCTGCCGTCGGCCGACGAGCAGCAGAAGATTCACGGTGTCTTCGCGTTTGATCTGGAAACCGGCAAACAGGAGTGGGCCGTCGAAGTGAACCGGGGCGGCTTTCCAGCCCGCAATCACGCCAAAAACACCGAGGCATCACCTACGATCGCGACGGATGGCGAACGGTTGTACGCCTCGTTCTTTCATCACGAAAAGATCGAAGTCGTTGCCCTCAATCTGGACGACGGAAAAGTCCTCTGGAAGCAAGTCGCCGGTCCATTCAGCCCCAAGCGTTTTGAATACGGCTACGCCCCTTCGCCACTTATCTACAAGAACTCGGTCATCATCAGCGGCGAATACGACGGCAGCAGCTTTCTAACGGCACTGAATCGCGAGACTGGCAAGCCTTTGTGGAAGACCGCGCGCCCCAACAACATCACGTTCTCATCGCCCGTCGTCGCCCATGTCGCGGGACGCGATCAGTTGCTCCTGAGCGGAGGAGAACAGGTTACCTCGTACGATCCGGCCACCGGCAAGCAATTGTGGACGGTCCAGGGGACCACCTTTGCGACCTGTGGAACGATGGTCTGGACAGATGACATCGTCATCGCCAGCGGCGGGTATCCCAAGGCAGAAACGATTGCCGTCAAGGCCGATGGCAGCCGTCAGGTTCTCTGGAAAAACAACCAGAAGTGCTATGAACAGTCGATGATCGTCATCGACGGCTACGTGTACGCATTGACCGATCAGGGCGTCCTCTTCTGCTGGCGGGCGACGGACGGCCAGGAAATGTGGAAGCAGCGGCTGTCCGGACCGGTGAGTGCATCACCGGTCTACGCCGGTGGCAATATCTACTGGGCCAACGAAGCCGGTTCGATGTACGTCTTCCGGCCGAATCCCGAGAAATTCGATCCGGTGGCCGAAAACGACGTCGGCGAGTCGTTCGCCAGTCCCGCTGTTTCGCAGGGAAAACTGTTCCTGCGAGTGGCCGACCGCAGCAGCGGCGTTCGGCAGGAATATTTGTACTGTTTCGGGAAGAAGTAGCCGGTCCCGGTGGTCCGTGGGAGCCAGACGGCACGCCACCTCGGCAAGTCTCGTGGACCGCTCCCGGTCCCCGGCGTATCCTGAATGATGTGGTGATTTGTACGAATCGGACGAAACAACATGCCGACCTACGAATACGTTTGCCCGACCAATCAGCAGACCGTTGAAGTGCAGCACGGAATGAAGGAAAAGCTGTCGACCTGGGGCGAACTGTGCGAGCGCGCCGGAGTTCCAGCAGGGGACACCGAAGCCACAGCCCCTGTCGAACGAGTCCTGTCCGGGGGCCTCATCGCGACAGTTGCCGGCGGAACCCGGAACCAGATGCCGGTCCTTCCGATGTCAGGCGGATGCTGTGGACGCCCGCAAAGCTGCTCGCACCACGGCTGAACAAAGCACGATTTAAGGAGGCATCGAGAATTGGTTTTCGTGTGCCACTGGCTCCGCCAGTGCTGTCTTTTTCTTCGATGGAAGGAACGGACTGGCGGAGCCAGTGGCACACCTATGCGGAATGTCATCCTCACGGATGACTGACAAGGGGCATGGCGGCCCTGTCCATTGAATTAAGGCATGGAGGAGCCATTCTCATACGGCACGCCCGGGATTGAACCGCCAATGTCTGCCGCTCCTCGCGATGTTCTGAAATCCTGGTTGTCCAGCCGCCTGCCGGAAGCCGCCGCCGACTGGCTGAACGATCGAGCCGCTGCCATTACGGCCGGGGACCGGAAAGCCCTGTACCTCGCATTCGGTCTCGCCGTCCGTAAGACGGGAAAGGCGGAACTCTCGCTCTCAGCCGAGGAACTTGCGGCGGCCGAGCAGGCTCGCCCCGGCTGGAACGCCTCCAGTTGGTCGATTGACCAGGCGGCACGGGTCTTCCTCGTCCTGCATTATCCGTCCACCGATGCCGACGACTTTCGCAAAACTCTCGACCAGATGTTTGCCACCGGCGAAGTCCACGAGCTGGTCGCGCTGTATCAGGCTCTGCCGCTCTTTCCGCATCCCGAACTGTTCGTGGAGCGGGCCGCGGAGGGGATCCGCAGCAACATTCGCGCGGTCTTTCTGGCGGTGGCTCACAACAACCCGTTCCCTGCCGAGCAGTTCAGCGACGATCAATGGAACCAGATGGTCCTCAAGGCCCTGTTCATCGGGGTCGCGCTCGATCCGATCGTCGGACTGGACCGCCGCGCGAACGCCGAACTCGCCCGAATTTTGCTCGATTACGCGCACGAACGCTGGGCCGCCAAACGGCCGGTGAGCCCCGAGTTGTGGCGCTGCGTTGGACCGGCTACCAACGCCGAGGGCATTGCCGATCTGCGCAAGGTTCTGGATTCTGAACTGGCCACCGATCGCGAAGCCGCCCTCCTGGCATTGTCCGCGTCGAGCCTGCCGGCGGCGCAGACCGCTCTGACCGAAGAAAACCAGTCAGCCGTCACCGACCCTGCCGTACGAGCCACTCGCTGGCGCCAACTGGCCGCTAGCGTTTCGAACTGACGAATCCGCCCGCGATGACGTCCTCCCGAAAGCCGAACTCATGCGCTACATCGACCCCCACATACACATGGTCTCCCGCACGACCGATGACTACGAGCAGATGGCCGCGCAGGGGGTTGTCGCCGTCATTGAGCCGGCCTTCTGGCAGGGGCAGCCGCGTACGCAGATTGGCACGTTTCAGGACTACTTCTCGATGCTGGTCGGCTTCGAGCGGTTCCGGGCGGCACAGTTTGGTATCCGGCACTATTGCACGATGGGCCTGAACAGCAAGGAGGCGAACAACGTCCCCCTCGCCGAAGAGGTGATGGACCTATTGCCGCTGTTCGCCACCAAGGAAGGGGTCGTGGCGATCGGCGAAATCGGATACGACGACCAGACCGAAGCGGAAGACAAGTTCTTCCGCCTGCAAATTGAACTCGCGAAGGAAGTCGGCCTCCCGATCCTGGTTCATACGCCCCACCGTGACAAAAAGCGGGGAACGTACCGCAGCATGGATGTCCTGGAAGAGCATGGCTTCTCTCCGGAGATGGCCATCATCGACCACAACAACGAGGAGACCTGCAAAGAGGTTCTCGATCGCGGCTACTGGTGCGGCTTCACGATCTACCCCAAAACCAAGATGGGGAACGAGCGGATGGTGGAAGTCGTCCGGCAATACGGCAGCGAGCGCGTCATCATCGATTCGTCAGCCGACTGGGGCGTCTCCGATTCGCTCGCCGTCCCCAAAACGGCCCGCCTGATGCTGGAACGGGGCATCCCCGTCGACCAGATCGAAGCCGTCTGCTACCGCAACGCCATCGCCGCCTACGCCAGCAGCGGTCAGTTCCAGGAAGACGACTGGCTGAACCCCTCCCCCATCGACCAGCGCACCCTCTTCGAAGGCAACAGCGTCCTCCGCGGCGGCCAAACCCCGCGCATCGACGAACCTGCTAAGGAAGGGTTGCTGATTCGGTAGGACTCAACGTGACACGTAGCAGCGGTCTGACGATCGCCTTGCGGTATTTAAGTCGCGCAACAATCAGCCTGTCCACGCGATGCGCCTCCGTTTGAGGGACGATCACATGTCTCGCTGGGCTCTTCCTGGTTGCGGTGTTCTCGTGGTGACCGTTTTGGGAATATCCCAAGTCTCATCGCAGCCTTCAACTGACCGTGAGCCTGTCGGCAACGTCGCGGACTGTGACTGGATACCACGGCCTGACTTCCAGAGAATTCTCTACGACAAAGCTCAAGGGATGGTCACAATCTATCCCTATGGCGACCCTGAATTGGGCATGTGGCCGCCGCTGTCCAATACCGAACTCAAGCGAATCCTCGACTTCCCCAAAGTGGAGTCGGTGGAATTCCGGCGGGTCCCGATCACGCGCTGCCAGCTTTCGATATTAGCCAGCAAACACAAGCTGAAATCCTTGAGCTTCAGCTATTGTGGCATTGGGGACAGCGTCGCAACAGTTGCCAGCAGTATTCCCCAGCTCGAATACCTGAATCTGTCCGGCACCCACATTTCGGACCACACCCTGCAACGCCTGTCGGGGCATCCGGCCTTGCAACATCTCGTCGTTGAGGACGTGAAAACAATCACAGGAGAGAGCGTCAAAGAATTCCAGGCGAGGACTCCCAACTGTCGCTACGAAGGTCAGTAACCCGGCAACGCACGATAATCGCGTGCATCCCCATTCACTAGTCCCCTTTGCGACCTCTGCGACCTCCGCGACTCTGCGCGCAACCAATCCCAAGCTTCCGCCCGCGCCGGCGAATGCTAGACTATTGCCGAGTGTTCTTCATCCCACTCCGCGGTCAAGGTCGCTATGGCACTGTCGCGCGCCGAGTTTGTTGATCGTTGGGTAGAAAGCGGCCTCGTCACAACTGATGAGGCACGCGCGAGTGTCTCCGCGTTGCCCGAGTCGATTGCCAGCGGCGAGGACATGGCTCGCGAATTGGTGCGGCTCAAGAAGCTCACCATCTTTCAGGCCCAGCAGATTCTGGCCGGGCGCGGCAAGTCGCTGATCCTGGGCAACTACATCCTGACCGACAAACTCGGGCAGGGGGGGATGGGGATGGTGCTCAAGGCCGAGCACCGCCGGATGAAGCGAGTCGTCGCCCTGAAAGTGCTCTCTCCCGCCGTCGTCCGGACGAAGGAGCTCCTGCAACGCTTTCAGCGCGAGGTCGAGGCGGCTGCCCGGCTGACTCACCCCAACATTGTCGCGGCGTTCGATGCCGACGAAGCGAACGGGGTCCATTACCTGGTCATGGAATATGTGCCGGGGAAGGATCTGGCGTCGCTCGTCAAAGAGCGAGGGCCGCTCACGGTTCGACAGGCGGTCGATCTCCTCAAGCAGGCAGCGACCGGCCTCGAGTTCGCGCACAGCCAGGGGATCATTCACCGCGACATCAAGCCGGCGAACCTGCTCCTCAGCAGCAACGGAACTCTCAAAATCCTCGATATGGGACTGGCCCGACTGGCCCCCAGCGGCAACGAGACCGGCGGACAGGCCGATCTGACGAATACCGGGGCCGTCATGGGGACGGTCGACTACATGTCCCCCGAACAGGCGCTGAACACGAAACTCGCCGACGAGCGGGCCGACGTCTATAGCCTGGGCTGCACGCTCTACTACCTGCTGACGGGGCGATCTGTCTACGCGGGCGACACGCTGATGGAGAAGATTCTCGCCCACCGCGAGGCCCCAATTCCCGAGTTGCCGCTGAATGAGGCCCAGTCGACCGAACTGTCGAACGAAGGACGAAGCGGGCTGAACGCAGTTCTGTCCCGAATGCTGGCCAAGACGCCAGACGACCGTCTGCGATCCATGACGGAGGTGCTGACGGCATTGAAAGCCATCTCAAGTGGCTCGGCCGTCGCGTTCACCCCGCTGACCGGGCAGTCGCTGGTGACACGATCCTTGCAGCCCGACTCCAACGTTGGCGGTGGGACAATTGGAGGACCGGCCCCATCCCTCAACCTGCCGACGGCAGTCGAGCCGTCGATCGCCACCCGCATGAAGACCCGGCAGAAACAACCCATGCCGCGGTCTGTCTGGCTGGGCGGCGGAGCGGCCGTTTTGGCATCACTGGCGGTGCTTCTGATTGTTCCGCGGTTGTCAGGAAAGAAGCCGACGGTCGCCGCAACGACGAAATCCGCCACGGCCGAAGTTTCTGCCAACCAGACCCCCGAATCTCAGCCCAATCCCGTTGAGGATCCACTTTGGCCAAGCGGAGAGGACGATACGGTCTGGAAGGGAATTGTTTCCCACCCGACAAAACTGCCGGGAATTCGCCGGTGGCAGGTCGAGTCCACCATGCCGCGAGCCCGTGCAACAGGAGCGGCGTGGAGTCCGGATGGGCGGTGGCTGGCAGTCGCGAGTGAAGATGCGAGGATCCGTCTTTACAACCGAGTGGAGTCTTCGCTGCGAATGCGACACGTTCTGCCTGCATTTGAACGCAGCTCGGAAAAATCCTCGGTGTTCTGGACGCCGGACAGTCGCTGGCTGGGATGGCAAGGAAACTCAAGTAATGAATTCCGCAGTTTTGATCTCGTCGAAATGCGATCTGGACCGACTGTCTCGAGTGCACACCTCCGGGTTGCTGGTGGTTGGAACCCAGACGGGGACTTACTCGCGGTCCCCGGAATCGACGCTGGCGGCACCGGAGTCCTGTTGTGGAACTGGCCTTCAGGCAAGTTGGCCAGGCCGCTCCGCGGCACTCAGGATGTGCCGTGGCAGGTGGCATGGTCGCCCGACGGATCTAAGGTAGCCGCGACGGACTTCGTTTCCATGCAAGTCTGGCAGGCTTCGGGAGAATTGCTCGGCAAGGCCACATTCGGCGGCGCGCAAATCTTATCTTTGGCGTGGCACCCGAACGAGGATTTGATTGCGGCACGATTGCACAAACCGAATCGACTGGCACTCTTAAATTCTCGGGCGGAACAGATCGCGGTAACGGACCTCCCACCCTCCGACAACTCTTCCCTGCGACCAATAGCCTGGTCACCCGATGGCCGCTGGTTGGGCATGGACGTGATTCCACATGGCGAATTGCAACTGTTCAACAAGGACGGAAACGCTGGCCCCGTGCTACCGGGAACGGGAAGCTCTGGTCCGACTCTCTGGCGGCCAGGCAGCCGCGAGTGCTTTATTCCGGGCGACTATCATCCCTCTTCGCTCGTCGCCTACGACCAGCTCGATACCGCATTTCACCCGTTTCAGGCAGGAACCAGAATCGCGGCGTGGAGCCTCGACGGACATTGGCTGGCCGCAGTTTCCGTAGCTGGCGAACTGATGCTTTGGGATGCGGCTGCCCGGCAGACGACTCAGGTCGAGGCATCGGGACAAAACAACGTCATCAACGCCCGATGGTCGGCCCCGCGAGACCGATGGCTGGTTCATGCCATCCAGAACGTTTATGTCGGCACAAAGTCGAGAATTCTGACGGTTGCCGATAGCGGTGGGATCTTGGAATCCGTCGAGTTTCCATCGAATGAACGCGCATCGGTCGTTGGCCTGACCCCGGACGGCGACGGGGCATTGGTCCTGCTCCATCAAGCAACCACTCGACTGGAATCGTATTCTTTGGCAAGCCTCTCGAATGTTTCGGAAGTTCCGCTACCTCGGATTGACGGCTGTGAATTCAGCGGGATTTCGGCCATGGCCCCGAATGGCCGGATGCTCGTCAAGGCGCGACGTGGTGAAACCGAAGAGTACTGGTTGACGGACACGAAGGGCCAACAGGCAAAGCCTCTCAACTTTGGGGCGACAAGCACTCTGCACTGGTCCAGCTTCAGCGGCGACGGCACTCGACTCGCCGTCTGCGTGGCCAAGCCGGACCATTCCGAATGGCAGGTGCAAGTTTGGGAGCCAACGAAGCCCTCCAAGGTAAAGACTTTGCCAAAAAACGTTCCCGGCGCTGTCACATTGTCTCCGGATGCCAGGTATCTGGCGGCAGCAAGCATTCATGGCGGACTGTACGATTTGCAAACAGGAGAAGCACTGCAGCGCTTCGACCTTGGACATGGGCATCGCGTTAGTTCCAGTTGGCACCCGACGCGACCGACTGTTGCCACGACCGATGTGAGCGACCAGGTCTTGCGGATTAACGCGACTTCCGGCCCGGAACCGAGTCTTCCCATCCTCGATCCGTTCGGCGTGTCGTGGACTGATGATGGTTCACAACTCTTGGCGATGAGCGGCGCGGGGATGCTGCGGTCTTTCCGAGAAGGCTCAACGGCTTCGAACTGGTCCACCGTGCTGCTACCAGACGAACAGTGGGCGACTTTCTCTCCTGGAGGACGCCTAGCCGCAAATAGCGAAAATGCTACCTCCTATCTTCATGCCATCATCGAACGGGATGACGGCACGTTCGAGACGCTCACCTATGCCGAATTTCTCGAAAAGCATGGTCCGAACTCGCCTCTGTCGCCGGTCAAGAGTGGGGCCGAACAGGAAGTCACCCCATGAACCACCAACAGGATTCCTTCACTCACGGCATCGGCAGACTCTTCGAAGTACGCTGGGTGAATGGCAGACGTCAGGAGGCATGCACCACGCGGTCATTCACCAGTCTCAATTTGAACCTGGTAAGCCCCGGAATTGTTCGCCAGATCGTTCCAGTGGTCATTGATTCTTAGGCAAAGAATTCCATCGTCCTCGCACTCGACTTTTGATCCGTCTCCAATGGCGAACGTAGGCAGCCGCCCCGGCCGCCATTCAGTAACCGGTGCCGCCGGGCAAATCCACCCGAGAAGCCGCCCAATCGGCTGACCATCCGCGTACTCTCGGGAAATCCCGCGAGGTTCGCTGATCCACGGGCGCGTCGTGCGGTTCAGTTCGACCTGCCCGATCGCGGTCAAATGAAGTCGTTGACCGCGTTTGACCGGAATGCCAGTCGACTGCCATCCTGTCGCAGCTTCAACGGTTATGCCGCCTGATGGGCTCGACGGTGTCGTCCCGGAGAAATCGCCACCCGCGAACCAGCCGCGTTCCAGATCATAGCCATAGTCGATCGTGCGGACGAAAACTTCCCAACTCCTCGCGAGGGCGAGTTCATCCTCGCCGAACCGGGACAGTAAACTGGCCTCGAAGTCATTCGTGGGAACAGTGATCAACTCGTGGAATCGCTCGTGAGTCGCGGGAACCCTGTTCAGGAAATAGCAGATCGCCCAAGACCACGCGTACGCGTCGGTCTGGCGAAATCGTTCCGCCGGGAACCGCAGGATTTCAGCCAGCGGGACCGAGCGGCCGGTGTCGACGGCTTCGCGAATGAGTTTGATCCGGCCCCAGCCAGGCGAGGTTTCTCGGGAGGTTGGCAGGACGCCGAAACGAATGCTCGCGTCCTCCTCGGTTGGCCCGACGTGCGTCGCGAACAGTTCCGCCATCCCCTCCAGATACCATGCCGGAAATTGCAGCGTGGGGTCTGCCGTCATGTAGCAGTGGACGCATTCGTGAAAGACGAGGTGCTCGCGGTAGAAATCCGTCGGCTGATCGTTCAGCCAGAACTCGTAACCGCGATGCCGTCCATGGTCAAAGCTTGGCAAGACTTCAGGAATAAGTCCCGCATTACGAAAGCGATCCTGCTGAACAATCAAGTAGCCGGTCAATTGCAGTTCGCTCCCATCCGTGGCGAGAGGCAGCGGCCCCAATTCTTCCATCAGCGTGTCGATCAACTGGTCGACCATCGCCGGTATCTTCGCAATTTGGGGATTCGGCGAATCGGTATGAAGAATCAGCCGTCTTGACGAGTAAGTCTCGATACCTGCCTGACGGAGCTTCCCAGGGTCGTGCCGAACACGATGATCGGCCATGCGAAAGCGCTGTGCCGGCGTATTTCCGGTTGGACGAAGTGGCTCGATAGCTTCGGCCAATTGAGGCGGCATCGCAGGCGATTCCGACCGCCCCGGCTCCACGACAACAGCTTCGATTGGACTGCCGCCGACGGGTTTTGCCGCTGGGGATGACGCATCGCCGCACCCGCAAAGAATCAGGCCACAACCTGCCGCGAGCCACACGACAAGCGACGCATGGTTCAACGATTTCGAGACGAAGATGGAATTCGTCGGCATTTCGTGCCACCCTACCTCATACTCGTTGATGCACTGACGGGGTCTGTCGCGCGATTCCCACCTCCCCTGAGCCTTCACCATGCCGAACTTTCTCTACAGCCTCAACGCCAGCACGATTCGCCCCACGCCACTTTTTGACAAGATTCGTGTCGCGGCCGCGGCCGGTTACTCCGGCATTGAACTGTGGCATGATGAACTTGAGGCGTATTGCCAGTCGCAGGGAAAAATCGAAGATGTGAAACGTGCCTTGGATAACGCCGGATTAAAGGTGCCGATGACGATCGCCCTGCGGGGCTGGTCGCTGGTTGATCCCGCCGACGATGCCCAGGTTTGGGGAGAATGCGAGCGGCGCATCGAACAGGCAGCCGCGATCGGCTCGGAGTTCATCGTCGCCAGTCCTCCGTCCGGCCATGTCGACATTGGTGACGCCTCACGACGGTATCGCCATTTGGTCGAACTCGCCCAACCGTACGGCGTGCGGCCCGCGATGGAGTACCTTGGGTTCGTCGAGCACATTCACACGTTGTCGCTTGCGGTCGAGATCGTGCGAAAGTCCGGCGCAACCAGCGGCTGCGTGGTCATCGACCCGTTCCACAATTTCCGCGGCGGCGAGTCGTTCGAGGCGATTGAGCAAATGACGCTCGACGAAATCGCCGTCTCGCACTTCAACGATTCGCCCGCCTCTCCGCCGCGCGAACAGCAGCATGACCGCGACCGAGTGCAACCCGGCGACGGCATCCAGCCGCTCGATCGCTGGATTGCCCTCCTGAAACAGAAGGGCTACCACGGCTGGCTGTCGCTGGAACTGTTCAACGAAGATCTGTGGCAGCGCGACCCTCTCGAAGTCGCCACCGACGGCCTCCAGAAAATGCGCGCCATCGCCGAGCGTTAGCCGCGACCCAACGGGGAGCGCTCTTCGCTCTCGCGCGCTCCCGTTTAACGCCTGCGAATTTCCTTCAGCTTCGCCACATACGCAGCCGCCGTCTTCGTGATGGTCGCGAAGTCCTTGTTTTCGATCGCCTTGCGATCGACGAGCGAGCTTCCCAGGCCGAAGGCACAGGCCCCCGCTTCATGGAATGACGCCATCGTCTCGAGATTGACTCCGCCCGTCGGCATGATGCGCACCTGGGGCAGCGGACGTTTCACGGCCTTCATGTAATCCGGCCCCCCGATTTCCGCCGGGAACAGCTTGATGACGTCGGCTCCGGCTTCCCAGGCCGAGAGGATTTCGGTCGGCGTATAGGCGCCGGGCATCACCAGACGGTCGTACCGCATGCCCATCTTGATGACGTCAAAGTTCACCGTGGGCGAAACCAGAAACTTCGCACCGGCAAAAAACGCCTGACGAGCCGTTTCCGGATCGAGCACGGTTCCCGCTCCGAGCAGAATCTTCTTCCCCATCTCGCGGTCGACGGCGGAAATCACCTCGGCCGCGTTGGGCACGGTGAACGTGACTTCCAGAATCCGAATGCCCCCTTCGTAGAGGGCCTTTGCGACGTTCACGAGTTCTTCACCCGAATTGGCGCGAAGAATGGCGACCAGACCGTGATCGAGAAGCAGAGACAAGTCGTCGTGCCGGCTCATGACCGTCCTTATTCGAAAATCTCAGTGATTCGGAGAATGTTGAAACCGACATCGAGTGGCTCGTTAGCCGCCAGTCTGGTCTTTCAGGATGCGGTCAGCTCGACATCGCGAACTTTTCCGCGTACTCCAGCAGCCACTGGTCGACAACGTCCTTGAACGTCTCCAGGTCGAGCTCATCCAACCGCTGGTAGTGCGACCGCGAGAGCGTTTCTTTGTTGCGAATCGCGCCGCGCACGCCCAATTCGACAATTCTTGCCGAACTCATGGGCTTCACCAGCACTTCCAGATGGCTGTAAAGCCGCGACATCGGTTTTCCCGGAGCACCGGCCAGGTCGTCTCGCGCAACCTTTCCACCCCAGCCATCAGCGGAAACGACTTCCTGAAAGTCGAATCCCGGAAAATGGTCGACCAGTTTCGAAAGCCCCGTATTCACGTGGGCCGAAAGCTCCATCCGGGCTCGGGAGTGGAGCGATCGACACTCCTCTTCCGTCAGCCGTTGGCGCTCCCGCTCCTGTTCGGCAGCGTCTTTTTTCCGGAATCCCCGATTGATGGCCTTTTCCAGACGCTGATCAAAATCCATGTGGCTTCCCCGCGAAGAATTCATGTCGGGAATTGTAGGCACTTGAATGGGCTGCCGCAATTTTCCACCGGGAACTTGATTCCTTGCAATTCGTGCAATGTCGACCAACGGGCTCGGGAACACCGTAACCCGTGGATGGCCTCCGGCGCCGGCGTGAATCGGCGAAATCGGCGTCCGGGGCTAGGTTCGACAGCCACGAGGCGTGGTGAAAAGAATGATGTTCACGGAAGTTGCTGGACGGCACGCGAACTGCTTCACACAATTTATAGTAGGCGTTCACACGGAATGGGGCCAATGTCCCGGCTCGGGCCACTTTCGGAGTCGGTCAATCAGGAGGAATCCCGCTCGAACGGCGGGAGTTGCCGCTATGGGACCAGCAAAATCGGCTCTATGGTCGAGACTGACCGAGACACTTCCCGATCCGGCCGTGCTGGTGGCACTGGGGCTGCTCCTGGTCGGAATCGTGTGGGGACTTGTGCGGGTCAGAACACGAATTCGCGAGGCAACGGATACCACGGCTGAATCGCTTGATCTCCTGACGCACTTCCGCGAAATCAAGCAGGGGGGTGGCCTCTCCGAAGATGAATACCGATTAATCAAGCGGCGACTGACGGAGGGCAGGGGGCCGGAGGGACGGCGTTCCGATCCAACGTCGGCGAAGGAAAAGTTGAAGTCGGGTTCCGAGGGGCCGCCGATCAAGGGCCATCCGACGGACGCGACAACACAGGGTTGAGTGAAGAGAAGAGAGTTCTGGCCGTTGGCCGGGAGTTGAGACCGGTCGGCGGCATCCGACGGAGACGCGTCGGAGTCCGCCATGCTCACGACTCAAGGGCGAGGTCGTGGCGTGTGACCCCGAAACCGAGCCATGCCGCTCTGTCGGTTCGGCCGCGATGAAGGAAATCTGATGGCTTCAGGTCGTGATTTCATGTCCGCTGGCAAGAAAAACACCACCGGCAAGAAGAACGCCAATTGCTCATTTTGCCGCAAGAGCTATCGCGAAGTCGGCCCGCTCGTCGAGGGGCCCGACGAAGTCTATATCTGTGGTGAATGCATCGAGCTGTGCCAGTCGATTCTCGAACAGGAACGCCGTCGCCGAGGCGGAACGACGAAGCTCTTCAATCGCGTTCCCAGCCCCCGCGAAATCGTTTCGTACATGGATCAGTACGTCATCGGCCAGGAGCGGACGAAACGCATCCTCGCCGTGGCGGTCCATAACCATTACAAGCGGTTGATGCACACGGCCGAAGGAGACAACGACGTCGAACTCGAAAAGTCGAACGTCTTGCTCATCGGCCCGACGGGTTCGGGCAAGACGCTCCTCGCTCGCACCATGGCCCGGCTGCTCCAGGTTCCGTTCGCGATTGGCGACGCGACCACGCTGACCGAAGCGGGCTACGTCGGCGAAGACGTCGAAAACCTGCTCCTCAAGCTGCTGCACGCCGCCGACTTTGATATCGAAGCCGCCCAGCGCGGAATCGTTTTCATCGACGAAATCGACAAAATCGGCAAGACCAGCCAGAACGTCTCGATCACCCGCGACGTCTCGGGCGAAGGCGTCCAGCAGGCACTCCTCAAAATGCTTGAGGGGACTGTTGCCAATGTTCCTCCGCAGGGAGGCCGGAAGCACCCGGAACAGCAATACATTCAGATCGATACGACCAACATCCTCTTCATCTGCGGAGGGACGTTTGTCGGCCTGAACGACATTATTGCCCGCCGGATGGGGAAGCGAACGATCGGTTTCGGCAAGACCGGAGACGATCGCAAGGTCGAGACCGACGATTCGGACCTGCTCAAGCACGTTTGTACCGACGACATCATCGAGTACGGCATGATTCCCGAACTGATCGGGCGGCTGCCGGTGATGGGCCCGTTGACTTCGCTGAGCGTGGAAGACCTGGTCCGGATCCTCGTCGAGCCGAAGAACTCGCTGGTCAAGCAGTATCAGCGATTCTTCCAGATGGAGAATTCGGAACTCGACGTCACCCCGGAAGCGCTCCAGGAAATCGCCAAGATCGCCAAGTCGAAGGACACCGGGGCACGCGGCCTGCGGTCGGTCTTTGAGGATGCCATGTTCGAGGCGATGTACGAGCTGCCCGAACAGTCACCCGGAAAGAAGTTCATCCTGACCCCCGAAGTGATTCGTGGCGAAGAGCGGATGCTGCCGCGGGACGAACCCGCCGCGGCGTGACCCTCCTCGGCACGATATCGAGAGCACGACGATCCCCGGCCAATCACGGTCCGGGGATCGTTCATTTTGAGCCCGCTGCCGGTACCCGCTTGCGAACCGCGACATCGTCCGTTTATCATCAAAGAGAATTGATGTTTTCGGGTGAGCGACATGCAGGTCATTCTCAAAGTCCTTGCGAATCACGCGAACTTGCGGCAGATCGTCCTACCGGCGGTCGCCGTCATCGGTCGGGCCACCGATTGTCAGCTCAAAATCGCGTCGCCGCTTGTCAGCCGCCGTCACTGCCGCGTGACGGTCAATCGCGATTGTGCCTGGATTGAAGATCTGGGCAGCGCGAATGGGACGTTCGTGAATGGCTGTCGGCTCCCTCCTGGCGAGCCATGCCCACTGCCGATCGGAGCGAAGCTGACCATTGGCCAGGCCGACTTTGTCGTGGAAGCGCGCCGCGTCGATTCTCGCCTCGGGGCGTTCGGCTGGGGTCGACTGGCATCGGCGTTTCAGCCCCCTGCCGACGATGCCGACGAGCACAGCCCGTCGTTCGGCGGTCAAACGCCGGAAGAGGGTAGTTCCGAGAATTCGAACCACGACGATCCGGCCCATCTTCTGCGTTCGCAGATTCAGAACTTCCCGGCCCTCGCGACCTGCTGACGGCCGTTTCGACCTGAGCAACACGATCTTTGCTCCTCGCGGTTCCGACCCTTTCGACACCGCCCGTTGAATCGACTATCCTCGGCGCCACCTCGATTTGACGTCGCAGTTTGTGAATGCTGGTTTCCGCTTTGGATCAACCTCCTGGAGTCCTTGATGGCCGCCGCGTTTCGGATTTTGTCCTTCCGCCTGTTCGTCGTGGCGATTGCCTCGTGGATCCCCGTCAATGCCCTCGCCGCCGAGCCCCCGACGCCGCATTGGATCTGGACCTCCGGCGACAGTGCCGATGCCGTCGTCTTCCTGCGCGGCCACGTTGACACGACCGGTCTGACAGTCAAATCGGCTCGTCTCGTGGTCGCAGCAGACAACGAGGCCACTGTTTTCGTTAACGGCACGCGCGTCTTGAAAAACGACAACTGGGGTTCGCCCACCTCGGGCGATGTCCTCAAGCTCCTGAAGCCGGGGCGGAATGTCATTGCCATTCGTGCCGCCAATGCTGACGGTCCCGCTGGCGTCGTCGCACAACTCACGCTCGACACCACGGCCGGTTCGCAAGTCCTTGTCACCAATGCGGACTGGAAAGCCACCTCCAAGACCGACGGCAAGTGGCAGCAGGTCGAGTTCGATGACTCCGCCTGGTCGGCGGCTGTTGCCTTAAATGCGCTCGGAACCGATCCGCGCGGCACGGTAAACGCCGCACTCTTCGCAAGGCTGTCTAAAGTCTCCCCACCAGAAGCGACTCCGGTCGAAAAGCTCGTGGTCAAGAAAGACTTCAAGGTCGAACTGCTGTATTCCGTTCCGAAAGATGTCGAAGGTTCGTGGGTCAACATGTGCGTCGACCCCCAGGGACGGCTGATTGTCTGCGACCAATACGGCGGTCTCTTTCGCCTCACCCCGCCGCCGCTGGGCGTGACCGAAGCCCCGAAAATTGAGCCGATCAACGTCGATATCGGCGAGGCCCAGGGGCTCCTCTGGGCTTTTGACAGCCTGTACGTGGTCGTAAACGCCGGCGGAAAGTACGAGAGCGGCGTCTATCGCGTTCGCGATACAGACGGCGACGACCAGTTGGACTCGCTGGAAACATTGCGCAAGCTCGAAGGGGGCGGCGAACACGGCCCGCACGCCGTCCTGCTGACACCCGATGGGAAGGGCCTCTACATCGTTTGCGGCAACAATACGAAGCTCA
Organism: Planctomycetaceae bacterium; assembly: GCA_019636285.1. GTDB lineage: Bacteria > Planctomycetota > Planctomycetia > Planctomycetales > Planctomycetaceae > JAHBXV01. Next base: position 121,684 of record JAHBXV010000003.1, read on the forward strand.
CCGAAACCAACGCGTCGCTCGTTCCCAGGACATGGAGCGAAGACCATCTGTCTCCCCGAATGCCTGATGGACGCGGCTTCATGCGTGGCGTCCTGGGACCGGGCGGAGCTATTTATCGCATCGATCCCGACGGCAAAGACTGGACGCTCGTCAGCGTCGGTTTCCGCAACGAATTCGACGCGGCCATCAACCGCCATGGCGATCTCTTCACGTACGACGCCGACATGGAGTGGGACTTCAACACACCGTGGTATCGGCCGACGCGCGTCTGTCACGTCGTCAGCGGCAGCGAGTGGGGCTGGCGGAACGGCGCCGGGAAATTTCCCGTTTATTACACCGAGACGCTCCCACCGGTCGTGGATATCGGCCCCGGTTCACCCACCGGCATTGTGTTCGGCTACGGGGCGAAATTCCCTGCCAAGTATCAGGACGCCCTGTACATCAGCGACTGGAGCTACGGCAAACTCTACGCCGTCCATCTGCAACCGCAGGGTGGCAGCTACACCGCGCAACTTGAAGAGTTCGTCGCTGGCACGCCCCTCTCGCTGACCGACGTCATCATTCGTCCGCAAGACGGCGCGATGTACTTCACCATTGGCGGTCGACGGACACAGTCTGGCCTTTACCGAGTGACTTACACCGGTTCGGAATCCACGGCTCCGGTAACGGACGTCGCGCCGCTCACCGCCGAGCACCAACTGCGTCGCGACGTCGAAACCCTGCATGGTCAGATCGGCCCGGACGTTGTCGTGAAGGCGTGGCCCGCGCTGAGTCACGAGGATCGCTTCATTCGCTCGGCCGCGCGCGTCGCTCTGGAGCATCAACCGGCCGAATCGTTCCGCGATCGCGCCCTCGCCGAGACAAATCCGCAAGTGGCGATCATGTCGCTGCTCGCCCTCATTCGAGTTTCGGCGAAAGACGAATTTCATCGACAACCAAATGATCCAGCTGTCGATCCTCAACTGACGGCCGACATCCTCGCTGCCCTGGGGAAATTGTCTTGGAATGATCTCACCACGTCGCAACGCGTCGATCTGTTGCGGACCTACCAGATTGCCTTCACACGATTGGGCATTCCCACCGACGAGGCGCGCGATGCACTGGTCACCCGGTTCGATACCATCTTCCCCGCCGAAACGAAGGAAGAAAACATCCTGCTCAGCGACTTGCTCGTCGCGCTGCAGGCACCTTCGGCAGCCGAAAAGGGAGTCGCGCTTCTCGAGTCGGCTCCGACGCAGGAAGAGCAGATCGACCTCGCCCGCTCGCTGCGGACCCTGAAAGCCGGCTGGACACCCGAATTGCGGCAGCGGTACTTCCGCTGGTTCCTCAAGGCCGGCACGTTCCACGGTGGCAACAGCTTCACCGGCTTCATGGACAACGTGAAGAACGACGCGCTCGCGCTGTTGAACGACGAAGAAAAGCTCGCTCTCAAGCCAATTCTTGAGGCCCCCGCCGATTCCGCCCAGGAAATCGCACCGCCGCGTCCCTTCGTGAAGGATTGGACGTTCGACGAAGTCCTGCCGCTGGTGGAGAACGGCATGCGGGGCCGCGACTTTGAACGCGGCAAAGCCATGTTCGCGGCTGCCAACTGCTTCAGTTGCCACCGCTTCGACAATCGCGGCGGAGCCAACGGCCCCGACCTGACGAACGTCGCCGGCCGCTTCAGCGCGCGCGACCTGCTGGAATCAACCGTCGACCCCAGCAAGGTCATCAGCGATCAGTACGCCGCCGTCATCGTCACGACGCTCGAAGGACAGGTCATCACCGGCCGCATCGTGAATCTCAACGGCGACACGATCATGATCAACACAAACATGCTGGAGCCGAACACGATCACATCGGTCGAACGCAACAACATCGACGAAATGATCACCTCGAACGTCTCGATGATGCCCAAGGGCCTCCTGAACACGCTCAACCAGGACGAACTCCTCGACCTGATGGCGTACCTCCTGTCCCGAGGCGACCGTAAGCATCCGGCGTTCAAATAATGTGCGCCGCCCATAGCCGCGAGGCAACGCCGAGCGCTTCTTCCAATCCGTCATTTGCCGGAGCGTTCCGCCGTATCCGGGGTGCCCACGGAATTCAGTCCCCGCACGATTTCAAGGAGACGATCCGCGGGAACAACGTAGGACACGTCAGGTTTGTCCGAGTACCGCGTTCCCAGGAGTGTCATTCCAGCCAGCTTGCCGTCATGGAACAGGACGGTCCCTTCAGGGAGTCGACGATCGACGCAAAACAGTTTCTCGAACTGGTGGTGTATTTGACGTTCCGGCAGACGGAAATCTCTTGCGAGACCGACCTCTGTCACGCGAACAGGAACAGCCTTAAGCATGGACCGCCCGTCTCGAGCAAGAGTCGATAACTCGTCACCCAAGCGAACCGTCCATGTCTCCGTCAATTGTGGAGCGTTCACATTCTCGCTGATTCGATACAGGAAAAAGTCTTTCGTGCTTCGCGAATCATAGATCGCGGGCAATGGAACCGGTGATCGATTCCACTCCAGATGCGAGGCGTCAATTGCCGGGGGCGTTCCCTCGGGCGCCAAACCGACCAATCCGGCGGTCACCGCGTACGAATCGTCGCCGACATTCAGCACCAGGCAAGGCACCGCGAGCCGCGATTGATCCTGAAAGAACGTATGAACGAGCTTGGCGACCGATTTTTCCAGTTCGCTCTTCGGTTCATAAGGCGGATCGATCACAACTTCTGATGAACCGTTTACCGTTGGCAGGGCATCCGGTTTCGGCGTTCGCGACGATAGCGGCGAACGCTCGTCGAGGGCGAGATCTTGCTGCAGCCGAAGCGCCGCGACGACCGTTCCCCGCTGGTCCGCCACCTTCGCCGGATCCTCACCGGGATTCAGTCGTGTATTGACGACCGTCTGATAGAGCGGCTCGCCAGCGTTTAATTTCCGCGGCAGATAGAGAACCTTGGTGACCATGTTGCCCGACAACGCCTGCTCGAGATCTTCCGTGGTGAGCGTCAGTGGAATTGGCGACTTCACGAGCGGGAATTCGAGAGGCTCTACCGGGACGTTCAGAATGAGGAACAGTCCGTTCTTCGCATCGCCCCCTAAACCTGACAGGTGCAAGACAATTTCACTCCCCCGAGTTGTGTCGATCCTCACCGGCTCCGAAGGCATGCTCACAACCGTTCCCGGCCCTGTGAGCCATGTGATGGAACTGGATTGAAGGGGCTCGGAACGTTCCAGCAGGAAACTCACCAGTTCACCGGACCGGCTCGATCCTTCCGCATTTCTTGCGGGGGGAAGCGCGCGTTGACCCCGCATCTTCGAGAGTGGCGGATCAGTCGCCATTTCACCGCGCAACGCATGAACCTCCAGCGCGCCGAGTTTCGCGGCCTCAATCAAACCTGGCACATCCTGCCCACGGACCTGCAACGTAACAGGTTGATTCGACACGGCTCGCCGACGGTCCTGCCAGAAGTCCACAAGGATGGCCTCCTCGACGATAATCGGCGTATGGTCGAAGCCCGCTTTGATCGGTCGTAGCGTCTGGCTCACCATGACGCGCTGACCAACTTTGAGTTGCTCGAGCGTGCTGTGAGGACTCGGCTGAAAAGTAACCCGGACGAGCCCGTTTTCATCCCGCAAGGAGACTTGAAACAGTCCCACATCTTCGTCGAACTGTTCGGAAGAGGCATGAACAGGCTTCGTCCCCGCTCCCAAAGCCCCTGTGTTTGTCCCTTCGGTTCCGCCGGCTTCCTCCCACTTTAGGCCGGGGTTAAGCAACTCATCGACGCGCCGTTTGACAACCTGATCGCGAAGTTTTTCCCGCGTTTCGAGCGATTGCTGCAAACTCTTGAGGCGTCGTGCAAACCCGGCAATTTCCGCCTGCTGCAGCCGCTGACGCGCCTCAAACGCCTTCTGGACGAGGTTCCGAAGCGCGTGCTGATCTGCACGATCAACCTCACTCTTCCAGGGCGACCCTCGCAACTTCGCCGCCAAGTCCGAGACCTGACGCTCAAGGTCTTCATAGCGGGCACGAAGCTCAGCAGCGCTCTCAGAACGTGCCGATAGACTAGTTTTCACATCGCGGCTATCGATTGGCATTCCCATGTTTGATGGATCCGCCGGGTTCGCCGTTGTGGCCCCATCCGTATCAAGACGGAGTAGAACCGCTTCAATCTCGGCCAGTCGGTCCGTAGCGCCGCGTACAAGAAGTGAGTTACGTCCTTCTTCGGGAACAATTGAAATGTCATCCGCCCCATACAATTGCACCAGCAACTTCGCCGTTGCCGCCGCCTGGATGTTTTTCAGATGAAACATCTTCAGCACCATTTCGGCGCTGTCCGGGTCGCCGCGCTCGGCGAGATGCCGGGCCACCGCGCCTGCCTTGATCTCCTCGGCCGAGAACCATTTTCCCCAGTCGTTCTTGAAGACAAAATCCCCCTTCGTCGGAGAGTGAATCGAAATCATGCCATTGCCAACCACCGGCTGGGCGCCTTCACCAACCGGGAGCGTCAATTGGTCCCAGATCCCCAGTAGAGGGCTGTAAGCAAAGCAGATGTTCTGAAACATGACGGCGGCCGCGTCCTGTCCCACGACGGGAATAGGTTCCACTCCCTCGACCTTTGGCACCCGATGCACCGCCCAGCGTGGATGCCGATCCGAATAGGCAAAGATCCGCGAGTCATCATCCGCGATCGCGACAATCAACGAAAATCCAGCCGTATAGCGTTTTCCTGGAATCGCAGACTCCGGCAATCCCAGGCCTCCCACCGTCGGTGCCCCGCTGCCGAAACCGCCGCCACCAAATCCGCCGGATCCCCCGCCTCCTGGTTGACCTGCCGGTTGAGTCTCAGCGGCTTGTTTCGGGCGGTCAACATCCTGCTGTTCACTGGCAGCTTCTGGCTTCGCCTCCTGCGCACGATACTGACTGGCCGCGAGATCCAGAAAGTTGCGGTACTCAACAACCGACTTGAGCCCATTTGTTTCCGCGATGACCCGGCTGGCTTCCGGATCGAGGACGACATCGCAGGGAACACTGCTAACTTTGTATCGCTCCACCCATTCGCGGTGTCTGTCGACATCGATCCTCACCGCGATGAATCCGTCGGACAAGCGACGGCTGATCTCGGGATCGGGAAAGACACTGGCCTTCATGACTTGGCAGGGACCGGCCCAGACGGCATGGAAATGAAGCAGAACCGGCCGTCGCCATGTCAGCCCCTCCTTGAGGGCGACTTCTGGATCATCCAGCCAAATTCTTGAATCGTTTTCCGATTTATCGATCTCTCCGCCTTCAACTTTGAGGGCTGGTTCGCCTGGCGCTTGAGCCTCGCCAAGGGGCTTTGCGAGATCATTTGCAAACGTCACGCTCGCAACATCGCCTGATGGCGCATTCATGGGACGCTCCGCCGATGGCGGTTCATCGCCGTGCGCGAAGCAAGTTAATTCTCCCACGTTCAGCAGAATCGCCGCCAGAAAAATGGCACAGTGCTGATCCAGTCGCTTGCCCATCATGGCCTGACTCCCTGTGAAGGAAGGGGTTCCTCGTCCCAAAGCTGTTCGATCCGCTTTGCATCGCGTGCCAAGTCGTCCGCGAAGGACTGAATTTCAGCGGCCGAGTGATTCCAATCGATGCTCGGACTGGATGGCGTCGATGTCTCGTCATTCCTGTCCGAGTTGCCGCGCGCCGATGGCTGATTGAGCGCTCGATCCGACGGATCGAGCGGCCGAGTTCGAGGGCCCAGAAAGGCGAAGGCAACTGCAGCGGCCAGCGGTACGGCAATCGCCAGCACGGCCGTCTTACGTTCTTGTAGCGCCCGCAACAACCCTTTGCCCGAGAACTTCGTGGCTGTCCGGCATGTTTCGGGCAACCGGCTCGACGTCGGGTGCTGCACATGCGCCAGACATTGTTCCAGTGTCGCCGCCAACTCGGCAGCGGACGAAAATCGGCGGCCGGGCGACTTCGCAAGCAGGTGCGAGATGACTTTTCCCAGCCAGTCGGGAAGTTCGGGATTGATCTCCCGAATCGGACGCGGCTCCGTATCCGTAATGCGTCGCAGAACCGCGAGACTTGTCTCCGCGCGAAACGGCGGACGCCCGGCGGCCATCGCATACATCACGCTCCCCAGGCTGAAGAGATCGCTCCGTGCGTCGACGGCATCGCCCCGGGCCTGTTCGGGAGACATGTACTGCGGCGTCCCCGGATGAAAACCGGTATGGGTCAGGCTCGCGTCATCATTCGCCTGCGCCAGGCCGAAGTCCGTCAGCAGGGCGCGGTCCACTCCATCCTCCAGCAGGATGTTCGACGGCTTCACATCGCGATGGACCAACCCCTGCGCATGCGCGGCCGCCAATCCCGCAGCCGTCTGCATCGAAATTCGCAGGATTTCCTTCAGTCCCAATGGCCCCTCGCGGTCGATCCTTTGTTGCAGCGATTCCCCCGCCACATAGGGCATCACCAGGAACGGCGCCGGCCCGCCAGTCTCGACGTTGTGAATCGCGACGACATGTTCATGCACGACGGCCGCTGCCGCACGGGCTTCGCGAGCAAACCGTTGCCGTGCCGATCCGTTCCCCGCCAGATTCGGCGCCAGCACCTTGATCGCCACCGGTCGATTGAGTTCCGTGTCGAAAGCCTTGAAGACAATCCCCATCCCCCCGGCCCCGATCACACGCTCGACATCGTAGCGGCCAATTCGTCCGAGCATTTCGGGATGCGAAGGCTCTAGAAGAACCTGCCGAACCATGCTGTCGACCGAAGACGTGGGGAGCTTCCAGGTCTTCCACGTGCCGACGCGATCGAACATGGCTCTGGATTCGCCCGGAAAACCCGTCGCGGCAGCGGACAACGTCGCACGAGCACGTTCCCAATCAGCCGGTTCGGCGGCCAACACCTCCATCCGGGATCGGCAGCGTTCGCAGGTGTCGAGATGGTGAGCAATCTCAGCCGGAGCCTCTGCGTGATCGTCCTGTCGCAGCAGTTCAAAGAGCGGCTCGTCGGAGCAGGCAATGTCGCGCGGCCTCATTCTGTCACCTCAAATTGCCGGACGACCTCTTTTAACCGGCTCATCACGCGACTGCGGGCGATGTAGACATTTCCCAGGCTGATCCCCAATCGATCTGCCGTTTCCTGAGCCGTCAGTCCTTCCAGATGCGTCAGATGAAAGGCCTCCCACGTAACCGCTTTGACCGAGTCTCGCACACGACTCGCAGCCCAGTGATAGACTTGCCACTCGAATTCCCGATCGAACAATCGAGAGTTCACCCCATCGGGATCTGGCATCGCCGTCAGTTCCGCCAGCCCCACATCGCCCCCGTGCCCCACGCCACCTCGCGGCGCGCGGGTGAGCACATTGATGGCAATGTTCCGAGTAATGCCGAGCAGCCACGACCGGAACCGGCCCCGTTGTGCCTGATTCAGCCACTGTTCGACGGATCTCGCCACCGCCGAAAACACTTCCTGAACAACATCTTCCGCGTCGGCCGCTTGCAGCCCCCGCTGTCTGGCGCACCGAAACACCAGGGGGCCGTAGACTTCCAGAACCTCATCCCACGCCGCATGATCGGCCACATCCCGCAACCGCAGGATCAGGCTGAAACGCGTGTCGGGAGGACTCAGAGACATCGAGAACTCGTTGCGCGATTGGGCTCTTCGCTGATTAAGTCACAGGCAAATCGCCATTCTTGCACGAAATCCCGTAAATTGAACGAATCAACAACCAATTCGCCGCGAGGCAATGCCGAGCGATTCCTGCACCGGCCAAACTCATGCGCCTCACGATCGTCGACGGTGATTTGCTCGATCAGGATGTCGACGTCATCGTCAACGCCTGGAACCGCAACATCATTCCCTGGTGGCTGTTGCTTCCGCAAGGAGTCTCCGGAGCCATCAAGCGTCGCGGCGGCTTAGAGCCGTTCCGCGAACTCGGCCGGATGGGCTCGATTCTTCTCGGCAAGGCTGTTGAGACCTCGGCTGGAAAACTACCCTTCAAGGCGATCATCCATGTAGCCGGCATCAATCTCCTCTGGCGTTCGTCCGAACGCTCGATCCGCGATTCTGTCCGCAACGCTCTGGCACTCGCCACAAAGCGAGGCGACCATTCGATCGCGCTGCCACTGATCGGCGCTGGCTCAGGCGGCGGCAACCCAGAACGCGTTCAGAACTTGATCGTGGACGAGCTCTCGCGGTGCGAGTTCGACGGCGAAGTTCGGGTCGTTCGCTATCGCCCAAAACGAACCGGCGCTACTCCTAATTCAACAGCACGGTAGACTCCATTAGCCGTGAGGCAACGCCGAGCGCTTCTTTCGTCACTCACTGACCGTCAATTGGAGTATCACGATGCCTGGTAAGAATGCCCCCGACCAGAACGATGCCGCGAGTTTGATCGACAATCAGACGATCCAACAATTCGCCGATCGAAGCGACAAAAATGTGAATCGACTGACCTTGTACTTCGCGCTCGGCGGCGCGGTCGCCGACATTGTTTCTCATACTCTGTCCGGGATCTTTGGAGGGAACTCCCAGTTTCCAATGCTCTGGGGGCTCTGGATTCCTCTTTGCTTCATCACCATTCCGCCAATCCACTATCTCTGCCGACGTGTTCAGGCGCTCGAAACTCGACTGACCGAACTGGAGCAGCGTTCCCTCAACAGGAACGCGGCCTGATTCGTAAATGGGCTCTGCTCAATCCAGCAGCTTCCGCATCGCGTCCATCAGCACCTGCTCCACCTCGGGCGAAACGCGCGACGCTCGCTCGCTGGTTTCATAACCGCCTTGTGAATAGGCGATTTCCGTCCCGATATAACCCGGTGCGTATTCGCCATACGCGGCCATCGCCACGAAGAGATCAGGCCGCATCGCCTGTGCCGCCAACTGGTATTCCACGAACAATTCCCCCGGCATGAAGAGCACGCGGGCATCGCCCAGCTTCAGACAGCCAACCAGAATTGGTTCCTCCGCCTGGCACCGGCGCAACCAGACGAGGTAACTGGCGGCGTGAAAGCGATCGCTGGGCTTCGCGTCGGAATTGTTAACGGTCTCCAGGAGCTGATCTTCTTTCAGATGATCGGCCAGCGGGAGCAGAACGGGAGTGGTCTCCCAATCGACATCGCTCGCCGAAACGGGAAATTTTCGTGCCGACTCCCACGCCCGCTCCATGCCGGTCGCCACGCGTTTCGCCAGCACCATTCGATTCTCGGGCGATCCGTCATTCCACTTTCCGGCGCCAATATTCCCCCCCGCGCCGTTGAAGTGGATGTGCGGAATCCCCGTCTCCGTTTGACGCAGGTTTCGCGCGAGACCGGGAAAGTCCGGATTCGCCAGCCCCGTGCGGTAATAGCTCTGCGGGTGGGTGGCGTAGTACGTGAGCACGGCGACCGGAGCGTGGGCGTTCCAGAACCCGATCATCCTCAACTGCGGATCGATCGTCCCGGCCGGAAAATCGCGAATTTTTCGATCTTTCGTCGCCGTGTAGCGTGTGTGGAGCACCATCCCATCCGGCCCGAGAATGCGTCGATTCGACGCGACATCATCCACGGTCCCGCTGCCGAGCCGGACATGGGTCACCGGCTGAGCCCGCCGGACGGCTTCCTTTAACGCCTCCGCAGCCCGCTGGACGACATCCCGCGCGAAGATGGCATCGAATCCGGATGACTTCAGACCTTGAGCGGCCAACAGCTCATCGGCATCGAAATCGCAACGTGGGGCGTCATGCTGGTGCAGCGTATGAACCACGACGCGTGATGGATCGGTCCCCGCCGCAGCCGCCAGCGCTTCGCGAAAGACGGTCTGTCCGCCGTTGCTGATCCCGATCCAGTCGATTGCGCACAGGACAATCGGCTGAGGAAGGCCTGTAATCACAATGCCCCGACAACTGAGCGGCACCTCAACCCCCTTCGTGGGATCGTAGGCCATGGGGCTGCCGATTGGTGGCGATGCATCGACATCGAAGGTTCCAACTCGCAACGGTTCCGCGCCACATGCCAATCGCGCGGCGAAAAAAACCAGCAGCAGATTTCCGATCAGGGTCAAGGCCCCACGACGACCGGATGGCATGTTGATTCTTGTTCGCGTCGTCGACTCGCTCATGGGAACCCTTTCGAGAGGATCTTGCCGAACTCGAAGTCTGCCGAAGATTGGCTGAGGTGACAATGCCGATGTTTGCCGTCCTGGCTGGTACACTGGGGACGATTCGCTCGGGCGACTCCGTGAGAGAATGAAGGATGCCAATGACCGACCTGAAGATTGCGTTTTCGACGCTCGCCTGTCCGACGTGGCATTGGGCCGACGTCGTCAAACACGGGGCTGCATTCGGTTACCAGGGAGTGGAGATTCGCCAGTTGGGAGGCGAAACCAATCTGCTCGCCGTCACCGATCTTGAACCAGGTCAATGGCCCGCGCGAAGGCGCGAACTCGACGCTGCGGACTTCCAGGTGGCCGGACTCGCCGCCTCCATTCGCCTTGACTACGAGGATTCCGCCAAGCTCGAAGAACAATTCACGATCGGCTCGCAGTACGCGAAACTGGCGGCCGCGCTTGGGGCGACCTTCATCCGTGTCTTCGGCGACATCCTGCCAGCCGAGGGGCTGCCGCGGCAGGCACGGCTGCGGCAAATCGCCGATGGCCTCAAACGCCTGGGCGATCTCGGCGAACCGCACGGAATCGACTTTCTCCTGGAAACGCACGGCGACTTCTCCGCTTCGCCTCCGTGCGTCGAACTCTTCGCGCTGGTCGATCATCCGCGCGTCGGCCTGGTCTGGGACACCCACCATCCCTGGCGATTCTTCAACGAGCCATTGGCCGAGACCTGGCAGGCTCTGAAAAAATGGGTCCGCCACACCCACTGGAAAGACTCCGTCCTGCTGCCGGAACGCCCCATGACCGAAGAGCAGCGGCAGGCTGCCATCGCTGCCGGCGCCCTCATGGCCGGGCATCGCCATGCGGACTACGTTCTCTTCGGAGGTGGCGAATTCCCGGCGACCGAATGCCTGGATCTATTGCTCGAAGCCGGCTACGACGGCTGGCACTCCTTGGAATGGGAGAAGATGTGGCATCCAGAGCTGGTCGATCCGGAAGTCGCGCTGCCCCTGTTCCCAGGCAAACTTCGCGATTGCCGGAAACTAACGGGGCGCTGACCCGGCCTCGCCTGGAACGGCTTCGATCGTGCGATAACCGAGAATGGCATAATCGAATCGCGAACGATCGCCGCTCTCTTCGCGAAGCTGCTTCATGGCCTCCGGTAGCGCGGCGAACATCGCCTGTCGGACATCGAAACGAGCATCGCCGTAGCTGACGAGGAGCAGGACCAGGCTTTTCGTTTCGGGCTGGGACTTCAGAAACTTTCGGATCTGGCTGGCGAACCCGGCGGCCGTGTCAGCCCGGAATTCCGCGCTCCCTCCTTCCGCTTCGATGATGAAGACTCCATCATCGCGCAAATACAGCGTCCACAGGTCGCTGCGCTTCCGCAACTCGTCGAATGTCAGCAGATGTTCGATCACATCCCGGCTGTGACCGGCCGCGAGCCGCCGCACCTCGGCCGGAATGTTCGATCGATCCTGACTCTTGATCCCGGGCGTTCCCGTCCGCCACTGGGACAGGAGCTGCTCAACCGTCTCGGCCGGAATTCGGAAGAACTCGGAGACGAGTTGCCCCAGGCGATCTCTCTGAAGGCGTTCCTCCTTCAGATCGTTTCGCAGCACGGATGACTCGACTTCCACGCTCTGAAGTTCGAGCACCCGCTGTTGCAGCCATGCCACCTGCTCATGCACGGTGTTCTGCTGGCTTCGCCACGCCTCCTGCTGCGACAGCCACTGGTCCTGTTGCTGATCGGCGCGGATTCGGACTTCCAGGTACTGCGCGAAAAAAACGATCAGCAACAAGTCGAGCAGAGATGTCAGTTGAAACGCGATGCGGCGAGGCGCTGTCATGCCGGCACCTCCCGCTCGGTCATCGCCAGCTCGCGCTTGGCCCGCGCGATCGTCTCGCGGACCTGGCGACGGCTTTCCTGCAGCCTCAGAAAGCCCGCTTCCACGACGCTGTTCACGAACATCAGCAGCATGGCTGCGATGAGACCGGCGAACGTCGACCAGATCGCCGTCCCGAAATACTGCACGATCGTCGAGATCGTCTGCGGCGTAGTCGACCCGCCATCGGCTTGCAGCGCGCCCCCGATCGAAAGGATTGTCCCCAGGATTCCGGCCATCGGGTACGCTTCAATCATCGTCCGGCAAATCGTGTACAAGGTGTCGAAGCGGTTGCCTCGCAAGTGGCGGCGACGTTCGTCCAGCACATTGAACCGTCCGACAAGAGTCGCTCGTTCGCTGTTCCCGGCGGGGGTTTGCAGCACGTCCTGGATATCGGCCAGGAAGGCGTCGATTTGCTCGGTCAGGTCCGCCCCTCGCTCTAGAACGCTGCGATGCCGCAGACCCCGCGTGAAGTCATCGAGATCCGAGGTCATTCTCCGCAGCTCTCGACGGGCGCAGAGCACCAGATAACAGAACGCCAGTAGATGCACGACGAAAATCACCGCGATGAGCGGCGTCATCAAGGAAGCCGCGAATTGGAGCCAGTCGGAGGAGAATTGCGGGAAGACGGGCATCGGCAACCTTTGATCTTCTGGGTGTCGGAAGTGTAGCCGATTCTTCATGTTTCGTGCAGAGGGCTTCGGCCATCAATCAAGCGAACCCATGAGGGACGACCGCGAAAGTCGAGCCCAATTGCCCGAAATATTGGCAGACGCTGCTTGGGCGGGGGGGCTTCCGCCACTTGCCGCCACTGTTCCGCCATCGCATTTTCCTTCGACAATTCTCGCATCCTCCTTATCGAATTACGGTTTACGAAAGTTGTTGGAAAATTGTCAGCAGTCAGGCACGCATCATGCATATGGAGATTTTTCAGAGTTTGACCCGGATGATTCCGGCGTTGTTTTCTTCGGTAACGCACTCATACCTGCCTGTTGTCGCCCTTTTTCGACACCGCGTGTCCGGACAAGACATCTCCTGGAAAAGGATTTCGGAATCGAACTGAGCCCACCTGGTTGATGCCTCCCGTTTTGGCGTGCCGCAAAAGCGGTATGCCCCGCCTTGGGTCTGCCGCGCAACAAGCGTTTCTCACCTCGACCACCTTTTCTGTTTTCTGGAAATGACCCGTCCCAGCTTGGGAACGGGACCGATCTCTTCGTGTTTTCACGAAGGGGCTCGACCGACTGTGAGTCGGCTCGAGGCGCGACCGTTGCTTTTGAAGGATCGTGTTGATGATGAAGCTGCGTGGAAATCGAGCTGCGGAACTGCCGAGCATGGCGGCCCGCCGCGGAATTGGCAGCCTGGAATTCGTTCGTGAAGCCGGGATGATCGCGGGCTTGGCCCTCGTACTCATTCAAGCCTATTCCGCCTGGTCGGATCACCAATTCACGGGCGCGCCGAACGCGGAGCAAGCTGCCGAGGCTGACAACCACTCGCAGCCCATTTACCGGGTTTTTGCGACCCCGACCGAAGACTGCTGGGTGTTGCAGACGAATCTCAAAGCGATCCGTCGAAACACCGAATCCGGTAAAGAAGTCGAACGACTCGATTTCCCTGGTCTCGGCATGACCGCGCTATCGTTCGACCGCCAGGGAGAACGGGCGATCGCGATCTCCTTTCAACAGGAACTCCTCGTCTTCGGACGCGAGACCGTTGACTCTCTGGGCGCTTTCCCGCCCGAACAAGTGGTGCTCGACGTGGCGATGGCTCCCACGGGTGACTGGGCTTCCAGTCTGCATCTCAAGGGGCTGGTACGGATTCACTCGACGCGAGATTTGAAGACCGTGCGGCAGTTCAAAACCATCGCCCAGCCTGTCGTGCATGCCTTTTCACCGGACGGCGAGCGCCTCGCATTGGGTGGCGAGAATGGTGATGTCGGCCTGTTCCATCGGGACGGTCGGTTGATCTTCGCGGCAAGGGCAATGTCCTGCTCGCGAGTCGGTACCATCGCCTGGTCTCCAGATGGACGGCAACTGGCCTTCGGGGATGGAGAAGGGAGGGTCGAACTCTTCAACGCGACCACCGGAGTTCGATTAGCCTCTCGCCAGGCTGTCGACCTCATGGTACCAGCCATCGCGTTCTCGTCCGATGGAAAGCGACTCGCCGTCGGCAGCTTTGACAAGAACATTCACATCCTCGACGCCGAAAATCTCGTCGAGGTCGACAGACTGGAAGGACACCGGTCACTCGTCCGCTGTCTCACCGTGCTTCCGTCGGGCGACCTGGTATCCGGCGGACTGGACGGAAAGACGATTCGCTGGCGGCGGGCCGAGTGGGCAGCCCCGGTCCGAGAAATTGTTCAAACGGTCTCCTTGTAACTCTGCGAATTCAAAAAAAAAGCGGGAAGTTGCAACGACTTGAAAACAGGGGTTGGGCGCGGGCCGAGGCCGCGTCCAACCCCTGTTTATTTGAACAGAATCGCCTGCATGCAGACACGGTCGTCGCCGGGATGTTCCCAGCCGTGTTCGAAGATTGGACCACACAACCGTCACAACACGGCGAAAAACGTCAAAATCTGTCCCGGACGGCCGGACAACTCCGCATTTCACGCCGCGATAAAGTTCCCGGAATCCAACGGTCGCAACTGTCCCCCAAAAAGTTGTTCGGCCGAACTTGCCGATTCGCCGATGAACCGTTTCGAGCGGTTCCACGTCCCGTTCCGTCGATGACGCTGCGACCGGTTCCGCTCTGGAAATTCCGAGGGAGCGCCGTAAGTTTTGATTGCCGAAGGCTTGGCAACGTCCTTAAACTTTTTGAATGGACGAGAGCATGCGCCCCGATCCGCTTGAGCGGTTTCCGGGGTCAGAATGTCTGGTTCCCGTCGCTCCTCGACCCAACGAAGGTGCTTCATGCGCAAGAGCGGTTTGAAATTCCTACCGATGGCAGCCGCCCTGTGCGGTCTTGTCGCTCTGGCACTGGTGACGGAATCTTCCGTCGACGCGGCCAAAAAGAACGAACGGAAGGGAATTATTACCCGGCCGTCATTCGATCCCGCGGCGGAACGCGTGGAGTTGATGGACGCGGTCGACGCGGGTCAACTCTCGGCTAAGATGATCCCACGCAACGCCCAAGGCGGAAACGTGCTGATCGAGAACCTGACCGATGAACCGCTGACGGTTCAACTGCCCGACTCCGTGGTTGCCGTTTCCGTGCATGCCCAGTTTGGTGGGGGTGCCGGCGGTCTGGGTGGCGGGGGTGCCGGCGGATTTGGCGGTGGTGGTCTAGGCGGTGGCGGCGGCGGACAACAGGCTGCGGGCGGTGGCTTCGGCGGCGGTGGCGGAGGAATCGGCGGCGGCGGTATTGGCGGCGGCGGTATTGGCGGCATGGGTGGCGGTGGGGGATTCTTCTCGATTCCCCCCCAAAGCATCGTCTCGGTTCCGCTGAACACGGTCTGCCTGGAACACGGAAAGCCCGAGCCGTCGCAGAAGAGCGACTACAAACTGATTCGAGTGGAACAGTTCAGCGACAACCCGTTGCTTCCCGAACTGCTGGCGATGGTCGGGACAGGCCGTGTCGACAAGCAGGCCGCACAGGCCGCGGCGTGGCACCTCACCGACAAGATGAGCTGGGAGCAACTTGCCGCGAAGACTCAGTATCGCGTTGGCGGAGCAGGACACACGCCCTACTTCCATCCGAATCAGCTGCTCGGCGCGCAGCAGCTCATCGCGGCTTCGCAAACGCAAGCTGCCGAACGAGGAAACGCGGAACCGGAACAGCCAAAGATTCCCAGCCGGGTGTCGACGACCCGTTAGTCACGCGTGACGACGAAATTCTTGCCGGAATACTCAAGGGGCGTGCCGCGTTGTTAAACTCGGCACGCCCCTTCGCTTTTGGGAACGGGTTGAAGAGACGAGTCGGCACGCCCCCGGCAGCGGCCGACTCTCACGAGATCGACTCCCGCCGATCGAGAATTCGCCGTGACGACTTCTCCAGCACCAGTTGACGCTGCTCCTCATGAGAATTCGCGACTGGCGACCATGGGGGCTGTTCTCCTGCTGTTGGCGGGAATGTCGTTGCAGCATCGGGATGATGGGCGCGTTGGCGTCCCGGGCTTTGTTCCGCCGCTCCCGCATTCTTGTGCTCTCAAGCACCGTTTTGGCATCGATTGCCCTCTCTGCGGGCTCACCCGGAGCGTGATTGACACACTGCATGGACTTCCCGTTGCCGCCTTCGGCCGCCATCCGGCGGGGCCGTTGCTGGTCATGGGAAGCCTGTGGTGGCTCATCGCGGGAATTCCCGCGCTTGGCGTCTCTCAATTCGCGCGGGTTCGGATCTCCCTGTGGATCCTGGCAGCCGCCCTTCTGCTCGGGCTCGCGAACTGGACTCCCAGGGTCATTCAACAGTTGCTCTCTCTGACATGACATCCAGAGATACCGCTTGATCGGGCTTGCAATCGCGCTGCCCAGAACAAACGATGCGGACATTCCAGCTCATGGCGGGAGGATGGGAATGATTTCCGCGCGCTCGTTCTTCGTCGGTATGGCCTCGCTGCTGGCCCTGCATTCGCAAATCGCGGAAGCCGGCCAGCGCCCGAATATCGTCGTCATTCTCGCCGACGATCTCGGGATCGGAGAGGTATCGGCTTATCGCGACGGCGAGGCCCGGACTCCCAACATCGACCGGTTGGCTCGCGAGGGGATGCTCTTCACGTCGGTCCGTGCCAATTGCACCGTCTGCTCGCCATCGCGCGCGGCGCTGCTCACTGGAAAATATGCCGACCGCGTTGGTGTTCCCGGCGTCATTCGGACGCACCCCGAGAATTCCTGGGGGTACTTCGATCCGGGGACGCGAACACTCGCGGATCTGCTCGGCGAAGGAGGATACCGAACGGCGATCATCGGCAAGTGGCACCTTGGCCTGGAGTCTCCCAACACTCCAAACGAGCGCGGGTTCCAACACTTCCACGGCTTTCTGGGCGACATGATGGATAGCTACACGTCGCACCTGCGCCACGGCAACAATTATCTGCGGCTCAATCACGAGACCGTTACTCCCGAAGGCCACGCGACCGAACTCTTTGCCGATTGGGCGATCGATTTTGTCAGGGACTCGACCAAGATTCCTCAGCAGCCCTTCTTCCTCTACCTGGCATTCAATGCCCCCCACTTTCCCATCGAGCCGCCGGAATCGTCGTTGAGTCGAATTCGCGAACGTCTTCCGGAACTGCCGGAACCCCGCGCGCGAAGTGTCGCCTTCGTTGAGCACCTCGACGACGCCGTTGGTCGGCTCCTTAATGAGCTTGATCGTCTTGGTCTATCCGAAAAAACGCTCGTGGCGTTCTCGTCGGATAACGGCGGCTCATTGCCGCATCATCAGAACAACGATCCGTTCCGGGATGGCAAACAAAGCCATTACGACGGAGGTCTGCGGGTTCCGTTCCTCATACGCTGGCCGGGTGTTGTTCCAGCCGGTTCGCGATCCGACGCTCGCGCCCTGCTGTTTGATCTGTTCCCAACGGCGCTCGAAACTGCCGGGTGCCCGGTTCCCGAGGACATCGACGCTCGCAGCCTCAGGCCCGCATTCCACGGCGAACCTTTGGCACCTGATCGCGAACTCTATTTCGTCCGACGTGAAGGCGGGCCGGCCTATTCGGGGCTGAGCTATCACGCGCTGATTCGCGGCCCCTGGAAACTGATGCGCAACGATCCCTTCAGTACCTGGGAACTTTACAACCTGGACGACGATCCCCAGGAAAGGAACGATCTGGCAGCCGCGCGCAAGGATCTGGTACGGCAACTCTCGGCACGGCTGGCCATTCACATTCAACGCGGCGGCGCGGTACCGTGGCAGCCTCCCGAATCCTCTCACAACATTGAGCGACGCCCATGATCCGTGATTCCCGACTGCTTTGGGCATTTCTAGTCGGCATCGCGCTCGCTCCGGCGCTTCCTTGCCGAGCCGACTCTCCACCGAACATTGTCTTCCTGCTTTCCGATGACCAGGCATGGACCGACTACGGGTTCATGGGGCATCCTGTCATCCGCACCCCAAACCTCGATCGGCTCGCCGAGCGGAGCGCCGTCTTCCCGCGAGGCTATGTCCCCACGGCGCTTTGCCGACCATCCCTGGCGACTCTCGTCACCGGCTTGTACGCGCATCAGCATAAAGTGACTGGCAATGATCCTTCCCACAAACTCGCTCCTCCGGATTCACCAGCCTACGCGCAACTTCGCGAGCGATTGATCGCGCATCTGGACGGACGCCCCACGGTTCCTCGGCTCCTCACCGATGCCGGGTATCACACGTTTCAAGCCGGCAAGTGGTGGGAAGGCTCCTACAAACGCGGCGGATTCACCGACGGGATGACGCGGGGATTCCCGGAACCCGGCGGACGCCACGGCGATGACGGTCTGACGATCGGCCGCCAGGGGATGAAGCCCGTGTTCGACTTCATTGATGAAGCCATCGCGGCCCAAAAGCCCTTCTTCGTCTGGTACGCGCCCTTTCTCCCCCATTCGCCCCACAATCCTCCCGAGCGACTCTTGAAACGGTATCGCGAATTGAACGAGTCGCTGCCCATCGCCAAGTACCAGGCCATGTGCGAATGGTACGACGAAACCTGCGGCAGCCTGATCGACTTCGTCGATCAGCGCGGCCTGACCGACAACACGATCTTTATTTCGATCTGCGACAATGGCTGGATCCAGGATCCCGATAGCCCCGAATACGCACCGGCATCGAAGCAATCGCCGAACGAGGGGGGCGTTCGCCAGCCGATCATCATCGGTTGGCCGGGAAAGGTGAAACCGGGACGCTACGACACTCTCGTCAGCAGTATCGACCTGGCGCCAACGATGCTGGGCGCCGCGGAAATCGCGAAGCCGGCCGAGATGCCGGGCATCAATCTCTTGCCTCACATCACCGAAGGCGTGCCGATCGAGCGCGACACGATCTTCGGCGAGGGATTCGCGCACGACGTCGCCGACATCGACAACCCGGAGAAATCGCTGCTCTACCGCTGGGTTATTCGTGGAAACTGGAAACTGCTCCTCACCTATGACGGCGAAGTGGGGCGTTACGCGAAGTCGCACCCTCGCACCGAACGGCGACCGCAATTGTTCGATCTGGCCAACGACCCTCACGAGAAGCGCAATCTGGCCGCGGAACATCCCGAACTCGTGGCGGAACTGGCGGAGAAAATCGCCAACTGGTGGCCCGTGACGGAGCGCCAGTATCTGACCAAATGGCAAGATTGACCGGGCCAAAACTCGGTCTTACTCAGAGTCACTTCGAGGATCACCGCCATGACATGTCGTCGAATGCTGCGACTGCTTCTGCTGGGCTGCCTGTTTCCGCTCACGGTGTCGGCGGCAGATCGACCGAATGTTCTGTTCCTGATCTCGGACGATCTCAACAATTTTCTCGGTTGCTACGGTGACCCTCTCGCGAAGACGCCGAACCTCGACAAGTTGGCCGCGCGCGGCGTCCGATTCGATCGGGCCTATTGCGCCTTCCCGCTGTGTGGTCCCAGCCGTAACTCCATGTTGACCGGGCTTTATCCCAACAGTACCGGAATTGTCGCGAACGCCCAGATTTTTCGACAGACCATTCCTCGGCAGGTCAGCATGCCGCAGGCGTTCCGCCAGTCGGGCTATTTCGCCGCCCGCATCGGCAAGCTCTACCACTACAACGTCCCGAATTCGATCGGCACGAACGGACACGATGACCCCGCTTCGTGGGAACTCGAACTGAACCCCGCGGGAGTCGATCGACTCGAAGAGCATCCCGCGATCTTCTCGCTGACTCCTGGACAGTTTGGTGGAACGCTCAGTTGGTATGCCTCCCCGAAGTCGGACGAGCATCACACGGACGCCATGATGGCCGCCGACGCCGAATGGGTGCTCGAACGCTGCGCGAAGCCCAACAGCCGGCCCTTCTTTCTCGCGGTGGGATTTTTTCGCCCGCACACGCCCTATGTCGCGCCCAAGATCCCCTATTTCGACTGGTACCCGGTCGACCAGATGCCCGTGATTGGCAACATCGCCCAGGATCAGGCCGATATCCCGCCTCCGGGATTGGGGAGCTACAAGAGAGAGCAGGATAAGCTCACCGACGAACTCCGCCGCGAATGTCGACAGGCGTACTACGCCAGCATCAGCTTCATGGACGCGCAAGTGGGGCGGGTGGTCGACGCTCTCGATCGCCTGGGATTGTCAGACAAGACGATCATCGTGTTCACCAGCGACCACGGCTACCACATGGGAGAACACGGGCTCTGGCAGAAGATGAGCCTCTTCGAAGAGAGTGCCCGAGTTCCGCTATTGGTTGTCGCGCCCGGTACAACGAACCCAGGGACATCGCTCTCGGAACCCGTTTCACAAGTCGATCTATTTCCCACACTCGCAGCGCTCTGTGGAGTGAGACCGCCAGAGAACCTGCAAGGACAGAACCTCGCGGCAATGCTCGCGAACCCCGAGGCGAAAGGCCGCGGCTGGGCACTTACCCAGGTGACACGCACCGGCGGCCGAAGACGTGCGGTCACAGCAGGCGAACCCGCCAATCGGCGATACTTCGGCTACAGCCTGCGCACGCCGCGTTGGCGGTATACCGAATGGGATGAGGGAGAGCAGGGCCGCGAACTGTACGATCACGACGCCGACCCGGCTGAGCTGACAAACCTCGCGGAGCAATCCGACATGCAGGACACCGTTCGAGATTTGTCGAACCAGCTGGCGGAAGCCGTCAAAACCACCTTGCCGCCGTCAGGTACTCTGCCAGAAGTTCAGCCCGGCCTCTGGGCGCCGTTACTCGTCGATCCCTGATTGCGGTCTGCTGATTCCTGACGGCTGACTCCTGATCCCCGACCGCGATCTACGGAATCGCAAAGAACAAACCCGTGACCGTTGCAGCCTGCACGGCGGCCGCCTTGGCATTCCAGGGGATCTGGTACGTCAGCTTCGGCGTCACTTCGCCCGGGCGATAGTAGCCCAGCGCGGAGCGTTCCACCCAAGGCGGATCGAGCGCCATCTGGTAGGGCATCGTCACCAACCGACCACCGAATCGCGCCGCCGAAACGAACGGCTGCACGACGAACGGATAGGTGTGCCCGTATCGCTCGGCGACGATATCTTCGAAGTAAGTCGTATAGTAAGTCTGGTTAGGCGCTTCCCATTGGAGAACCGTCGGAACGAATTCTCGTTCGATATAGGTCTCCTGGAACACGTCGATCTTATCGCCATCGGAGTCGACGACCTGGCCCGCCTTCATCGAGGCGTACACGCGGATGTCGGTATCGTTCATCCGGGTGCTTTGCGGGACGATCTCATCAATCCGGCGGATATCAAGCGTCAGTTTGTTCGCCGGACGCGGCATGGGAGTTGCGTCCTCTTGCAGATAAGCGACACGCGGCTGCTGCTGGCCAACCGGTCCCAGCGGAGCGGAACTCAAATCGGCCGTTCGAGGCGGAGCAGCAACAGGCGGCTCGTCCGTGACGTCGGAAGGGACGGGCACTTCTTTGAGCGGCACTTCGTCCGCAACGACGGCTTCATCGATGGGTTCGACGGGCAGGATCCACGCGGGTTCCGCGGGAACGAGTTCCACGGGAGCCAAACCAAATGATTGAGCCGACTCTTTGACCGGAACCGGAATGGGCAGCGCCTCTGGCTTCTCCGCGGAGCTGTCCGCAGCGAAGATCGTCTCTTCGGACGGACGGGCTTCCGCGACCGGAACCGATTTTGAGGTAGAACGCGCCCACTCTGGCGTGCCGTGTGCGAGTTCGGGCGCGGCAGTGTCTTCGCTACCGAGAGAAATCTTTCCCGCCTCACGGGCTTCGACGGCATCCGTCCCCACAGCCGAGATTGAGACGGCAACCGGCGGTTTGGCAACCGATTCCGACGGGCTGGAAGCTTGAACTGGCTCCGTCGAGGAGACCGCAGGCGTCCCATAGACATCTTTGAGACGTTGCCAGCGATCCTGGGCGGATCGCATCTTGAGAGGATATGGCGTTCCGACGGCTTGCGGGCGGGCCTCTTCAACCGGCTGGGCCGCCCCCGAAATCTCGTCAGCCAGACAGGTTGCCGGGCCGAGCGACGCGGCGAGCAACCCCGCGCATGCCCCCGGCTGCTTAAACCATGTCCGAAGGAGCATGCTCCATCGAGTAGTTGGGGGCTTCTTCCGTGATCGCGATGTCATGTGGGTGATTCTCCCGGACCGTAGCCGGACTCACTTGAATGAATCGTGCCTGGGTTCTGAGGTCGTCGATCGTCCGTACGCCGCAGTAACCCATCCCCGCCCGTAGTCCGCCAGTCAGTTGATACATCAGATTCGTGAGAGCGCCACGGTAAGGAACTCGTCCTTCGACACCCTCTGGCACCAGTTTTGATCCACCTTTGCCGTCGTCGGTCTTCGCCTGCCGGTATCGCTCGCTGCTGCCATGCACCATCGCTCCGAGCGAACCCATCCCCCGATATCGCTTGAAGGTTCGTCCCTGGTACAGCACGACCTCGCCCGGGCTTTCCGCCAGGCCCGCCAGTAGCCCCCCCAGCATCACGACATGAGCACCGGCCGCGAGTGCTTTGGTGATGTCGCCGCTGTATCGAATTCCCCCGTCAGCGATAATCGTCGCCGATGTCCCCGCAGTCCCCTTCACGGCATTTGAGATGGCCGTCAGTTGGGGAACCCCCACGCCGGCCACAATGCGTGTCGTGCAGATCGATCCCGGGCCAATTCCGACCTTGACGGCGTCCGCGCCGGCCTCGGCAAGTGCCCGTGCCCCCTCTTCCGTGGCCACGTTTCCAGCAATCACGTCGATCGACCATCGCTGTTTGATGGTCCGGACAGTCTCGACAACGTTCAGCGAGTGGCCGTGCGCGCTGTCGACGCACAAGACGTCAACTCCGTTGGCAATCAGGGCTTCCGCTCGCTCGAAGTCCTTCACGCCAACCGCCGCGCCAACTCGCAACCTCCCCCGGGAATCTTTCGACGCCCGCGGAAACCGCAGGTTCTTGTCGATGTCCTTGATCGTGATCAACCCCTTCAGTTGATATTGTTCGTCAACCAGGAGAAGCTTCTCGACCTTATTTTCCAGGAGGATTCGTTGAGCTTTCTCTAAAGTCGTATCTTCAGGAGCGGTGACCAGATTCTCCTTGGTCATGACTTCCGAAATCGGCGTGTCTTTCGACGCCAGGAATCGCAGGTCGCGACGGGTCAGAATCCCCATCAGTCGGCCGCCGCGCGTCACCGGAACACCGCCAATATTGCGCTGCTCCATGATCTCCCAGGCTTGGGCCGCGGTCGCGTCTGGAGGCAGCGTGACCGGATCAACGATCACGCCATGCTCGCTCCGTTTCACCCGTTCCACGTGCAGGGACTGGACTTCGATCGGCATGTTCTTGTGAATGATGCCAATGCCACCCTCCTGCGCCATGGCAATGGCCATGTCACTCTCGGTGACTGTATCCATCGGGCTGGAGAGAATAGGAAGGTTGAGGCGAATGGTCTGCGTTAACCGCGTCGACACATCGCATTCCGACGGCATCAACTCGCTGTAACCCGGTTCCAGCAGGACGTCGTCGAAAGTAACTCCTTTGTAGGCAATGCGATGTTGCATTATTCGTTCTCCTGTCCGTCAGTTCCGGCCGGCTCGTGCGATCCGACTTGAGCAAGATCGTCGTGAATTCGATTCGCCAGGGCGACTAATTGTACGGGCGAGAGCTCTTCGGCCCGTGTGTTCTCGCCAAAGCCCAGGTCGCGATAGAGCGTTGTCAACCACTCTCCACCTAGTTGTCGTCCATACATGTTCTTTAATGTGCCACGCAGCAGCTTCCGGCGATGGCTGAACAGGTCGCGCACCATGTGGTGGAAGAAGGTACGGTCCTTGATGAGTGCCCGGCGCTCAGGGGCCGGATCGATTCGCAGCACGACCGAATCGACCGTCGGCGGCGGCCAGAACACACTGGGCGGAAGTTTTTTCAAAACCTGAATGTTGCACTGAGATTGCAGCCAGACGGTGAGTGCCGAGTATTCCGAAGTGCCCGGCTTCGCCATCAGCCGTTCACCCAGTTCCCACTGCAACGTGACCACCATCCGGGCCCATGGCAATTCCGTGGCCACCAGATTCGAGATGACGTTCGTCCCCACCTTGTAGGGAAGATTGGCGACCAGTTTGAACGCCGGGATTGTCGGCTCGATGTTCGTCGACAGGTTCTCCGCGGTCTGTTCTCGCAGGGCCATGTCGACGGCCTCAAGAACCTCTGGAGCCAGTTGATTCTTGTTCTTCAGGGCATCCTGGTTCAGCAGGCGAACATTGTTCCACGCCGCGATCTGTTCGCGGGCAAACGCGTACATGTTCTGGTCGTATTCGACAGAGACGACGCGACCGGCCCGGGCGGCCAGGAACAGCGTCAAACCGCCAGTTCCGGTTCCCACTTCCAGGACGACGTCGGACGGAACCAAGTCCGCCGCATTAACGATCGACTCCAGAATGTTGAGGTCGATCAGAAAGTTCTGGCCCAAGTCACCGCGCGGGAACAAGCCGTGCTGTCGGAACAGCCCCATCAGATGCGACCGCGTCTGCCGGAGAACCTGTTTCATGCCGCGTTGTCAGCCACTCCCGTCCGGGAACCGCGGGGAGACGGAACCGATGGGGTTCCGCGGTCGCCAGCCTGTTTCCATCAGACGGCATTGATCCATTTCGGGAGGGGCCGCGATCCCCTCTTAGATCCGTTGAAGGAGTCACTGTACCACGGAAACGGGCGAGCGAAAAGGATTGAATCCCGGTTGTCAGTATCCGCCACGGTCGCCGAGCAGGCGGGCGACATATTTCCCGAGGATATCCGTCTCGACATTGACCCGATCTCCTGGCTTCAGCCCCCCGAGGATCGTTTCGCGCAAGGTATGGGGAATCAGTGCCACGTCGAACATGGTGTCAGCCGCGCTCACGACTGTCAGACTGACCCCCGCTACCGCGACAGACCCTTTCGGCACCAGGAACCGGGCCAGTTCCGCCGGCAGGGAAAAGGCGATCCGGGTCCAGTCACCCTCCGTCGTGACCGAATCCACGACCGCCGTCCCATCGACATGGCCTTGGACGATATGCCCCCCAAACCGACCGTTGGCGGGCAGCGATCGTTCCAGGTTCACGCGGTCACCCGGTTGAAGGAGCCCCAGCGTCGTCTTCGAGAGCGTTTCAGTTCCCGCCTGAAATTCGGCCGAAGAATCTGACAGCGCCACGACGGTCAGACAGCAGCCATTGATCGCGACACTGTCGCCCAATTGCAGCCTTTCGGGCGACGACGTGGCACCCCAGCCTTCCGGAACGGTGATTTCCAGACGAACGCCGACGACCTCGGGCTCAATGCTTCGAACGTTTCCCATAGCCTCGACGAGACCCGTGAACATGCGATTTCCTGCCGTTGGCCGGGCCAAAGAGCGATCCGCGAAAGATCTTTCATCACGTCGCCCCGTCGGCGATCACGCGATTGCGACCCGCGACTTTGGCACGGTACATCCGCGAGTCGGCATCGTGCAACCACTCGGCGGCGGTTTGCCCCTCGCGAAACTCGGCGACCCCCAGGCTCGCCGTCATCCGTCCGCCATTCGATCCTTCTAGCAGGTTGATGATTGTCCGCAGCGACTCGGCGACCAGGCTTCCACCCGCGAGCGGCGTGTTTTCCAGCAGAACGACAAACTCGTCGCCGCCGCGACGGTAGGTCCGGTCAATCCGCCGAAGCCGACGCTGAATTGCCGTGGCGACATCCAGGAGCATCTGATCGCCGTGGGCATGCCCGTGTCGATCGTTGATTGGCTTGAAGTGATCGAGATCGATGGCAATCAACGTGCAGGGCTGGCGATTGCGCCGCACTCGCTCGATGGCCAATTCCAGATCGAGGTCGAGTTGCCGCTTGTTAAAGACTCCGGTGAGGGGATCACGAACGACCAGTCCAAGGACTTTGGAGCGAGTGATCGCGTTCTCGCGCAGAATCACTTCGAGGATCAAGGCAAAAACGACCAGCGCGAGGAGAAGCTGCGAACCGTTCGCAAGAGACGATTGCATCCCGACGATGAGCGTCGTCATCAGAATCGCTGACAGCAGCCAGATCCATCGCGACGCGGCGGGGACCGTGAGAGCCAGCCCGAGGGTCGCCGGAAACAACCAGACCGCTCCGTCGAGCCCCCAGACGGCCGTGGCGCCTGCAGCCGTCCCCAGCATCAGGAATCCGGTGACGAAGGGCGGAACAGGAGCACATTCCCAATCCGCGAGCAGGAGATTTGCCAGGAATGCCAGCGTCAGCAGCGAGGCGAACCCGCATGTCAGCCACGCCTGCTCATAAGCGGCCGAGATCGCCAGGATCGCCAGGAAGGGACTCGCCCCAACCCCCAGCAGTTTGGTCGTCCGACGTCCCGACCGAAACAGCCAGTCCGCGAGAGTTGGGGGAGGGGGGAACAATGTGGCGGCCTCGGGCCCAGGGCTCGGTCAGTTCCTGGCGCCAGGCAGATCGCCCCGAGCCACTCACCGCGCGGGGGATCCGGCGGGAGAACAGATCATAGCCCGTTCGTCGAAATCATGGATACTGGCCGCGACCCAACGGGAAGCGTTTCTAAACCATCACCCATAAACCCTCAACCATCGACCAACTATAGGACCGGCGGTGCGGGGTGTCGCGAACTCGTCAAGGCACGCATGCAGGCAGTCACCAGTCGCTCGCGGTTGACCGGCTTGCTGAGATAGACGTCGCATCCCGCTTCAAGACACGCGGCCGCATCCCCTTCCATGGCGTGCGCGGTCAAGGCGATGATCGGTTTGTCGAAGCCGCGTGCCCGCAGGATTCGGCACAAGTCGAAGCCGTCCAGGTCCGGCATCTCCATGTCGGTCAGCATCAGGTCGAACGGAATGTCCGTGAGCAGACGGGCATCGATTCGCCCGTCGTCGCACAGACAACGCAGCGCCTCCCGCCCGTTGGAAGCCGTCTTAACGTCCACCCCGAGTCGCCGCAGCATCAGCGCCACCAGGCGCTGGAGCGAGGGACTGTCCTCGACCAGCAGGATTCTCGTGCCGCGAAGCAGTTGCTCCGCCTCCACATGGCAAAACGCCTTTGCTGGCGGGGCGCCGTCGTCGTCAATGGCTGGCCCGGGAAAACCCTCGACCGGTTCGGGACATCGCTCGACGGCTATGGTGAGCGTGAAAGTCGAGCCGCGTCCCGGTTGGCTTTCGACGACAATATCGCCGCCCAGCTTTTCGGCCAACCACTTGGAGATCCACAAGCCGAGGCCGGTCCCCGCGAGTCGCCGCGAGGCATTTCCATCTTGTTGAACGTACGGCCGGAAGAGCGACTGTCGAACCTCGTCCGTCATGCCAATGCCGGTGTCGCACACACGAATTTCCAGGTTGGAATTCAAGTCGTCGAGGACATGTTCCTCGGCCATGACCAGAACGCCCCCCGTATCGGTGAACTTGATCGCATTCCCCACGAGATTCAGCAGGATCTGCTTGAATCGGAGAGGATCGGTCAACACGCGGGACGAGAGATCCGAACCGACTTTCAGTTCCAGACGCAGCCCCTTCTCCGAGGCACGTACCGCCAGGAGCGCCTGGACCTCGTCGAGAATTTTTCGGGGTCGGCAAGACAGGATTTCCAGGTTCAGCCGGCCCGCTTCGATCTTGGACAGATCAAGGAGGTCGTTCACCAGGTTCAGCAGATACTGCCCATTCTGTCGGATCGTCTCGACATGCCGAATCGTCGGGGGGGCGGCCTTGGCATCCGATAATTCATCGCGCAGCAGGTCGGCATAACCGAGAATCGCGGCCATCGGCGTACGAATCTCGTGGCTGGTCCTGGCCAGGAATTCGCTCTTGAGCCGCGAGGCCTGTTCCGCGTCCGTGCGCGACCGTTCCAACTGTCCGGCACGACTCGCGAGTTCCGCGTGCTGTTCTTCCAGCAGATCGGCCTGCTCCAGGAGTTGCTCGGTCAACTCGATGCGACTGGTGACATCGAACCCTAACGCAACAAGCTGGCGGGCCTCGCTCGACGAGGGTGTGACGGCGACGATGGTGATTTCGAACCAGCGAGTATCCCCGCGGGGCGATTGAATGGGGGTATCGCGCCGCAGGGGATCCCCGCGCTGAACGGCCTCCAGCAGTAGACGCCGCTCTTCGGGAGGAAGTGTCGGGAAACAGACCGCCATGATCGATTTTCCGATCAGATTGGCGACGTTGACTTCCAGGAGATCGGCCCACGATGTTTCGACTGCCTGGATATGTCCCACTGCGTTGGCCAGCAGGATCAGTGCGTTCTGCCGGACTGCCAGCCGCAACGATTGAGCCCGCGCGAGCGCTGTCTCGGCTGATTCTCGTGCTGCTTCGAGTTCTCGATTCCGGCTTTGGATCAACTCACAGGCTCGCTGGATTTGACGCAAGGGGGGCTCGACGAGAACAACAGCCGCCAAGACAAGGACCGCGACAATAAACCCCACTAAAAGCGAATGGATGATTCCCGCTTCCCGTCGAATGACTGCCGAGCGATCCGCGAGGATGTCCGAGAGTTTCCGCAATGTGGCGATGTGACGATTGGCGGCCGACTCAACATTTTGAGTGGCTCTGCGCTCGGTCGCCGTGTGAGCTGCCTGACTGGGAAGCTCGGCCAGGTTGCGAATTGCCGTGGCGAGGCGGGATCGGGCCGAATCACACGATTCGATCGTATTCCCGATCAAAGATGCGGTATCGCCAGCCTCGTCCAGAGTGTTGAGGAGTTGTGGCTTGAGACGACCTTGGAAACGTCCCTCCAGAGATTTCCGAATCTCGGTCGATCGCTCCTGGTGGCCCGCTTTCCGAGCACGACTGAGAATGTAGCAGTCGGTGACCATGCCTCGCGTGGTCACCGACCTCACGCAAGACGAAATCAATCGCGATTGCGTTGCGCCCGGCCTCTTCCGTCAGGTCATGGAGACGTCCCATCCCCATCACGGCAAGTATGCCGATGAGCAGCAGAGCGCCAAAGGACGCACGTCGGCAACGTTTCAGAAGATCGTCGAGCACCGGCGATATTCCTGCAAGCGTGCCCCGGGAAAGTGGATGTGTTTCCGGGAGTTAGTAGCATCAGTACAGGAATTCGACCTGAACACTGCGGGACTCAACAAAGAACCCGTGGGCAGTGTAAAAAGATGATTAAAAAGAGATCATCTTGTCAGATTTTATGACCAATTGGACATAAGTGCGCTCGTGGATCTACCTGCTTTCGCGGGAAATCTTGCCGTCCCAATTACATGCTTTGGAAGTCCCTACAGATCAATCTCTGAGTGGAATGAGCGCACCACCGTTTCGTGCCGACGCAAGACACGCATCCAAAACCTGTTGCGTCTTGAGGGCGATCTCCCCCCAACTGGGATCGATCCGGCCGTCCAGCACGAGCTGCGAAAAAGTGCGAATCATCTGGACTTCCTGCGAGTCCGAACGTCCGTTGGAATACTCATCCAGTTCGACGGAGGTCGAACGGTCGACCATGTCGAAATCGCACCCGGTTTGCACCGACCGCGGCTGGCTCACCCTGTAGCCCACGCGAGCCCCATAGAATGGCAGCACGAAGTCGCTCACCAGCAGCGATCCGGCCGTCCCGCTCAAATGAGCCCACTGTTGAATTTCGGTTTGGAACGAGCAGTAGAAACCGGCCGAGACGCCATTCTTGAACTGCAATTCGGCTGAGAACTCCATTGGAACGGTCGACGGACTGTCGGGAGAGCCGGCGGCATCGATCAGCGTGCCGCGGACCGAGACCGGCATTTCATAGTTCATCACCCACAGCGTCAGCCGCACGTTGTACCAGCCAAGATCTCCCAGGCAGCCGTAGGGCTCGAGTTCGCCGTGCATGCGGATGTTCCCTTTCAGGAACTCTTCCGGCGCCTGGAAACTGAATTGCGACGTGATGCGACGCAGCTGGCCAATTGTCTCCGGCTCGCACAACGTTTGCCGCAACGCGTCGAGCCGGCGGCTGTGCATGAACATCACGCCGTCCATGAACTGCACGTTCGACCGCTTGCAGGCGGCGAGCATCTCGCGAACGTCATCGGCAGTCACGCCGACCGGCTTCTCGACAAGCACATGCTTGCCCGCTTCCGCCGCCCGGATCACCCACGGCTTTCGCAGGCCCGTGGGAAGCGGAATGTAAATCGCGTCGACGTCGGGATGCGAAATCAGCTCTTCGTACGAGCCCACTGCGGCGACCCCGCCGGGAACGGGATCGGACTGACTACACGACCGAATGAATTCCTCGGCCCGTTCCGTCGATCGGCTGGCGACCGCGGTAATTCGCGAATTTCCGGCGACTCGCATAGCCCGCCAGTTTTTGCGGGCGATGTTGGCGGTTCCCAGAATCCCCCAGCGGCAATGCGATGTCATCGTGACGGCTCCTCGGTCAGCGGCAATCCGGATAGCGGGTTGCCCGACAGAGTAGCCGTCGACGGACGTTTTTTCGACTGCCTTCCGATCAAGCGAAGTGGGGGGCCAGTTGAGCGTCGGTCAAAGGACTGGTCGTTCCCAGCGTTGTCGGCAGGTCATCGGCAAGCAGCGACAGCATCTGGTACCGTCGACCGTATGCCGCACCATACATCAGGTTACGGGCGACGACGGCAACCTTCCGTTCTTCGGCCTTTTCCAGGAAGGTTCCCTTGGTCCACTCGTTGAAGGCCCCCATCGCTGGACCGCACCAGATCTGGTAGTCCAGCCGTCGCGCCGGAT
The DNA here is from genome assembly GCA_019636285.1 of Planctomycetaceae bacterium. Lineage (GTDB taxonomy): Bacteria > Planctomycetota > Planctomycetia > Planctomycetales > Planctomycetaceae > JAHBXV01. The sequence continues at coordinate 152,343 of JAHBXV010000003.1, forward strand.
CACCCGAAGTGGCCCAACGAGACGCCTGGCCGAGATACCAGCGGAAAACCAACGCCATGCGGTGCTTCGGGTCGCGGTTGGCCTTTTCAAGCTGCTTGGGATCGCGCTCCTGGAAAAACGAGACCGTCTGCGCCCAAACATCATCGAGCGACCGCTGGAAGACAGTCTTTTCGAGAGAAACTCGTTCCTTTTCCGGAATCGCTTCGATCGATTCGCACGTGCGGTACAACTCGTAGAGTTTGCTGGCCCGCATCGCGAACATCGTGCCTCGCTTAAGCACCTGCACCTTCACGCCCATTTCAAACATGTCGGCGGCAGGACACATGATGCAGTCAGCCTGTCCCGCTTCCGCGAGCATCTGCCGAACCACGGGGCTGGTTCCCGATTCGACGCAAGCCTGCTGGATTGAACCGGTCATCACATAGGCAGCCCCCAGCGAGAACGCCCCCAGCACACCCATGGGGGTCGCCACCCCGCCCGCGGCCCCAACGCGTGGCGCCCGTGCAAACTGGTATTTGGCCTGAATGCGGTCGCGCAGGCTGAGCATGGTCGGCAGCAACGTGACCAGCGGTCGATTGTCGGTATGACCGCCCGAGTCGGCCTCAACGGTGACGTCTTCGGCCATGGGAATCAGCTCGGTGAGCTTGGCCTGTTCCGGAGTCAAATCCCCTTCAGCAACCAGCTGGCTGACGAAGCGTTCGGGCGGCGGTGCGAAGAACTTCTCCGCGACTTCGACGCGCGACACCTTCGCCATCACGCGGTTCGGCGTGACCACGCTGCCATCGGCGGCGCGGTGAATTCCAGCCGTGCGATACCGGACGATTTCATAGGTCAGGTCGAGAAACGCCGAGGCTTCCGCCAGGTGAATGCCGCGAGCAAGGTACAGATCGGTCACGGCCCGCTCGCGCCCCGGCTCCGCGGGGCTGTGAATGTAATTGAATCCGTAGGGCCGATCACCCAGTTGCCGCTGGATGGCATCAATGGCCTGTTCGACGCGGGGAAGCGGTACGCCAGCCGCGCCGAAGATCCCCAACATCCCCGCCTTCGACATTTCGACGACGATTTCGACCGAAGCAATCCCCGTCGCCATCCCGCCGGAAACATAGGCGTACCGAAGTCCATGAATGTCGCGGAAGTGACGGTCGCCCAGTTGGCCGGGGGTACACGCAGGAACCCAGCCAGAGATGGCAAGCCCCGATTCATCGGGATGTCCGCCGATTCCCAGGCCCGTCTTCCCTTTGCTTTGAACGACAACAAGCGGAGCCGCCAGTTCGCCCAGGAGTCGCCGGGATGATTCCGGATCATTCAACCAGGCCACGTCGGAAGCGGACCAGCGACCTTGGCCGGCGGCGGGGGGGGCGGATGTCTTCACGGAGTCGAATTCCTTGACACTTCAAGAACTTACGCAATTTTCCGGCTCATGAACCGGTTAACAATCCCACATTGGGGCGTCGTGCCTGTGACTTAACTTACTTCATTCAGCGCCTGCAAGCTGCCCGGCAGGTCGGGCGAATGGGTTAAATGATCTTCCAAGTGAGCCCGATGCAAGTTGGCTGGGCTTGGGAGGTCCAGTAGGGAGACTTGACGTCGCCCGCGCGCCATGACTACCATCCCGAACCAAACTTCTGATTGGGGCTTGATTTGTGACATTATTCGTTAGTTTGGGAGGACTGTCGGACGCTCGTCAATCCGCCAATTGGATTCTCAGCCCCGATTGCGCCGGGTAGCACGTTTCCTCGGCATTTTCGACAGAGACGGCCAGTGAAGGCCCTGCCGGGGAACAATCGTGGGACTTGAGGGCGACAACTCCCTTCATCGCGATCAGAATCGAAACGAATTTAAGGATGGCTGGAACTTGGCAATGTTCAATTCCACTGTCGTAGGGTTGAATGAGTCGACAATTTCGCGTCATCTGTGTCGCAGGTGGGCGGCGACCTTTCGAACGACATCGCTGACTGGGGTTGGCCACGGCTCGTGAATCGTCGGGAAAATTGAATCACGGCTGGATATCGAAGCAAAGATCATCCACCGATTTTGAACTCATTGCGTGAAGGATCTGGCTCCGGGAGCCAGTCGAGGCGAGATGCAAAAGAAAACCAAACGGGTCTCCAGCGGCCAGGTGAGTGCCGAAAACCAGACGGGTGATGGCATGGGTGAGGGTGTTCCGGCGGGTGAATCGTTCGATCTCGCGAAGCTCCAGCAGCTTTTCGAGTTGATGGAAAAGCACGATCTCACCGATGTGCAACTGCGCAACGGCGAGACGCAGTGGCGGCTGCGACGCGGCACGCAGCCGGTCTATGCGGCCCCCATGGTCGCGGCACCGATGCCTGCCGCCGCGCCGCTGGCCCCTGCGGCCACGGCTCCGGCCGCTCCATCGGCACCGTCCGTGCCAGCGAACGAAGATGCGGGCGGACTGGTCATCAAAAGCCCGACCGTGGGGACGTTCTATGCCGCTCCCACCCCGGACGATCCGTCGTTCGTGCAGGTCGGCACCAAAGTGAACAAGAAGACGGTCGTCTGCCTGATCGAGGCAATGAAGGTCTTCAACCAGATTGAAGCGGAAGTCGATGGGACGATCAGCGCGGTGCTGGTCAAGAACGGAGATCCGGTCGAATTCGGCCAGCCTTTGTTCCGCGTCTCTCCGTAGAGGTGCCTTCAGGATTTCTGTCGGGCGAGCCCATCGGGCAGGAAAACCCCGCGGGCGGCCGTCTGGACGATCTCCTGAACATCAACGGGTTTTCGCGGTGTTGAGACGGCCGGCAAACTGCTTGCCATGTCGGTCAATGGGCCGCGATCGGGTAGGGATGCTTGCATGCTCCCGTGGGGCCGCTGCTGACGGAGGAGGCGCCGCGGGCTGGCTCCGGGGCAACGTCGGTATCCCGGTTGATCGACCGGCGGACGATCCAAGGCAAAGAACGAGAACCTCAAGAGTTCGGATCTTATGTTTCAACGCATTCTGGTGGCCAATCGCGGCGAGATCGCGCTGCGGATTTTCCGGGCCTGCCGCGAGCTGGGAATTGAGACCGTCGGGGTCTGCAGCGAGGCGGACCGCGGCGCGGACTATTTGAAGCTGGCAAACGAAGCCTATTGCATTGGCCCGGCCCAGGCCGCCAACAGCTATCTGCTCATCAAGAACATCATCGCCGCTGCCGAAATCGGCAACGTTCAGGCGATTCACCCCGGCTACGGCTTCCTCGCCGAGAACGAGCACTTCGCTGAAGTCTGCCGCAGTTGCAACATCGAGTTTATCGGCCCGTCGGTTGAGGCCATGTCAAAACTCGGCGACAAGGTGACCGCGAAGGAAATCGCTCGCGAGGCGAAGGTCAGCACGGTCCCCGGCAGCGACGGGCTTGTCGCCAGCGAAGAACATGCCCTGCGAATCGCCAATGAGATCGGCTATCCGGTCCTCATCAAGGCGACGGCCGGCGGTGGCGGCAAGGGGATGCGTGTTGCCCGCAACGACATTTCCCTCAAGACCGGCTTCAAGCAGGCCGCCATCGAAGCTGACAAGGCGTTTGGCAATCCCGGCGTTTACATCGAAAAATACATCGAAAATCCTCGCCACGTCGAAGTGCAGATCATCGCCGACATGCATGGTGAAGTGGTTCACCTCTGGGAACGGGACTGCTCGACTCAGCGGCGACACCAGAAGCTGATCGAGGAGTCGCCCGCCCCGAATCTGCCGCTGTCCGTCCGCGAAGACATCTGCAAGTCGGCCGTCCGTCTGGTGAAGACGGCGAACTACCACAACGCCGGGACGGTGGAGTTCATCGTCGACAAGAACAACCAGTTCTACTTCATCGAGGTCAATGCCCGAATTCAGGTCGAGCACCCGGTGACCGAAATGGTGACCGGCACCGACCTGATTCAGCAGCAGATTCGCGTCGCTTCCGGAGAGCCGCTCCCCTGGAAGCAGCGGAATATTCCCTGCAACGGCGCCGCGATCGAAGTGCGCATCAACGCGGAAGACCCGGATAACGACTTCCGTGGCTGTCCGGGCCGCATTACGAAGCTGCGAATTCCCGGCGGAAACGGCGTGCGATTCGACTCTCACGTCCACGAAGGCTACATGATTCCCCCCTATTACGATTCGATGATCGGCAAGCTCATCGTCCACAAACCGACTCGCGAGGAGGCTATTGCCTGTCTGCGGCGCTGTCTCGACGAGTTCGTTCTGGAAGGCGTGAAGACCTCGATTCCTTTGCTGAAGCGAATCGTCAATAATTCGGCCTTCGTGGACGGTCGCATGGACACCACGTTCGTCGAACAGCACTTGTTGAACAGGTAAATCTCATGAAGGTTGGCATCCTGACGGGGGGCGGCGATTGCCCCGGTTTGAATCCCGTGATCCGCGGCGTCGTCCGATCGATCCAGAACGCGGGTGGCGAGGTCGTCGGCCTCCTCGAAGGCTGGCGCGGAGCCATCAAGGGCCTGACGACACCCCTGACCATCGAAAATACGGACGAAATCCTCGGCAAGGGAGGGACGATTCTCGGATCGTCTCGAACCAACCCCTACAAGCGCCCGGAAGACGTTCAGGAACTGCTCAAGACCTATGAACGGCTCGGCCTCAATGCGTTGGTTGCGATCGGCGGCGACGACACGCTGGGTGTCGCCAGCAAGCTCTACGCCGACTACAAGCTGAACACGGTCGGTTGCCCCAAAACGATCGACAACGATCTGAGCTGCACCGACGTGACATTTGGGTTCGATACGGCCATCAACATCTGCCTGGATGCTATCGAACGCCTCCGCACGACCGTCGAGTCGCATCGCCGGATCGCAGTCGTCGAGACAATGGGCCGCCACGCGGGCTGGATCGCCCTCGAAGCTGGCATGGCTGCCGGTGCCGACTACATTCTGCTGCCGGAGTACCCGGCCGACGTCGAAAAGATGTGCAAGGTTCTCGCCGACCGTCGCGCCGCTGGCAAGAAGTACGGCATCGTGGTCGTCAGCGAAGGGGCCAAGGTCACGCCGGACGAAGGGTACGTGACGCAGAACGCGAAGGTCGACGACTTCGGCCACGTTTCACTTGGCGGAGTCGGAAATCTCGTTGCCGAAATCATCGAAAAGAAGCTTGGCGTCGAGACACGTTGCGTCGTGCTGGGACATATCCAGCGCGGCGGATCGCCCACCGCGTTCGATCGTATTCTGGGGACGCGTCTCGGCATCAACGCTGGCCGCCTTGTCCTGCAAGGCAAGTTCGGGCGCATGGTCGCCTTGCAGGGCACCTCCATCGTGGACGTCGCCCTCGCTGATGCGGTCGGTAAATCCAAGGTCGTCGACGACGACTTCTATCGCGACGCGGCCGAATTCTTCGAAGCGTAATCGCGTTACGCGACTCAATCCGACGATTTCCCCGGGCGGCCCGTCAAACGGCCGCCCGTTTTCGTTTGGGGTCACCAAATTGCCGGATCGCGAACTCCGTCACGTGATGTCAGACTTCTTTGCCGGAGCGATCGTGTAGCGATTGAGGACCGCCCGTCGGACTTGGCGGCATTGCTCGATCCCCCACCGTAACTGCAGCGAAGCCGAATCCTGCAGGAACGTAAACGCCACGATCGTCAGGACGAGGCCGGCCACAAAAAGACCGCGGTTCAGACTTCGAGCCGACTCGATCGACGAGACGACCAGCAGCCACCACGGGCGATGATGCTGCGCCCTCTGTGTGACGGGAGGCCTTAACAGGTCGGCGATTGTCACTGCGGCATCGACTAGCACGGTTTCGTCGCGGGACCGGCCAGTGGCAAAATCAGCCCGAGCCCAGCGAGCGGCGAACTCCGGGTCGTCGCGCAGCGCATCCCGAATCTGGGCCAGCTTCACACAGCGCTCGTCAAGGAGCCGCATTTCCTCGCGCAGCCCATCTGCCCGATTCCGCAGCTCTCCCATTTCGGTCAGCCGACTGGCCAGCGCCGCAACGGCGAACATACCGAAGGCGACTGTCAACGTGATCCAGAATGCCAGGGAGACGGCCAGGGACGGTTGATTTGAATCGGCGACCGCTTCCGAATTTGAATGGGGATTGGGACAAGGCTGCTCGACGGACGGCTGCCGTGGTCGCCACCCCGGAAGCGGGAACCAGCGACGCGACGGTTCGACGGTCTGCCGAAAAGCCGACAAAGCGCGTCTCCCTGCGAAACATCTCACGAAAAATCAGCGAGAACAGTGCACGACGACGTCCACGGAGTCGCCTTATTCGGCAGATCGGCAGAATTCGCGGGGCTGCTCCATAGGAATGGTGATTCCGCGGGTTGCAGCGGCTGCGAAAAGCCGACGCCCTTCGCAAGCTGCCCAAAACAGCCGGCGAAGGGCGTGATCTTTATCGCGTCAGCATCCAGCGGATTATTTCCGCAGGGTGCCGCCGTAGCGGGCGTCGGAACCGAGGATTTCCTCGATTCGCAGGAGCTGATTGTACTTGCAGATGCGGTCGGTTCGGCTGGCCGAGCCGGTCTTGATCTGCCCGGTGTTCAGGGCAACCGCCAGGTCGGCGATCGTCGTGTCTTCCGTTTCGCCGCTGCGGTGGCTCATGATGGCCGTGTAGCCGTTGCGGTAGGCGAGCTGGACGGCTTCGATCGTTTCGGTGAGTGAGCCGATCTGGTTCACTTTGACGAGGATGCTGTTTCCAACACCCTTTTCGATGCCTTCAGCCAACCGCTTCGAGTTGGTCACGAAGAGGTCGTCCCCGACGAGCTGACAGGTGTCGCCGATGGCGTCGGTCAGCTTCTTCCAGGTTCCCCAGTCGTCTTCCGAGCAACCGTCTTCAATCGAGCAGATCGGGTACTTCTTGCACCATTGAGCCAGAACTTCGACAACGCCGTCGCTGTCGACCTTCTTGCCATCCAGGTCATAGAGACCCGTCTTGGCGTCAAAGTACTCGGTGGCGGCACAGTCGAGAGCGATGCGGATCTGCTCTCCCGCCTTGTAGCCGGCCTTCTCGATCGCCGTCATGATGACTTCGAGGGCCGATTCGTTCGTCGGCAGGTCAGGCGCGAAGCCCCCTTCGTCGCCGACCGCGGTGCTCATGCCCTTATCGGCGAGCACCTTCTTCAGGTTGTGGAACACTTCCACCCCGGCGCGGAGTCCGTCGCGGAACGACGAGAAGCCCGACGGCACGATCATGAATTCCTGCATGTCGAGGCCGTTGTTGGCGTGCGCGCCGCCGTTGATGATGTTCATCAGCGGGACGGGCAGGGTGCGGGCACCCACGCCGCCCAAGTAACGGAATAGGGGCAGCAGGGCGAGTTTCGCCGCCGCATGAGAGGCCGCCAGCGAGCAGGCCAGAATGGCGTTGGCACCAAGCCGCGACTTGTTCGGCGTGCCGTCCAGTTCGATCATAGTCCGGTCAATCAGACCCTGATCGGTGACATCCATGTCGATGATGGCGTCGGCGATGTGCTCGTTTACATTCTCGACAGCCTTGCGAACACCTTTGCCGAGAAAACGCTTCTTGTCATCGGTGTCGCGCAGTTCGCAGGCTTCGTGAGCCCCGGTGCTGGCGCCGCTGGGGACGGCTGCGCGTCCCGTCGTGCCATCTTCCAGGACCAGATCGACTTCGACGGTGGGATTTCCCCGGCTGTCAAGAATTTCCCGAGCATGGACGGCCGCAATCGCGACGCTCATCAGTTCGCCCTTTTTTCTTCGTTGGAACACACGTTTGACAAAAGCAAAGCGGCCGTGGGATTCGCTCCGGCGGTCGGTTTTTCTTCAGAAACGGCGTTGTACCAGACCGAATGCTGCGGTTCCATCAGCGGGAATGAATTCCAAGCCAGGTTTCAGCGGCTGCGATGAGATCGGGCTGCCGAGTTGGCCGATCGGTTCGGGGTGGCTATCATCCCGCCAGCGTCAAAAAGGTGTCCGAGACCGTCTGAATATGAACCTGCGTTCATGTTCTCGGTCCCGAGGTCGAGTAATTCGCGAAGGTTGGGTTTCTCATGAGCACGGCGACAGCGTCTGAACAGATTTTGATTCGTGTCGGTCACAGCCCGGATCCGGACGACGCGTTCATGTTCCATGCCCTTGCGAACGACAAGATTCCGACTGGCAAGTATTGCTTCACGCATGAACTCCAGGACATCCAGACTCTCAACGAACGGGCTCTGCGCGGCGAACTGGAATTGACCGCCGTCAGTCTGCATGGTTTCGCGTACATGACCGACAAGTACGCCCTGTGCGCCTGCGGCTGCAGCATGGGCGACGATTACGGGCCCATGGTTGTCACCCGCGAACCGATGGGAATGGGCGACCTCGCAGGCAAGCGAATCGCCATTCCGGGCAAGCTCACGACTGCGTACCTCGCCCTCCAACTCGCCATCGGCCAGAACTTTACACCCATTCTTTACGCATTCGATGACATCCTGCGGGCCGTTCGCGAGAAGGAAGTCGATGCGGGACTGATCATTCACGAAGGCCAGCTCACCTACCAGCAGGACGGCCTGCACCTGGTTGTTGACCTCGGGAAATGGTGGCTCAAGGAGACCGGACTGCCATTGCCGCTGGGCGGCAACGCCATTCGCCGCGACCTGGGTCAGCCAGCGATGACCGAAGTGACGGCTCTCCTGAAGCAAAGCATCGAGTACGGCCTTGAACACCGGGCCGAAGCCCTCGCGCACGCTCTGCAATACGGCCGCGACCTCGATCAGGGTCAGGCCGACAAGTTCGTGGGGATGTACGTCAACGACTGGACGATCGATTTCGGCGAACGCGGCCGCAAGGCGGTCCGCACGCTACTCGACCGGGCCTACGAAGCGAAGATCATTCCCCATCGGGTCGACCTGGAATTCATCGGCTAGCATCGAAGACGGATTGCTCTTGCCGCAATCGCTGGACGTCTGCTATAGGCGTCTGAAGTGCAGGATTGGCAAGAGTTTCTGAAAGATTGCCATGGATGGCCGTCCCGTCGTGCTTGCCGTCGGGCTCCTTATTCTTAATGGGCTTGGGTGCGCGACTGCGCCGCGAACGGCGGCGACGGCCGCCAACCCGGTCTTCGTGCGCGCGAATAACCCCGACGCCGTCTGGGAACGGGCGGTGGATGTGCTGCACGCCAACTACTTCGAAATCGCCCAGGAAAACCGGCTCGATGGACGCATCGAGACCGCCTACAAAACCGGGGCGGGCGTACTTGAGCCGTGGCATCACGATTCGGTTGGCTGGGAAAACCGAATGGAAAGCACGCTGCAATCGATCCGCCGCAAGGCCTACATTGGCATCACCCCGGCGGACGGAGGCTACTTTGTCTCGGTCGAGGTCTTCAAAGAACTGGAAGACGTGCAGCAGGCCGCGAATTCGGCCGGCAGCGCAACTTTCCTGGACAATTCGCCCCTCCAGCGCAACCTGACGACTGTCGTCGGGCAGGCGTCCCCGTCCGGCTGGATTCCAAAAGGACGCGACCCGGCGCTCGAATCACTCCTTCTGAGCGAGCTGATTTCGGGCCGGTGATCACAGTTCCTAGAGCTTGATCCCCTGGTCCTGAAACAGAAATTTCATGTCGCTCCAGACGTCCTTCTTGGCGGCAGGGTTTCGGAGGAGGTACGAGGGATGATAGGTGCACAGCACCTTCGCCCGGCCGTACTGGAAGAATTGCCCACGGAGCTTGCCGATCGGCATTGTCGTTCCCAGGAGATTCTGGGCCGCGCAACTTCCCCAGCAGACGATGTACTCGGGATTCACGATTGCAATCTGTCCGTCGAGATACTCGCGGCAGTGACCTGCTTCCTCGGGGGACGGCAGCCGATTTCCGGGCGGGCGACAGCGCAGGACGTTGCAAATGTAAATATCTTCACGCTGAAGGTGGCAAGCCTTGATGATGTCGTTGAGCAACTGCCCCGCCCGCCCGACGAACGGTTCGCCCTGTTTGTCCTCGTCAGCACCTGGCGCTTCACCCACGAACAGGATCTTTGCTTCGGGATTGCCGACACCGAAAACCGTCTGCGTCCGAGTGCGTGCCAGTTCGTCGCAACGAACGCATTTCGCGACTTTCTGTTGCAGCACCTGGAGTTGTGCAACGCGTTCAGGCTTTGGCAGATCGAGCGCCTGAAAGGGGACAGGTTCCGGCAATGTCGGAGCCGGCTTGGCGACACGTGGCATGGGGACAGGCTCAACTGGGAGGAGGGTACCGCGCGGTGGCCGCGATTCTGTCGCGACTTCAGCGACCGGTTCCGGCCGTGCGGGCGTGACGACGGTCGCGGGAATCGAGACCGTCGCGCGGACCAGATGCGTCACGCCGGCGGCGCGCAACGATTCCAGGTGCTGTCGCAGGGCTCGCGAGGACTGCACGCTGTCGTCCTGGATCACGGTGACGAATTCTCGACGGAAAGCGGAACGCGTGTTGCGGGGGCGATTCGGCGAGAATCGTCCCCGAAGGCTCATTCGACCCGGATCGTACGTGAAGAGGCGCTTCACTGCACGTCTGCCGTCGAAGCTCCGGACTTCGGGCAACTCGCTGTCGCCGCAAGTCCGCTTGCGATAACGTACTGAACCCGAGACGGAGGGGACTCGAAAGGCTTCGGTTGTGGATGCGAACGCGCGAAACTGGTTCATGCTGGGAACGGTGAAGGTCGAGGATACGTTCGCCGAAGCGTTTCCCATGACTGCCGCGCGACTCATCATCACGGCGGAAACGCCCCGCTGGGCACAGACCGCGGCGATCGTCATGACGGGAAACGCCACCAGCGTGATCGCCTGCGACGTCGAAGCCGCGGTTGAACGGACGGTTTCCCCGGAAATCACTCCGGACGGCCGCCCCGGTGTGGCCGTGCTGGCATTTGGTTTCAGCCGCGAGAAGTTGCAGTCGGCGCTCGTCAGCCGCGTCGGGCAGTGCGTGCTCACCAGTCCCACGACGGCTTGCTACAACGGTTTGCCGGCGATCCCTGCGGACAAGTCGATCTCCATCGGCGGTCAGGTCCGCTTTTTTGGCGACGGCTTTCAGGGCTCGAAGCTGGTCGACGGGAACCGCTATTGGCGCGTGCCGACCATGGACGGGGAGTTTATCTGCGAGGATCGCTTCGGAACGACGAAGGGGGTCGCGGGGGGAAACCTTTTGATCGGTGGTCGCGACCAGGCATCGGCCTTGCAAGCGGCCGAGCAGGCCGTGATTGCCGTGCGGCATGTGCCCGACGTCATCCTGCCATTTCCGGGCGGAATCGTCCGCAGCGGCAGCAAGGTCGGCTCGCGTTACAAGGCGCTGAAGGCAAGCACGAACGAGGCCTATTGTCCCACGCTCCGAGGTCGCGTGGCGACAAGTTTGACGCCCGAGACCGAGTGCATGTACGAATTGGTGATCGACGGCCTGACGTTTGAGGCGGTCGCGGATGCGATGCGGATCGCCATTCGGATCGCGGCGGAGGCACCCGGCGTGACCATGATCACGGCCGGGAATTACGGCGGCAAACTGGGGCCGCATCACCTGCATCTGAAAGACTTGTTGCCAGGGGTTCAGGAAACAGCATGACGAGGGATGCGTCACTGTCGGTTGTCGGAATCGAGGAACGCGCGGCGGGCTCGCGGAGTCTGACGTCGATCATCATCGCGCTCTCCATCGGGATTCACGCGTGCCTGATCCTGACGGCTAGTCCGCTGCAATCAGCGAATGATCGATCGCGGTGGTGTACGGTCTGGTCGCTCGTCAATCGCCGTGTCTTCCACATCGACGAAATTCGGCAGGTCAAGTCGTGGGACAGCATCGACATTCTGTTCGACGGCGAGCACTTCTATTCGACGAAACCTCCGCTTCTCGCCACCGTAGCCGCCGGAATTGTCGAGGGCATCGAACGCACCACCGGCTGGACGCTCTCCGCGAACACGGCCATCGTCTGCTCCCTGACACTGTTGGTGCTCAACCTCGTTCCCTTCGGCGTGGGGCTGGTTGTTCTAGCGAGACTGGTTCGTCGGTTCAGTCCGCACGAGCCGACGGCAGCATTCCTTGTCACGGTGCTGGGTTTCGGCACGTTATGCACACCGTTTCTGATGACGCTCAACAATCACACGGTCGCGATGACCGGGTTGTTGTTCTCGCTGGCGGCTCTACTTCGAATTCTGAACGACGACGATTGCCCCGGCTGGGTCTATGCCGTTTGCGGCTTCATGGCCGCCTGGACGGTCTGCAATGAACTTCCCGCCGCCGCCTACGGCCTGGCCAGCTTTCTCCTGTGCGCCCGAAAGTCGCTGTCGCGAACGCTGGCCTGGTATGTTCCCGCCGCGATCGTCCCGCTGGCGGCCTATTTCGTAACGATGTGGCTGGCGACGGGTTCGCTGGTTCCCGCGTATGCGTCGTTCGGAACGTCCAAGTACGAATTCACGATCGATGGCGTTCCCAGCTACTGGTCGAATCCGCAAGGGGTTGATCGAAATCTCGATTCACCATTTTTCTATATCCTTCATTGCACGTTTGGCCACCACGGCATCTGGTCGCTCACCCCCGTCTGGCTCTTGAGCTTCGTCGGTTGGTTCGGTGCCAGGCGAGTGGAAAACCGGGCCCTGCGGATGGGACTCTGGCTGGGGTTAGCGTGTAGCGTGCTGGTCCTCGGCTTCTATTGGACGCGGACAGAGAATTACAACTATGGCGGAGTTTCGTGCGGGCTGCGCTGGGCACTTTGGCTCATTCCGTTCTGGCTGATCGCGGCCCTGCCGGTCGTCGATACCTGGTGGACGTGTTGTCGCGGCGGGAGGGCCACGCTGCTGGCTCTCTTGCTGGCGTCGCTACCCGCCGCATGGCTGCCGATTCCCAATCCGTGGCAACAACCCTGGCTGTTCCGCGCCCTGGAGGCCGGTGGCTGGATCGACTATCGCAACGTCCCGCCCGCGTTGCCGCATGATGTCTGGACGCTCTTCCCAACCATCCCCGACGGCGATGACCAGACACCCGGTCCGATCGTCGAATGGTCCCACGCGACGGCCTTGGGGGCAGAGCGTTTGACCTTGCAGCGACGCGGGACCGTCCAGATTGACGGTAAGACTTGGCAGGTCATCCGCGGCCGCCGTTATGAACCGGGCCGAGCCGAGCCGGTGTTTTCGGCGGACTGGGCCATCCTGGCGGATCGCTGGAATGCCGGTCGTCCTCCAGGCGAGACGTTGCGCTGGATCGACGCAGACACGCCACGTGAGCAGAAGCTGGCCGACCTGGCCTTCCTGCGCGGGTTACCCCTCTTGCAGCGCTATCATCCGGGCTTCATCCGCTACGTGAAGACACCGCTACAGGACGATGCGTACCGCTGCCAGCGTGCCGCCGCCCAGGTCTACTTCGACCCTGGCGACGGCAAGAAACGGTATCGGGTCGACGCGTGGTTCAGCGACGACGTCCCTTTTGGAACCGTGCAATGGGATCTCCAGGTCGTGAACGCGTCGGATAACACCCCGATCCGACTGGAGCGCTGGACACTCTCTCGGATTGATCCCGCTCCCGCTCCCGCCGAATGACCGCGATTGGATCGCTCCAGACTTGCCACGAGTCCTCCGGTTGATTGTGCTGGATGGACTCTGGGTGCTTTAAGTCTTGAGCGGCTATGTGCGGGAGTGGGCCATGCGGTGGATCATGGGAATGCTCGTCGTCCCGTGGGCGAGCCTGTCGGCGGCTGAGCCGTTCACCTTCACGCTGCAATCGCAGCAGCCGATTGAGGAATCGCGACCAAACACTCCCGGCGAGTTTCGCATCGTTCATCAAGCAGTGGAGTGGGATCCGGCCAAGACGGCCGTCATTGTCTGCGATGTCTGGGATTTGCACCACAGCCTGAATGCGGTGCGTCGGCTGGAAGAGTTCTGCCCACGGCTGAACGCCTTTCTCAATGCGGCCCGAGACCACGGCGCTGTCATCATTCATGCCCCCAGCGACTGCATGGCGGCGTATGAAGCGCATCCCGCACGTCAGCGGGCGATCGCTTCACCACAGGCAGCCGATCTACCGCCGCTCGCCCCGTTCTGGTGCTCGCAGATTCCTGCCGAGGAACAAGCCGACTATCCGATCGACCAATCCGACGGCGGTGACGACGACGACCCAACCAAGCATGCCGAGTGGGCCAAGAAACTGGCAGCGATGGGCCGCGTGGTGGGAACTCCTTGGCTGAAACAATCGCCCCTCATCGACATCGACGCCGACCAGGACTACATCAGCGATCGCGGCGAGGAAATCTGGAACGTCCTGCGGGAGCGCGGCATCGAGCAGGTCGTTCTCACCGGGGTCCACGTCAACATGTGCGTGCTGGGACGGCCGTTTGGGCTCCGGCAGATGGTGCGTCACGGGATGCCGGTTGTTCTCGTGCGCGACCTGACTGACGCGATGTACAACCCGGCTTGCTGGCCCTACGTCGATCACTTCACCGGGACCGACCTGGTCATCGGACACATCGAGCGGTACGTCTGCCCGACGATCACCAGCGACCAGTTGCTGGGAGGCGAGCCATTCCGTTCGAAATATGATCCCCGGCAACCCGGTGCCATGCTGGACACACTCTCGGCACAACGAGCAACGGCAGAGACGTATCGGAAACATTGGACCACCGCCACAGCGCCGCTGGTCCTGAAAGAAGCGACCGGCGGAGTCGTCCGGTCCGCCGACGGTCCTGTCTGGCTGCGGACCACCGTGCGTCTCCCTCGCGAGGCAAGCGCCGATTCGGGCCTCATCGTCCGCTATGGCAGTCGCGATCAAGGGGAAGCAAAGCCGCGCATCTGGTGGAATGGCACCGAAGTTTCGCCGCCAGAAGGCGAGGGGGACGGAAATCGACAGATCCCCGCCTCCGCCCTGTTGCCGGATGACATCAACCTGCTGGTCATCCGGTTGGACGGTGTTCCGGGCGCGACCAAGGCGCATCGTGACGCCGAATTGGTGGATCTCCTATCCGGGGACCGGACGTGGAGACTGGACGGTCGCTGGCAGTTTCGCCTCGGGGATGGCGACGGCTGGTCCAACATGCCGCTCCCCGCGAAGTTTGGAGCCGGTTCGGACATCCTGCACGACCTCACAGCCAAGTCAGGCGCGGTGAAGAAGACGCGACCGGATCGGTAGGCCAAATTAGATCATGCTGACTTGTTTGCGCACGCCATTCGCTGAGAAAAGTCATCGCGAAGTCCCTGAACGGACTGGATGTTTGAGTTGTAACGATTGGGCAAAAACTCCCATGGCACAGGAAAATGTTGCAGTTTGACATCGCCTGAAACGTGCCCTAGCTTCCAATTGACCGCGTGGTTCCGGGCGGGTCTTCCAAGGCCCCCAGGCCGCCACAGGGATTCAGTGGCCGGTCGTTCCGCCATTTTGGCTCCGAGGGGGGAGCCAGAGTGTGCCTTGCGGACGTCGGGTGACTGAATGTTGCAGGGGGGTAGAATGCTGTTTTCGGGACTTCGCGTGCGGCGCCGGATGGCCGCATGTTTCGCGATCCTGGTGTTTTTCGGCACGATCGGATCGATCGGAGCGCGAGAACTCTCGATCCAGACCGAGCAGGAAGCTCTGCAGCAGGGTGCCGGCTTTGAACGCTCGCGCCAATGGCTGGAAGCGATTGAGACCTACGATCTGGCCGTCGAAAAATGGCCGGAAAACGCAGCTCTCCAGTACGGCCTGCGACGCGCCAAGGTCCACTTTTCCATTGACCGTCGTTACAGCGACCGGTCGTTCCTGGAAAACATGTTGCCGCTTCCGGAAAGCGAAGCCCTCTCGTACCTGGACGATCTGCTCGAACGGATCCGCCAGCATTACGTGGAACCGATCAGCATGACGTCGGTCGCCGCGCACGGCACCGAAAGTCTGTACCTGGCCTTGAACAACGATCGGTTTCTTGAGCGGAACCTGCCCCGTGTCGACCGCTCGCGAGTCGCCAATCTGCGTGAAGCACTGAAGTCGCAGTATTGGAATCGCCGCGTCTCGGGTGAGCAGGGGGCTCGTCAACTGGTTCAGGAAGTCTGTCGCCTCGCTGCTCGGGAAGCGTCCTTGCAACCCGGGGCTGTGGTCATGGAATTCGTCTTCGGCGGCTGTAATGCCCTCGACGATTACAGCGGGTATCTGACCGCGGGAAAGCTGACGGACCTTTACGGCAATATCGACGGTGAGTTCGTGGGTATCGGCATCGAGATGAAGGCCGAACAGGGACGCGGGCTCCGGCTCGTGGATGTGCTGGCCGACAGCCCTGCCGACGAGGGAGGACTGAAACCCGGCGAGTATATCGTGGCCGTGGAACGGCAGGACTGCCGCAAGATGAACACCGAAGAAGCAGCCGCCCTGCTTCAGGGCAAGCCGGGCAGTTTCGCGCGGTTGACCATTGAAAACGCCGCAACGAGCCAGACGCGAGAAGTCTCGCTTCATCGCCGGGCCGTGAAAGTGAAGAGCATTCCGCTGGCGACGATCGTCGATCCCGTGTCCGGAATTGGCTACATCCGCATGACGGGCTTTCAGAAGACGACAGCCGTCGAACTCGATGCCGCCCTACTGCAACTCCAGCGGGATGGCATGCAGGCCCTGATCTGGGATCTTCGCGGCAACCCCGGCGGCTTGTTGACCGCGGCCGTGGAAGTGCTCGACCGATTCATCGATGACGGCGTCCTGGTTTCGACCAAGGGCCGGACCAGCGACCAGAACTGGACGTATACGGCAAAGTCGTCGGTCGCCTGGCGAGGCCCCATGGTGCTGCTCGTCGATTCCGACAGCGCCAGTGCCAGCGAAATTGTCGCGGGATGCTTGAAAGATCATGCCCGTGCCGAGATCGTGGGTCGGAAGACTTACGGCAAATGGTCGGTCCAGAGCATTCTTCCCGGACGTGCCGAAACGGGATTGCGAATCACCACGGCCAAGTTTTACTCCCCCAGCGGACGAACGTACGGCAAGATTGGCATCGAACCCGATATCCAGGTGCCCGATCCCGCCGAGGAGCACGTGGCGGCCTTCCGAGGCAGACGGGTCGACCTCGAAAACGATCGCGATCTCGACATGGCGATCCAGCGGGGTCGCCAGAAACTGGCACAGGCCCGTCGATGACAGGTTCCGTCCCCGAATGGCTGCAGACGATTGTCGGACGGCGACCGGAATTTCGCTGGTCCTACTCGCCTGAAGCCCCGTTGGTGGACTTCGCTCTCGCCCGGGAAACCGGTGACGTACTCATTGCCGATCAAGCGGGGGGACTGACCCGGCTTGATCGGCAAGGTCGTTTAACGGCCATCATTCGCACGAATCGCGATTTCCAGGCCATCGCGTTCAGCGATACCGGCGAAGACGGCGTCGCCCTGTTCGCCGAGGACCAGATTGGATGGTTTGACCGCCAGTTGCAGTTTCGCTGGACGAAGTCGCTCTCGGATGAGCCGATGGCCCTCGCGATGACGCCCTACGGCCAGCACGCGGCGGTCGCGCTGGCGAGCGGCGAAACCCTCATTTTCGCGGCGGACCAGAAGCGGGTGTCTCGCTTCGTCGCGCGGCGACCGCTCAAACATCTGTGTTTTCTGGACGACGCGCCGGAACTGCTGGTCGCGGCCGAGTATGGCCTCCTGGCCAAGTACAGCTTCGACGGCAACCCGGCCTGGATGGAGACGCTGTGGTCGACCGTCGGCGGCATGGCGGTGACGGGCGACGGAAAGTCGATCTTTCTGGCTGGCTTCAACCTGGGGCTCCAGGTGTTTGATGGCGAAGGCCAGTCGCGGGGCGTGTTCGCGATGGAAGGAACGAACGGGCAGGTTTCCTGCAGCGTTGAACCCCATTCGGTCCTCGCCACCACATTGGAGGGGGGACTGATCTGCCTGGCTGCAAACGGTAATGTCCGCTGGTCGGCGACCATTTCAGAACCGATTCAACGCGCGGTTGTTTCTCCGTTGGGCGACTATGTCCTTGTTGGTCTCGCCTCGGGCCAGATCGTTCGTCTTGACCAATAAAACTTGAGCGGGATTCCGAGGCAATCGGATGTGCCGGCGGACCTCTTCCATCGTCTCAGCACACTTCACGCGTTGCCGAACCCGCCGATTGCCACCGTGTCTTCTCCTATGGCAGTCGGAACCCGATGTTGGATTGAGGGTTCCGCCGTGCGGCTGCGCTTGAATCGCCGCCAGCGGTCTGCCATAGTCCGGCGACGCCACGGACGGAGACTTTGCCGAGTACGGAGATTTTCCGTCACTCTGGGAGTCATCGCTCCGGGCTGGAAAGTGGCCGTTCTGGCGGAACTCTGATCCTGGAAAGGAGTTCCGGAGACAATTCAGCGGGCGCGGAGGCTACCCGGCGGATGAGTCTCACCCGGCTCGGCCATCGCGGACAGGATGTGTGCGATTGGCAAAGCCGCCCATCAAGGGATGGACGGGTCTGGCCCCAGGGATTGGCGTGAAGGGGCGCCTGGTGTCATTGTCGACGGTGCTGGCGGCACAAACCCTCTATGACGTGTTCAAGGAACTGCCCGTTCCATTCTGGGGACCACTTGGGTCTCTGGGAGCGTTCTTCGCGGCGGCGGGACTGCACGCAGCGCTTCTGATCGCCCTGTTTGGCATCCTGCCCCTGTTCTACATCTGGCTGGAACGGAAAGTCTCGGCCCGAATTCAGGATCGCCTGGGGCCGACACGCGTCGGCGGACGCTTCGGCTGGCTGCAGACGCTGGCAGACGGCATCAAACTGATCCAGAAAGAGGATCTGGCTCCCGATGTCGCCGATCGCTGGCTGTTTGGAATCGCCCCCTTCCTGGCGGTCGCGGCTTCCTTTACGGCTTTGGTGGCGATTCCGTTTGCCGACGGCTGGGTCGCCGCCCAATCGAACTGCGGGCTGTTCCTGGTTCTGGCCATCCTGTCGCTGGAAGTGATCGGGATCATTCTGGCCGGTTATTCGAGCGGCTCGAAGTGGGCTCTCTTTGGTGCGATGCGGGAAGCCGCCCAGATGGTGAGCTACGAAATTCCGCTCGCCCTGTCGGCGCTCATTCCGGTCGTCGTCGTCGGGTCGCTCGATTTCGCGGACTTGGTGGCCGCGCAACAGGGGCCGTTCTGGAACTGGCTGTTCTTCCGCGATCCCTTTACCTGCCTGTCGTTCTTCATCTTCTTTACGGCGGCGACGGCCAGCGTGAAGCGGGCACCGTTCGACCTGGCCGAAGCCGAGAGCGAACTCGTCGCCGGGTTTCATACCGAATACAGCGGGCTCCGCTGGTCGTTCTTCTTCCTCGCTGAATACGCGAGCATGTTCACGGTTTCCGCGCTGGCGGTGCTGCTTTACTTCGGAGGTTGGTCAACAGGATTGAATCTGGAGCCAATATCTGTCGCTGGGACCGGCTTCACGGTCGAGGGCTATCTGCTGAATCTCATCGGCTGCGTTGTCTTCATCGTTAAGGCGTGTGTGCTGGTGACTGTACAAATGTGGGTGCGCTGGACGCTGCCGAGACTCCGCATCGATCAGGTGATGACGACGTGCCTGAAATATCTCGTGCCGATTTCGTGCGTGCTGCTGTTCGCCGCCGCCTTGTGGCCACTGATGCTGCTGAAGGTTCTCAACCGGACACAGCTCTTTCCCCGTTCAACGGTCGCCGCAGTGATCCCCAACGAGGTATTGACGCCCGAGCCCAAGCTGAACGTGATTACGATCGACCCGCGGCAACTGGCGCCGACCCCCGAAAGCGAGGGTCCGCAGTGACAATCACACAAATTCTCTTCGGCGTCTTCGCGGGACTGGCGTGCGTTTCGGCCATCGCGGTCGTTCTGGTCGACAACGTCGTCCGGATGGCCTTCTGGCTCGTCATGGCACTCGGCGCGATGGCGGGGCTGTTCCTCCTGTTACACGCCGATTTCCTGGCCGCGTCGCAACTCCTCATTTACGCCGGTGGAACGGTGGTGATTCTGATCTTCGGCGTCATGCTCACCGCCACTGGTCCGTTTGCTTCACTCAAATCATCAGCCGGGCAAACCGTCCCCGGACTGAGTGTCTCGGGTCTTCTGATCGCGATGCTGGTCTCAACCATTGCAGCGGTCCCGTGGACCGGCCTGGGAAAAGCCGTGGGACGGTCGCCCGCCTCGCTCGACCAGGGAGTCATGCGCCAGGGCGACCTTGCCGCAGCGATGGCCGACTCGGACGAAACCCGCGAAGCCGTCATGGCTGTCACCGATAACTGGCAGAACCGGGTCGAGGTCGGCCGCAGCACGGCTCCGTTGGGCCTGGCACTGATGGGACTGCGACCTGATCGCGACCTGATCGCCGGGAATAAACCGTCGACCCTGTCGCCCGGCTACCTGCTGCCGTTTGAAATCATTTCGATCCACCTGCTCGTTGTGCTGGTCGCGGCGGGCTATCTCGCACGGGCCAAGCGTCCTCGAGCGACGGAAGAAGTCCATATTGTGACGGCGGGCAGTTCGGTGACTCCGAAAGAACATCGCATCGACGCTGCCACGAGTGAATCGGCAGACGGTTAAAGCAAACGCGGGAACGACTATGGACGGAGTTGGACTGGAAGCCTACCTGATCGTCGGTGCCATTCTGTTTGGCTGCGGATTCGCGTGTCTGTTGGTCAAACGCAATGCCATCGCCATCCTGATGGGCGTCGAACTGCTCCTCAACGGAGCGAACCTGAACTTCCTGGCCTTCGCGCGGTTCACGTCGCTGGGGCTGGATGGACAGGTGATTGGCCTGTTCGTGATCGTTCTCGCGGCCGCGGAGGCGGCGGTCGCATTAGCAATTGCCCTGAACTTCTACAACAACCATTTGTCCATCGATGTTGACTCAGCGAAAGAGCTGAAGGACTGATTGAAACTCGTTTCCAGGCACTGCTTGGGAACGATCTGGAACCGACGCTCCGAGGCAGAGGCTGGGAGCGAGATGAATCTGGGAACACCCCCCGAACTGATTGACCGATGCCCGAGACTGCGGAAACCTCCCACCTGATTGTCCGGAATCTGCTGACGGCGGCATGGCTGCTGCCGCTCGCGGCCTTCATCGCGCAGGTCTATGCGGTCGAGTGCTGGTCGAATCGCCTCAGCCGTGCTTCGGGTCTCCTTGGCTGTGCGGCAATTGGCGGCAGTCTTGTCTTGTCTCTGCTCGCGGTGGCATTTTTTCCGTCTGGCTCAGGCTCTGCCCATACTGCTGATGATGGAAGCAATCACGCTGCCGTCGATGCCGAGCACGAAGCGCATCCTTCTGCGACGCCCGCAGCGCTCGCCGGTCGTTATTACACGCTCGCCAGATTTGGCGATTCGCGGCTGGAGTTGGGCTGGTATGTCGATTCGCTGACGCTGGTGTTGTTCGTCGTGATCGGTCTGATCGCCAGTTGCGTTCACGTCTTTTCCCTTGGCTATCTCGATGACGAGCGAACCGAAGACTATCGCGATGAACATGCCCATGCGGGGGATGAGCAGCCCGTGTCGCGAGCGGGGCGTTTCCATCTCTTCTTCGCCTATCTGTCGCTGTTCTGCTTCTCGATGTTTGGCCTCGTGCTGGCCGGGAACCTGCTACAAGTTTTTGCCTTCTGGGAGCTGGTCGGGTTTTGCAGCTATCTGCTGATCGGCTTCTATCGGGAGCGACCGTCCGCCGTTCGCGCGGCCAACAAAGCTATCCTCGTGAATCGTGTCGGCGACTTCGGTTTCCTGATTGGCCTGGCCGTGCTCTGGACTTCCGTGGGGACGCTGCAATTCGCTACGGAGGTCGATTCCAAGGGAGTCACCGCATCGGGACTGTTTGAACAGGTCCGTGGCGATGGGCAGTTGGAACTCTCCGACGATTCGAAATCCGTCGTGTTGCAACGTCATTTGGAAGCCGGCGACGAACCGGCTCCTACCCGGCCAACGATCGCCTATACCCTGTTCGTACTGGCGGGGTTGGGGATCGTAGCCGGCAGTATCGGAAAAAGCGCGCAGTTCCCCCTCCAGACGTGGCTCCCGGATGCCATGGAAGGACCGACGCCGGTTTCCGCCCTGGTCCACTCGGCGACGATGGTTGCCGCAGGTGTTTACCTGGTCGCGCGCTGCTATCCGCTGCTCGCGCCCGAGGTTCTGCTCGTCGTGGCTTATGTGGGTGCGGCAACGTTGTTCATAGGCGCGACCATCGCACTCACGGCCACGGAACTTAAGCAAGTCCTGGCATTTTCGACGATCAGCCAGCTTGGCTACATGATGCTGGCGCTTGGCGTCGGTGGCTGGGGCGCGGGCGTCTTTCATCTCTCCACGCACGCCTTCTTCAAATCGCTGCTGTTTCTATCAGCCGGTAGCGTGATTCTGGCCTGCCACCACGAACAGCGCCTCGATCGCCTGGGTGGATTGCGGCATCGGCTCCCCTGGACAGCAGCCGCGATGCTGATCGGAACGCTCGCCGTCACGGGAGTCGGCATTCCCAATCCGTGGGCGCCCGGCTATTCGCTGGCGCTGTCTGGCTTTCATTCCAAGGACATGGTGCTGGCCTCGGCACTCGCATTCGTCCGACTCAATCCGCTCCATTCCCTGTTGTACCTGGTCCCTCTGGCCGGAGCGGGTATCACCGCTGTCTACATGTTTCGCCTGTGGCTGAAAGTCTTCGTGGGCCGCCCAGCCGACCAGCATGTGTTCGAGCATGCCAAGGAGTCGCCTCCGGTCGTGCTGATTCCGCTGGCCGTCCTGGCATTTTTCTCAGTCTTCTCGGCCGTGGGCGGGGAATCGAGCTGGCTCTATCGCGGACTGGTCACCAGCGAACCCGCGTTCGTCGCCGCATCGTCAACAAGTTCAGCGATCTGGCCCATCACGCATCCGGGCCATGAAGAGATTCATGCGGCGCATGGAGCGGCGGGCCTGATGGTCTGGCTCGTCGCGATGGCCGGCGCGGGAATCGCAATCTGGATTTTCGGCTACCAGCCGTTCTCGGCGGACGAACTGCGCGCCACGTTCCCCCGACTGCGCCAGTTTCTGCTCGACCGCTGGCGGTTCGATGCGCTGTACGACCTGGCGGTTGTGCAGCCGGTCTTGCGGATCTCTCGACAGGCGATTGCCATCGACCGCACCGTCATCGATCCCTTGCTGCATGGGGCCAGTCGTTTGCTGGTTCAACTAGCCGGTTGGGGAAGACGGATTGATGAACTGCTGGTGGATGGAGCGGTTGTGGGAATCGGTGCCTGGACGTGGCGATCGGGTGAGCGATTGCGAAGGCTGCAATCGGGCCAGTTACGACAATATGTCTTGTGGTTGGGACTTTCGGTGGTGGTGTTGTTTGGCGTGGTGACCTGGATGCGACCGGGATAAAGCGGTCGCGACAAGAACCTGAAGACGTCAAAACAACCCGCGAACTGTGTGAATAAAATGCAGAATTTCGACTTGCTTCTGCTCACGGCAATCATCTTCCTTCCCGCCACGTGGGCGGTGCCGCTGTTGTTCTTCCCCAAGTCCGCCGTGGAGGCGATGCGGTGGTGGACGCTCGCGGGAACAGCCATCACCTTCGGCTTGACGCTGGTTCTCTGGGGGAAGGTGGATTTCTCGTCGCCCGATATGCAACTGGTCGTGGCGGTTCCCTGGATCGAGCCCTGGAACATCGCGTATCGACTGGGAGTGGATGGCATCAGCCTGCCGCTCATCGTTCTGACCAGCGGCGTCTGTTTGTTGTCCATGCTCGCCTCGTGGAGCGTCGACAAGCAGGTGAAGGGCTACCTGATTCTCTTCCTTCTCCTGGAAACGGGAATCCTGGGTGTCTTCCTGGCGCTCGATTTCTTCCTGTTCTTCATCTTCTGGGAAGTCATGCTGCTTCCCATGTATTTCCTCATCGGCGTGTGGGGCGGCCCACGGCGGGAATACGCAGCCATCAAGTTCTTTCTCTACACATTCGTCGGCAGCGTGCTCATGCTCGTCGCCATGCTGATGCTGTACTTCGAAGGGGGATACACATTCGACCTCATGCGACTGGCGGCCATCGGCGAGGGACGCATCGACGGATTGCAGTTCTCGCGGTCATTCCAGATCGTCACGTTCTGGCTGCTGGCCATTGGTTTCGCGATCAAGCTACCAGTCGCGCCGCTGCATACTTGGTTGCCCGACGCGCACGTCGAGGCCCCCACCCCCATTAGCATGATTCTGGCCGGCGTCCTCCTCAAACTCGGCGGCTATGGTTTTTTGCGAATCGCCCTGCCGATTTGCCCGTACGGGACACAGGCGGCCGCCTGGGCACTGGTCGGATTCGGCGTCTTCAGCATTCTGTATGGAGGGCTGGCAGCGCTGGCTCAGACCGATTTCAAACGACTGGTGGCCTATAGCTCTGTCAGTCACATGGGTTTCGTACTGATCGGCCTCGGTTGCTGGAAGATTAGCGAGCAGACCGGAATGGGCGTGGGCCTCAAACATTGGGAGATGGGACTGCACGCGGCCCTCTTTCAGATGATCGCACACGGCATCACGTCGACCGGCATGTTCTTCATGGTGGGCGTCCTCTACGACCGGGTTCACCATCGCGACCTCAATCGCTTTGGGGGGATTGCCAATCGCATGCCCGAGTACGCGGGTCTGGCGGCGGTGCTGTTCTTCGCCGGACTCGGTCTTCCCGCGCTCTGCGGATTCATTGGCGAAGTCTTCGCGATTCTGGCTGTCTGGAATTACTCACCGCTGGCAGCCGTGCTATCGGCCCTGGGGATGATTCTCGCCGCGGCCTATGTCCTCTGGACCGTGCAGCGCGTCTATCTGGGCAGCGAATACCACGGGCCTCTGGCCGAGAATCTCACCGCGCTGCTCCCCCGCGAGCGTTTCGTCGCGTATGTTCTGTCGATTCTCGCGATCGTGTTCGGCGTGTTGCCGAATTTGCTCTTGAGTCGCATGCAGCCACCTTTGCACCAATTGGTCATCCGCATGGATGAAGCCTATCGCGGGTTGCACCAGGTGCTCGCTTCAATCGGTCAGGCGGGCGGGGGGTAGCCCCACTCGCATCACGATAGTTAGGCCACGACTTACCTCGCCGATTCGCCAGGTTTTCTCGAAATGACGTTTGCCGAACTCGTCGCGCAATGGCTCCAGCAGGGGCTCAAATCACCCCTGGGGCCTTTCGCCCCGGAACTGGTGATTTCAGCGGCCATTGTCGGCGCGCTCCTGGTCCGTCTGGGCGGGTTCGACCGTGCGATTCCGGCCTGGTTTGTCGCTCTTGGCGGCTCGCTTTTGGCGTTGCTCCTGGCCGTGACGGGACTGGACGATGTCCCGCGAACCCTGGCCGTGGACGATCAGTTGCTGTTCACGGGCTTGTTGCGGCTCGATCCGTGGGCGGCGTTTTTCCGCGTCTATGTGCTGCTCTTCACGGCCCTGATTGTCGGACTGATCGTCCTGACGCGATTGGTCGACCATGAAGACAATCCCGATCTCTTCGCGATGCTGCTTGGCGCAACACTCGGCATGCTGCTGATGTGCTCCGCCAATCACGTGCTGATGCTCTTTCTCGGAATCGAAATGGCAAGCATTCCCAGCTATGCGATGACGGGGTTCTTCAAAGGGCGGCGTCAATCGGGCGAGGCCGCCTTGAAGTTCGCCGTCTACGGAGCCGCGGCCGCTGGAATCCTACTGTATGGGCTCAGTCTCGTCTGTGGGATCTTGGGAACGGCGGACCTGCAGGAGTTCTCGCCGAAGCTCGCCCTCATCTTTGGCGATGCCGCGCTGGGTGATCGCGTCGCCGAGACGCGTGGTCTCGCGCTCGGGCTGATTCTGATTCTCGCCGGATTCGGCTTCAAACTCTCGCTGGTGCCGTTTCACTTCTGGTGCCCGGATGCCTTCGAAGGCGCGGCCGCAGAGATCGCCGCGTATCTGTCGGTCGCGTCGAAGGGAGCAGCGTTCGCCGCTCTTGTCCGCTTTCTGGCGGCGATCTTCGATCCGACGATTCCCGCGATGGCCTCCATGGGATACGGAGCGGGAATTGTTCTCGGCGGCGTCGCCATCCTCACGGCGACCCTGGGAAATCTTGCCGCCTATCCTCAGACAAATCTCAAGCGACTGTTCGCGTATTCAACCATCGCGCATGCCGGTTACCTGCTGATGGGGGTCGCCGCGTGGCTCGTGCTACTCTCGTCATCGCTCGTTCGACAGGACGGTACGCCGGCCGCGCAGCGGGCGCTGGAAGGACTCGTCTATTACCTGGTCGCCTATCTGTTCATGAACCTGGTCGTCTTCGCGGCCACGGCAATGATCCGCAATCAGATTTTCAGCGAAGACCTGCGCCGCTGGTCCGGCCTCGGAGCGTCCGCTCCGCTGCTCACCGGGTGTCTCGCGGTGGGACTGTTCAGCCTGATCGGTGTTCCTCCGTTCGGAGGGTTCATCGGCAAGCTGTTCGTCTTCAGTTCGCTCGTTGACGCCTCCAGCCTGCACGGCATCTTCTGGATCGTTCTGGCTGCCGGAGCGATCAACACGGTCTTCAGTCTGTTCTATTACGTCAAGATTCTGCGGGTCATGGTGCTCAGCCCGCGATCCGCGGAAACGGCCGGCGAACTGAACGTGGAGTGGGCCGACAACAGTTATCTTCTGATGATTACGATTCCGATTGTCGTTCTGGGGCTCGCCGTTCCTCTCGTTCTCCCGATCTGCCAGTGGGCGGCCGGCCCCTGGAGCCTTTAACAATCATCGAGAGGATTCCGCGAGTGGCAGGCGACGCCATCGATCAACATCTTTCCCATCAGGCCCGCGAGCGACTGCGCGAGGTTCTGAGTTCGCTGGGGGGAAGCCTGCTTCAATACTCCCGCCACTGCTCGCCGTGGGTTCCCCATCACGCGGAACCGACGCTCGCCGCCCTGATGAAACTCGTTGAACGGCAGAGTGACTCCGTTCGCGAATTGGCGGAAAGTCTCGGAATGAACGTAGTCGATTTCGCCGCGCGTTCGTCGGACGACTTCACCGACATGCATTATGTTTCGCTTGACTTCCTCATCGAGCGAATTCTCGCCGATCAAAGCCGCCGCGTGGCACGTCTGAAGGCTGATGTCGTTGATCTCGAAATCGGCCTGCCGCCTCTCGCCCGGCAAGTCCTTGACCGCGAAATCGCCATCCTGGACGAATTACGATCGCTCAAGCACCAACTCGACAATCCGCCTTAGCCGCGACGCAACGCGGAGCGTTCTCCCCTTTTGTAGCGTCAGAGTCTCGACATGCCCTGGATCGATACCCACTGTCACCTCGATGAAGAAAGCCTGGCGGTCGAACTGCCGGCCGTGCTGGAGCGCGCCCGAACGGCCGAGGTCTGTGCAATCATCACGATCGGGACAACGCTTGAGGGAAGCCGCCGGGCAATCGCGCTGGCGGAAGCGCATCCGGCAATTCATGCGGCCGTCGGCATTCACCCCAATTACGCGCAGGACGCGAAGCCCGATGACTGGGCCGAGATCGAGCAACTGGCCAAGTTGCCACATGTCGTCGCGGTCGGCGAAACGGGCCTGGACCGCTATTGGGACTACTGCCCGCTCGAAACCCAGCGCGATTACTTCGACCGGCATTTGAAACTGTCTCGAGATCTCGGCAAACCGTTCATCATACACTGCCGCGAAGCCGAGTCAGAAGTGCTGGAGCATCTTAACAAGGCCTCGCTGGAAGCCCCTCTCAACGGAGTCATGCACTCATTCGCGGGCAATACCCAGACCGCGGCGCGGTGCCTGGAACTGGGCATGTTCCTCTCTTTCTCGGGCATGCTCACCTTTCGCCGGAACGATGAACTTCGCCAGATCGCGATCGATGCCCCTGCCGATCGTCTTTTTGTCGAGACCGACGCACCCTACCTCGCCCCGGCACCCCATCGCGGCAAACGGAACGAACCCGCGTTCGTTCGGCATACGGGTGAATTCCTGGCTGCCGCTCGCGGAATCTCGGCCGACGAACTGGCTGCCATCACGACGGCGAACGCCCGCCGATTCTTCCGCCTCCCTGGCTGACTATTCCAGGTGCTTCCCGGGGCGTACTCTGGAGGGGCGACAACGGTGAAAGGGCTGGCATGGCAGTTGACGGAGCGGCACGAACATGGCGGGAATGGCTGCGACACGCCTTCGCAGTCGCGCCGCAAGGTTCCTGCTCGCCCACCGAGGACGAACGCGCCGTCGTCGCGGCGGTCTGCCAGTTCGTTCATCGCCGGGGGATGGTTGCTCCCGCAATTCTGATGGCTCAGTCTTCGGCACCGCTCGGCGGAGTTGGCGCGCAATCGCTGATCTTTCTGCAGCCCATGCTCGAAGTCG
The DNA here is from genome assembly GCA_019636285.1 of Planctomycetaceae bacterium. Lineage (GTDB taxonomy): Bacteria > Planctomycetota > Planctomycetia > Planctomycetales > Planctomycetaceae > JAHBXV01. Next base: position 180,392 of record JAHBXV010000003.1, read on the forward strand.
TCTTTGACCGGCGGTCCCTGGAACTGTGGGCCTCGTTTCTGGCACGTCCGGGAGCAATCGAGTATTTTTGCCGTACTCTCGAGGCGTTGCCCGAGATCGCCACCGAAACATCGCCACCATCCGCAGGGAATCGTGGATGAACCATGGGCCGTCAAACGAACAGCGGGAACCAGCCTGGCGAGCCAATCCGGACTCGCTGGAAGTGATTCTCGCCACTGATTGCGGCAGCACGACGACCAAGGCGATTCTGATCGAGAAGATCGATGGCGTTTATCGCCAGACCTATCGCGGCGAAGCCCCGACAACCGTCGAAGAACCCCTCGCCGACGTCACAGCCGGAGTCATCAACGCGGCGACGGAGGTGGGAGAACTGGCGGGTCGCCGGCTTGTGGACGACCAAGGTTTGTTGGTGCGTCCGGCGCGCGGTAAAGATGGCTGCGACGTCTACATTTCAACGTCGAGCGCCGGCGGCGGATTGCAGATGCTGGTCGCGGGCGTCGTCCGCTCCATGAGCGCCGCAAGTGCCGAGCGCGCCGCCCTGGGAGCCGGGGCGATCGTCATGGAAACGATCTCCTCGAACGACAAACGCCCCCCCTACAAAACCATTCAGCGCATTCGCGACCTGCGGCCAGATATGATCCTGCTCTCGGGCGGGACCGATGGCGGCACCACCCGGCACGTCGTGCAGCTTGCGGAACTGATCGCGCCGGCACGACCGCAGCCGCGATTTGGCGGCCAGTATCGCATGCCGGTAATCTACGCGGGCAATCAGTCCGCGCGTCCGCTGGTGGAAGAGACCCTGCGCGAGGCATGCGAACTCTCGTTTGTCGAAAACGTGCGGCCGGTGCTGGAACGGGAAAATCTCACCCCCGCTCGGGATCGGATCCATGACCTGTTTCTCGAACACGTCATGGCCCACGCGCCCGGCTACGACAAGCTCATCGCGTGGGCCGATGCCCCCATCATGCCCACGCCTGGCGCGGTGGGAGACATTTTGCAGCAGATTGCCAAACGCGACGGCCTGAACGCCGTCGGCGTCGATATTGGCGGTGCCACCACCGACGTTTTCAGCGTCTTCCACGGCGTCTTCAACCGGACGGTTTCCGCCAACCTCGGGATGAGCTACTCAATCGCGAACGTCTGTGCCGAAGCCGGTCTTGAGAACATTCTGCGCTGGGTGCATCACCCCTGTCGCGAGGGGGAGTTGCGAAACCGGGTGAAGAACAAGATGATTCGCCCCACGACCATTCCGCAAACGCTCGAAGCGCTGATCTTCGAGCAAGCCGTGGCACGCGAGGCCCTGCGGCTATCGTACTTGCAGCATCGCGAGTTCGCCGTCGACCTGCGCGGCGTCCAGCAACAACGAACAATCGGCGACCTGTTCCAGCAGAACGCGGGGCCACGATCAATTGTCGATAACCTGCAACTCGATCTGCTCGTCGCATCCGGCGGCGTCCTGTCGCACGCGCCGCGCGCCGTCCAGACGGCCGCGATGCTGATCGACGCCTTCGAGCCGGAGGGAATCACGCAACTTGCCAAGGACAGCATCTTCATGATGCCGCACCTGGGCGTGCTCGCGCAGATCCACCCCCGCGCGGCTCTGGAGGTCTTTGAGCGCGACTGCCTGATTCCACTGGGAACCTGCGTGGCTCCGCGCGGAAACGCGCGTCCGGGCGACGTCTGCTTCCGCTATCGAATCTCCGGCGGTGGATTTTCGACAGCAGGCGAGCTGCACGTCGGCGACTGGAAGCTGCTGCCGCTCGCGCCCGGAGATACGGCACGAATCGAAGTCGAACCTCATCGCCGCTGCGACATGGGTGCGGGCCCCGGTCGCTCCATCTCGGCCACCATTCACGGGGGAATCGTGGGAGTGATTCTCGACGGCCGGGGAAGACCATTGCGATTGCCAACCGAACGACACGACTGTCAGAAACAAATGGATCGCTGGCAGAAAGAACTGAATCTGTATGCGGAGTAACACTCCCACTTGATCTCAATCGGCCTTCACCAACTACCGACCACCTCTGAATCCGGGAAAGCCACTCACCCGATGCCGCAGGCTTATAGTCCAGGATTGCTGGTTTCTCCGGGACGGACGGTCCGCCGTCGTCGCATCCTGCCGATCACGGGAGAGGTTCTGGTCGCGCCCGGAGACCATGTCACCGCGCGCCAAGTGGTCGCACGGACGTCAATGCCCGGCGATGTCGAGCCCGTGAATCTGTCCCGAGTCCTGGGAATTCCTCCGCGCGACCTTCCCCAGCGACTGATGCGGCAGGTGGGTGACGCAGTCCATCCCGGAGACGTCGTCGCGCATTCACCGGGGCTATTCGGTCTCTTTCCGAAAGACTATCTGGCTGAAATTTCCGGCACGATCGAAGCCGTTTCGCGGGTGACGGGACAGCTCCTCTTGCGGCGGGAACCGCGTTCCGTCGACGTGCTGGCTTATTTGACCGGAACGATTGCCGAAGTCATTCCAAACGAAGGCGTGGTGGTCGAAACCAGCGCCGCCGTCGTGCAGGGGATTTTCGGGATTGGCGGCGAAGGATGCGGCTCTTTGCGCATTGTCACTCCGACGTCCCGCGACGATCTGACTGCTGACTGTCTGACCGAGGAACTCGCGGGGTGCATCGCCGTCGGCGGTCGCAGGATCACGCGAGAAGCGGTTGACCGCGCGCGTGAACTCGGGTTAATCGCCCTGGTCGCCGGGGGAATCGACGACCACGATCTTCGTGAAATCCTGGGTTACGACCTTGGCGTCGCGATCACGGGGTCGGAAGCGCTGGGGCTGACAATCATCGTCACCGAAGGGTTCGGTGAAATCGGCATGGCCGAACGCAGCTTTCGGCTGCTGAAGAGTTTCGACGGTCGCGAAGCCAGCGTGAACGGTGCGACCCAGATCCGGGCCGGCGTGGTGCGCCCCGAAATCGTCATCCCGCTGACACAACGCGAGTTCACCGAAACCGAACTGGAAGAGCCCGTTTTGCGAAACGGGGCCGCCGTACGCGTGATCCGAGAACCGTGGTTCGGAGAGTTGGGACAGGTGACCGAATTGCCCCACGAGCCGCGCTTGCTGGCTTCCGGCTCCCTAGCCCGCGTGGCGGGAGTTAAGTTGCAGTCGGGCGAGATGGCCGTCGTGCCGCGGGCAAATCTCGAACTGATTCAGGGGTAACCGGTGCGCGAACCTGTAACCAGGCATGATCGTTCGAATCACCACCGCCAGCGCGGCCTCGGCTCGGTCGCGCTCATTGCCATCTGGTGTGGTCTGTTTGCCGCATCCCTGCCGGCCATGGCCGCCGTGAAACCCCCGGCCGACATTCAAGTCACCGATCTCCCGAATGATGCGGGGAAGGCCCTCACGGTCGAATGGACCTTATCGCCCGATGACCGGGAAACGGCTTCACCGCGTCTGGTTACCGGCTATCGCGTCGAGCGGGCAACCGTTGGCGACGGTAAGGCAGCGCTCGAATTCACTCTCATGTCCGATGGAATCGCCTATGGCGAAACCCGGTTCGTCGACAAGTCCGGTAAGCCGAACGAGAAGTACCTCTACCGCGTGATCGCTATTTCTGCCGATGGTGCCGATTCGGTCCCCGTCACCGCGAGCGAGCCCGCATCGCCTGTCATGAACTGGTTCGACTGGCGCCGCGGCTGGTTTCTCGCCATTACCGCCGTCGTGTGCGGTTTGATTCTTCTCTGCACGGTGCTTGCCCGGACGGGTAAGCCGTTTTATGTCCGCCCCATCGCGGGGTTACAAGCCATCGAGGAAGCCGTCGGACGCAGTACCGAGATGGGCCGCCCCATTCTCTTCGTGCCGGGCATCGTCGACATGAATGAAATCGAAACGGTCGCTGGACTGACGATCATGTCCCGTGTCGCGGAAACGGCTGCCGAATACGACACCCCCATGGAAGTTCCCACCTCTCGCTCGCTTGTCATGGCCGCGGCGCGCGAGGCGAGCGCGGCGGCAGCCATCGCCGCCGGCCGGCCGGACTGGCACGATCCCGAACGCATCCACTACGTCACCGACGAGCAATTCGGCTATGTCGCGTCGGTCTGCGGTTGGATGCAGCGGGAAGAGCCCGCCGCCTGTTTTTATCTCGGGAAATTCTATGCCGAGTCGCTGTTGCTCGCCGAGACCGGCAACGCGGTCGGGGCCATTCAGGTCGGCGGAACGGCAGAGGCGTCGCAGTTGCCGTTCTTCGTCGCCGCCTGCGATTACACCCTCATCGGCGAAGAGCTGTTCGCGGCCTCTGCCTACCTGTCCGGCGAGCCCGAACAGTTGGGGACGCTGAAAGGACAAGACTTCGGCAAGCTCCTGGCAGCCGTGCTGCTCGTCCTGGGCTGCGTGCTCGCGACGATCTCCGTGGTTGATCCCGGCGGCGCGGCGTCTCAGGCAGAGGCTTACTTGAAGATGTTCATTCTTGGCAAGGGAGAGGAATGATGCAGCGGATCATTCCCATGCTGCTGACGTCGATTGTCGGCGTGATCGCCATCGCTTCCTATTTCGTCCCGGTCGCGCAGCCGTTTCAGGACCGCGTCGAGGAATGGTTCCTCATCGTCGCGGCGATTGCCATGGTTCTCGGGGCGGCAAGCCTGTTGCTGCACCATCTGAAGGCGATTTCGAATCAGGAGGCCGGATGGGGATATTCGGCCGTGACCGTCGCCGCGCTGGTCATCACGACGACCGTGGGACTGTTGAAGCTGGGCGCGCCGCCAGACCTCAAACATCCTGAACTGGCCTGGTCGGGCAGCTATCTGGCGGAAGGGGGCGGGGCTTGGTGGATCTACACCTACGTCATGAGCCCCATCGTCGCGACCATGTTTTCACTGCTGGCTTTTTACGTGGCCTCGGCTGCCTTTCGCGCGTTTCGTGCCCGCAATTTCGAAGCGATGCTGCTACTGGGAACAGCGCTCATTGTTCTCCTCGGACGAACATCCGACGGCACCTGGCTGACCTCGGGAGTACCCGCTGACTACCCGCTCGCGACCATACCCGGCCTCAACGTCCTCATCATGTCGGTTTTCAACACGGCCGGTCAGCGAGCCATCATGATCGGCATTGCCTTGGGAGTCGCGGCGACTTCGCTGCGAATTCTGCTGGGGCTCGACCGTTCTTACCTGGGCGGAGATTAGCTGACTGACGACTGGCGGACATCGACTGGTTCACTCGGCCACCGGATTACGGATTGAGATGACAACACTGACCGCGATCCTCGCATCGCTGCAACGACTGGACCGTCGCTGGATCTTCCTGGCGATGCTGATCGCCGTGTTGATACCGGTGCTGACGCGCGTCACCTATCCCGAGACGCCGACGGCGATGACGTCCGCCGTTTTCAACAAGATTGAATCGCTGCCGAGTGGTTCGCGCGTCCTGCTACCGCTCGACTACGACCCGGGTTCGGAAGCGGAACTCGGCCCCATGGCCAAGGCCGTCATCCGCCATTGCGCTCTGAAACGCCACAAGATGTACTTTCTGACGCTGTGGCCGACGGGGCTCCCCCTGCTGGAACGCAATCTTCGTCAGATCGTGGAAGGCGAGTTCAAAGAGGTGGGCCTCAAGTACGGTGTTGACTATGTGAATCTCGGTTATGTCCCCGGTGAAGCGGTCGCGGTGAAATTGCTGGCGACGGACTTTCGCAAGGCCCGCGGCCAGGACAACACCGGAACCTCTCTCGACCGCCTGCCGATGATGCAGCAGGTGCGCAGCGCGCAGGATATGGATCTCATCATGGCGATTTCGGCTGGTTATCCAGGTGTCAAGGAATGGGTGCTGTTCGCCGCGATTCCCAATCGAATCCCGCTGGGCATGGGGGTGACGGGAGTGACGGCTCCGCAAATGTACCCTTACTACCCGAATCAGGTCGTGGGCCTCATCACGGCAATCAAGGGGGCTGCTGAATATGAGACGGCTCTGGCAGCGGCCTATCCCGACGAGATGAGCCGTCTCGATGCGAGCGGCATTCAGCGGATGGGGCCGCAACTGTGGGCCCATCGGCTGATGATCGTACTGATCGTAATCGGCAATATTCTTCAACTGACGCGCGGTCGCGGAGGTCGAAAATGAGCCGCGAATCTCAAATCGGCGTGGCGATCGTCCTCTTGCTGTTGTCCGGCCTGCTCTTACGCGCCGCGCTGGCGGATCAACCGTGGGGCGTGGTGACCGTCCTGCCCGTCGAGAACGACCCCGCGGAAGCCGTTCGCGAAGTCTCGCCCGAGACGCCAGGCGTGCAAGTCAGCGTGGCCAGAACGACGGGGCTGTGGCTGGCCGCCTTCTTTACGCTGGCCTGCTATAGCTACCTGTATAAAGACAATCCCGCCTATAAGCTGACCGAGTCAATCATCGTCGGTGTCTCGGCGGGATATTGGCTGACGGCCAGTTTCTGGGACGTCATTGTTGGCAAGGCGTTGGCGAGACTGATGCCCGAGCAGATGCGAGCGTGGGCGCTCCCCAATCTCGATCCGGCCGACCCCGACTTCTTGACACTGGTCCCCCTCACTCTGGGCGCGCTCTTGTTCGCAAGGCTGATTCCGGGAGGGGCCTGGCTGGCACGGTGGCCGCTCGCCCTCATTGTCGGGACGACGGCGGGCCTTAAGCTGGTCCTTTACCTCGACGGCGACTTCGTCAGCCAGATTCGCAATACCATCCTGCCGCTGGTCGTCTTCAACGACAACGCCTTCGATCTGGATGGTTCGGCGCGCAACATCCTGCTCGTGACAAGCGTGCTGTGCTGTTTGACCTACTTCTATTTCTCGGTCGAGCATCGGGGCGCGGTGGGACGAGTCTCACGGTGCGGCATCTGGGTCTTGATGATTACCTTCGGCTCGTCATTCGCCTTCACCGTCATGGGCCGCATCACCCTGCTGACCATGCGGCTGGAATTTCTATTTCGCGACTGGCTCGGGCTGCTGCCGCCGAATGTTTCCTGATGACGAACCTGCGAATACCCGCCGGTCGTGGAGTGCATGATGTCGGATCTCAAAGACCGCGTGGCCATCGTCACCGGCGGTAATCAAGGGATTGGCTACGCGATCGCCGAGTCGCTGGCACGGGCGGGTTGCCGTGTCGCCATTGGTGCCCGCAATGTTGAGAAACTCAATAACGCCGCGGCACGATTGAATCAGTCAGGAGGGACGATTCTGGCCGCCCACCTCGATGTTGCCGATGAGTCCTCGGTCGAGGACTTCTTCGCAAAGGTGGATCGCGAGTGGGGAGCGGTCGACATTCTCGTCAACAACGCCGGCGCGTTTGACGGCGGACCGGTCGAAGACCTGACTCTCGAAGCCTGGGATCGCGTCATCGGTGCCTGCCTGACGGGCACCTTCTTGTGCAGTCGGGCCGCCTTCCGACGTATGAAGCGCCAAGGTCGCGGGCGAATCCTGAATATCGGCTCGATCTCCGCGCAACGCCCCCGCCTGGGGAGTGCTCCCTACACGGCGGCCAAGTTCGGAGTCTGGGGACTGACGCAGGCCCTCGCATTGGAAGGCCGCGAGCACGGCATCGTGTGCAGTTGCCTGCATCCCGGTAACGTGCTCGTCGAACGCCGCATGGAATCTTCCAAACCCTCGGACGATGAGCCCATGATGGCGACTGAGTCCATCGCCAAGGCCGCGATGGCCATGCTGCAACTCCCCGACGATGTCAACTTCCTCGAAGCCATCGTCCTCCCCCGCGATCAGCTGTACGTCGGACGCGGCTAAGCCACTATTTCTCGATCCCAGGCTCTGCCTCATTCTTCAGATCCCCCAGGCAGTGCCTGGAAACCAAAGACCGGCAGCTAAGCCATATTTCTTCGGGAATTTCGCCGGGTGCTCGTCGAGCCCCGTCATCAGACGGTATGATGACGATTCGATCTCGACGCGTCCCCTACGGAACTCCCTGTCATGAAGCTCCGGTCTTTTCTCGCTTTTGCTCTTCTCATTCCCACCTGCCTGTTCGGCGACGAAAACTTTCCAGAGCCGACCAACAGCGAGCAGGACAAATCCGCGATGCCCATGTCCCCCGAAGAGGCGGCTGCGAGCTTTCGCGTCCCCGAGGGCTTTCGCGTTTCCGTCTTCGCGGCCGAGCCAGACGTCCTCAACCCCATCGACTATGCCTGGGATTCGCGCGGCCGGTTGTGGATCGCCGAGAGCTTCACCTATGAAGGGCGCCCGCATCGCTTCGATCTATCGTTCCGTGATCGAGTGACGATTCTGGAAGATGCCGACGGCGACGGCCGATGCGACAAGCGGTCGGTCTTCATCGACACGGTGCAACAACTGACCAGCCTGGAAGTGGGACTTGGCGGCGTGTGGGTTCTCTGCCCGCCACAACTCATCTTCATCCCCGATCGCAACCGTGACGACCGTCCCGACGGCGCGGGAGAAGTGGTGCTCGACGGATTTCGCGTCCCCCCCGAGAACCACCACAACTTCGCCAACGGTCTGCGTTGGGGGCTCGATGGCTGGCTCTACGGCCGCTGCGGAGCGTCGAGTCCGGGACTCGTCGGGAAACCCGGAACCCCCGACGCCGAGCGAACGCCCCTCGTCGGCGGTATCTGGCGCTACCACCCCGGTCGCCGTCACTTCGAAACACTCTGCCACGGAACAACGAACCCCTGGGGACACGACTGGAACGAACGGGGCGAGGGTTTCTTCATCAACACGGTGAACGGCCACCTGTGGCACCTGATTCCCGGTGCCCGCTTTCGTCGTCCCCACACCATCGATCCCAACCCTCGCGTCTACCAACCCATGGAGATGCACGCCGACCATTGGCATTGGGACATCTCGAAAGACTGGAGCGACTCGCGCTCGGCCACCGGAGAACACGATACGCGCGGCGGCGGTCATGCCCACGTCGGCTGCACGATTTATCTCGGTGACAACTGGCCCGCCAGTTACCGCGATCGGCTGATGACGATCAACATGCACGGCCGCCGGACCAACGTCGAACGGCTGGAGCGTGCCGGCAGCGGCTACATCGGTCGCCACGAACCCGACATGCTCTTCGCCGCCGATCCCTTCTACCGCGCGGTCGAAATGACCTACGGCCCGGACGGCACGGTCCTCATTTTCGACTGGTCCGACACCGGCGAATGCCACGAACACACGGGCGTCCACCGGACCTCCGGCCGCATCTACCGGGTTGCTTACGGCGACGCGCGGTCCCCTGAAGTTCGCGACCTGCGTCAACTCTCCCCCGCGAGTCTTGTGGATCTTCATAAGCATTCCAATGAGTGGTTCTCTCGCTTCGCCCGTCGCGAACTGGTTGATCGTCAGGCACTCGGACAGAACATCTCCGACGACGTCGCGGGGCTGCAATTGCTAGTCGCGCGGGCCAACGATCCCGTGACTCGACTGCGCGCGATCTGGACCCTGCAAGCACTGGGACTCTGGTCGGTTCCTCAAAGCCGCCAGCTTCTCGAAGATGTCGATGAAAGCGTGCGAACCTGGGGCGTGCGACTGCTTACCGATGCCTGGCCGCTCGATACCGCCATGGGTCCAACGTCATCGACGCTCGCCAACGTCGATGCGGACGACCTCAAGCGTCTGGAGACACTGGCAAAGAATGATTCCTCGGGGCTCGTCCGACTCGCCGTGGCGTCAACGTTGCAGCGGTTGCCTGTGAAAGACCGCCTCAGTGTCGCCCAGGCACTGTGGAGCCACCGCGATGACCGGGACGATCCCAACTTGCCGCTGCTCGTTTGGTACGGCGTGATTCCCGTCGCTGATGCCTTTCCGAACGAACTGGCAATGGCTGCCTGGACCTGCGAATGGCCGCTGGCGCGGAAGTTCATCGCCCGGCGACTCGCCGAGGATCTCGAAAACAAGCCCGCTGGAATCGCGAAGCTCCTCGAACCGATTGAACCGAAGACCGATCCCGCGTTCGTCGGAGATTTTCTGGCAGGGCTGGTCGATGGTCTGCGCGGCTGGCGCAAGGCCCCGGCTCCGATTGGCTGGCAAAGCGTCGCCGCCGCCTTCGGCACTTCCGAAAATCGCGAGATTGCTCAATCCGTCCGCGACTTGAGCGTCCTCTTCGGCGACGGCCGCGCGCTCACCGAGGTTCGCCAACTCGCGCTCGATGGCAAGGCCGACCTGAACGATCGCAAGGCCGCCCTGGTGACGCTCATCGCCCAGCGTCCCGATGACCTGCAAGACATCTGCGAGAAACTCCTCAACACTCGGTTCCTGAACACGGTCGCGCTCAAGGGGCTGGCGACCATTGACCGTCCCGACGTCGGCAAACGATTGGCCGAGAACTATCGCAAGTTCCACCACAGCGAACGGGCGGCCGTCATGGAAACCCTCGTCTCCCGAGCGTCCTTCGCCATGGGTCTCCTGGACGCCATGGAAAAGGACCAGGTGCCGCGCGGCGATCTGTCGGCATTTCAGGCCCGGCAGATCCTCAGCTTTGGCGACGACAAGCTCTCAGCCCGTCTTGGGCAGGTCTGGGGCGAACTGCGCGACTCGCCCGCGGATCGGCGCGAGTTGATGACCCGGCTGCGTGCCGACCTCTCGTCGGACATGCTCGCCCAGGCCAATCTCTCGAACGGTCGCGTCCTCTTTCAAAAGAACTGCGCGAACTGCCACCGTCTGTTCGGGACGGGCGGGGGAATCGGACCCGACATCACCGGCGCCCAGCGGAGCAATCTCGATTACCTGCTCGAAAACATTGTCGACCCATCAGCCGTCGTGAATCGCGATTATCGACTGGCCGTCGTCGCGATGGCGGATGGTCGGACATTCAACGGCATCGTGGTTGAGCAAACCGACCGGACGATCACGCTGCAAACAGCCACCGACCGTGTCACGCTCGATCGCCAGGAAATCGACGAACAGGTCGCTTCGCCATTATCGCTGATGCCCGACGGCATGATTCAGAAGCTGTCGCCGGAGGAAATCCGCGACCTGTTCGGATACCTGCAAAGCCCGACGCAGGTCAATTGGCCGGCCGGGTTCGATCCGGCGGCGCTGCCGATGACAACGACGCAGTCCGAGTAACCGCCACGGCGGCAAAGCTACGCCAGCAGTTTCTCGACGACCTGACCATGCACATCAGTCAGGCGGAAATCGCGCCCCTGGAAGCGATACGTCAATCGCGTGTGGTCGAATCCAAGGAGATGTAGCAGCGTCGCGTGCAGGTCATGCACGTGAACCTTATCGGCGACGGTGTTGAAGCCAAATTCGTCGCTCTCGCCGAGCGTAACCCCTGGCTTGATCCCGCCGCCAGCCAGCCAGTAGGTAAACGCGTTGGGATGATGATCGCGGCCGTCGTTGCCCCCTTGGACCATGGGCGTCCGTCCGAATTCGCCTCCCCAGATAACGATGGTATCTTCCAGAAGCCCGCGCTGTTTGAGATCCTTGACCAGGGCGGCACAGGCCTGGTCGGTGTCTTTACAGTTCTTCGTTAACCCACTCACGAGACCGCCATGCTGGTCCCAGGCTTCGTGGAACAACTGCACGTAACGAACGCCCCGTTCCACCAGCCGCCGCGCGAGCAGGCAGTTATTGGCGAATGATGGTTTGCCCGGTTCAGCCCCGTACATCTCGAGAACGTGCTTCGGCTCCTGCCCAATATCCATCAGGTCGGGCGCGCTCGACTGCATGCGGAACGCCATCTCGAACGAGTTGATCCGCGTGGCAATCTCCGGGTCGCCCATCGCATCCAGTCGGAGGCGATTGAGCTGGTTGATGGTCTTCAGCGAATCGGCCTGAAGCGAGTCATCGACACCGGGCGGGTTCGACAGATAGAGCACCGGATCACCCGCCCCGCGAAACTGCACGCCGGAATGGACCGTCGGCAGAAAGCCACTGCCCCAGTTGGAATTCCCACCGCTGGGGCCTTTGCTGCCGGAACTGAAAACCACGAATGCCGGCAGGTCGCGGGTCTCGCTTCCCAACCCGTACGTCACCCACGCCCCCATGCTGGGCCGTCCGAACTGCTGAGCGCCGGTATTCATCAGAATCTGAGCCGGCGCATGATTAAACGCGTCGCTCGCCATCGATTTGACGATGGCCATGTCATCCGCCACCTGGGCGGTGTAGGGGAGCAGTTCCGAAACCTCGGCCCCGCATTCCCCGTGGCGCGCGAACTTGAACTTCGGCCCCAGAAATCGGGAGTTCGGGTTGATGAACGCCGCCCGATAACCCTCCAGCAGCGACGGGGGAGGGAGCTGGCCATCCCGTTCGGCAAGCGCGGGCTTGTTGTCAAACAATTCCAGATGGCTTGGGCCGCCCGCCATGAATAGATAGATCACATTCTTGGCACGGGCCGGATGATGCGATGGACGAACCGCCATCGCATCGCTGGCAGCGACTGCCGGTTTGGGCTGAGTCAGTTGCCCCAGGGCGAGCGCCCCGAGCCCGACGCCGCAATCACGCAGAAACCAGCGACGCGCAATGGCCGGGCTGATTCCCGAGGGTTGATGATTGTTCATGACGCATCGTCTCAAAGTAAGTAGTATTCAAGTGCGGTCGCGCGCTGGCGATCATTCGCGGGTAATCGTCTCGTCCAGATTCAACAGCACGCGCGAGACAGCGGTCCAGGCGGCCAGGTCCGCGGGAGTCACGCCCTCGGGAAGCGCGGGAGGATTCGCCGGGTCGTTGGCCGCCAGATCCCAGGGCTTCGCATCCGGCTGGGAGAAATCGGCCTTTTGCTCGTCCAGCAACTGTTTGAGGATGCCAGTCTCTTCCGGCGACGGAGTTCGGGCCAGACAGCGTCGCACGGCGTATGCCAACCGCGCGTCGTCGTCGGCTCCGCCCTTCTGAACCGTCGTCAGTGCCAGCGCACGGGCACAATCCAGAAACAGCGGTTCATTGAGACTCGTGAGTGCCTGGAGCGGCGTGTTTGATCGCACGCGACGCACGCAGGCCGAGTCGCCGTTGGGAGCGTCAAAGGTTTGCAGCATGGGGTAGGGGACCGACCGGAAGCGGAACGTGTAAAGTGCCCGGCGATACCGTTCCGGCCCCGTCGATTCTTTCCAGACTTTCGGCCCATAACTCGCTGGCGGCTGAAACAGGAAATCGGGAGCCGGAGGATAGACCGGCGGGCCGCCCACTTCGCGATTGAGCAAGCCGCTGGCCGCCAGCGAAATGTCGCGAACCACCTCGGCTTCCAGTCGGAACCGGCTCGCTCGCGCGAGGAGGCGATTGTCAGGATCGCGGGTCAGCAGTTCTTCGCTGGCAGCCGACGACTGCTTATAGGTGTTCGACAAAACGATCAAACGATGCAGGTGTTTCAGGCTCCAGCCGGAATCAATCAGCTCCACCGTCAGCCAGTCGAGCAGTTCCGGGTGCGACGGCAACTCCCCTTGCGAACCCAGGTCTTCAGATGTCGAAACGAATCCTGTTCCGAAATAAGTCTGCCAAATGCGGTTGACGATCGCCCGGCCGGTCGTGGGCGATTGCGGATCGGCGATCCATCGCGCGAAGTCGAGGCGGTCGCGAATCTCCGGAGTCGTCTTGCCGGAAAGAAACTCAGGAATACCCGGCGAAACCGGATCTTTCGGCTTCAGGAAGTCGCCTCGTTCCAGAAGGTGTGTCATCCGTGGCTGATCCTTCTCCAAAAGCACGAGTTGCGACTGGCTTTTGGGATGGCTGGCCCACAGTTCCGCGATCCGCTGGTTCTCGGCCGCCCAATCGCCCACCTGCGTCCGCCAGTAGGAAAACACCGCCTTATCCTCGGCTGGTGATCGACTCTTCTCAGCGTCGGCGATCAATTCGCGAACGCGAGCGGGCAAGGGATCGGCTGTCGGTCCGTCAGCCGATGTCGCCGAGAGTCGGAACCGTCCCAGGTTGTTGTTCTGATTGTCATCGCTGTTCCAGCCGCCGTGCATTTGCACGAGCTTGCAGGTCACGATCGCCCCCTGCGGAAACTCGACTGGCGTTTCCAGAACGAAGACCGCTTTTCTGGGAACATTGCTTCGTCCCGGCCCGGCATCCAGGCTCCAGGCCGTTTCGTTCTTGCCATCAATCGCGTAAGCAGCCGGCCCGGTCACCCGCCGTGTGTCGGTCTTATCGTTAAACGTCGGATCCAGAAGCTCCTCGGCAGGGTTCACGTCGGCGGTCACGGAAGCAATCTTGACGGGCTTCGCTTCGCCGGGTTTGTCGGCCGGGGCAACGGTCACCTGAAACTCGGAGAGAGCGCACAATCCAAAGATCGATCGCCCCGGCCCACCCAGCGGCAGGCTCGGATCGTTCAACATTTCGAGTCGGACGGCGGTGATCTTCGGCAGATCAATCTTGCCGGCGAACTCCGTCGTGTGCTTCGTCGGCGCATAACCGGCGGCAAGAATGGAGCCGTCTTCCAGCAGGTAATGCTTCTGTCCGCCGCTCGTATCGAGTTCCGGCCGCAGCACCTGCCACTCGGGCTGATTGCCGCGCACCATGTCTTCCCACGCGCGCATCTGTGCCTGCCAGTCGGGATGCCGATGCCGCAGATCGTCCTCGATCTCACCAATCTGGCGCAGAATGTTGGCCCGCTGTTGCAACTGCTCCGGCGCGTAAACCGGCGCGCTCGCTTCCGAGGCATTGTTCAGGCAGGCAAACATTCGGTAGTAGTCGGTCTGAGTCAGCGGATCGTACTTATGCGTGTGGCACTGCGCGCAACCCACGGTGAGCCCAAGCACGCTCTTACCGATGGCGTCCATCCGGTCGAACATCGCCTCCATGCGGAATTGCTCGGGGTCGATTCCCCCCTCTTCGTTAATCATCGAATTCCGCAGAAATCCCGTCGCCACCAGTTGATCCTGTGTCGGCTTCGGCAAAAGGTCGCCTGCCAACTGGTCGATCAGAAACTGGTTGTACGGCATGTCGTCATTGAACGCCTTGACCACCCAGTCGCGATAGAAATACACAAAGCGCGGCTTGTCCTTTTCGTAGCCGTCAGAGTCGGCATACCGCGCGGCATCCAGCCACAATCGCCCCCAGCGCTCGCCATAGTGGGGCGAATTCAGCAGGCGTTCCACCTGCTTCTGGTAGGCATCGCTGGTCTTGTCGGCAAGAAACGCATCGATCTCCGCGATCGTGGGCGGCAGGCCAGTCAGATCGAACGACAAGCGACGCAGCAGCGTCACCTTGTCAGCCTGCGGCGATGGCTTCAGTCCCTCTTGCTCCAGTCGTGCGAGGACGAAGGCGTCGACATAGTTGTTGACCCAGTCCGCATTAGTCGGGCGCGGCACCTCCGGTCGCACCGGCGGTGTGAAAGACCAATGCGTCGACCAGCCGGCCCCCTGCCGAATCCACTCCGCCAGTTTCTCCCGCTGGGCCGGGCTGAGCGATTTTCCAGTCGACGGAGGCGGCATCACCTCGTCGGGATCGTTCGAGAGAACTCGCTTCAGCAGTTCGCTCGATTCAGGATGTCCCGGCACGACCGCGAAATGTCCTCCGAGATCAGCGCGGGCACCCTCTTCCGTATCAAGTCGCAAGTCGGCTTCGCGCGTCGTCGGATCGGGGCCGTGACACTTGAAGCAGGCATCCGACAGGATCGGTCGAATGTCGCGCGCGAAGTCGAGCTTGTCCGCCGCCCCGAGACGGGAGACAGACAGCAGACTGGCTACGATGATGAACGACAGCGCCATTCTCATGGTGGAACTCAAAGAGGCATCGCGGCGGGGAGGATTTGGCTGGCGAACTCGGCTAACCGGTATCTATGTTTCGCTAATCTTCCAGATTGTCGGACACCAGACTGTCGGTCAATCCCTGATGCTGGCTGGGAGCGTCGACAATCACATTCTGGCCGAACAGAACCCGCTGGGACGGCTGTTCACCCAAAGTCAGCGCTCCGGGGGCGAGCCCGCTGAAAACATTCCCCGAAACGGCGACGTGTTTGGCATCCTTGAGAATGATCCCCGTCGCCGCGCTGTCGACTTTCTCGCGCCGCTCGGACCCTTCGCCGATATAGCTGTTGCAGAAATTATTGCCCGTGATGGTGATTCGGCTGCTTCCCGGACCGACCACGAGGCCGTTCTGTTTGACCAGCACGAACGTGTTCGCGGAAATCGCGCAGCCATGCGCGTCGACCAGTTCCACTCCGCCCGTGTTGTGGTGCGCGATGACGTTCGAGGAGACCGTGATACCGTAAACGTCACGCCGCAGGATCACCGCCGTTCCCTGGCATTCCTCGATCATGTTCCCCGAGATCACGGAACCATACGTGTTCTCGACCACCACGCCGTTGCCGAGATGGTCGTCCAGATTATTGCCCGTCATGCATAGGTTGAAGCCATCGATGCAATGAACGGCATCCTGGTTCTCTTCGAAGTGATTGCCAACGACGACAATGTCATGGCATCCCAACAGGCTCAGACCCGTCTGTTTGTTATAGGTGATGAGGCAATCGGTCACGCGGGGATCTTCGAAGCAGTTGTCGAGGAAGATACCGTCCTTTCCGTGGTAACTGACCGTGATGCCGTCCAGGAAAATTTCCTGAACATACCGCGCGTGAATTCCGTGGCCGCTCTTCTCGTTCCCCGTCAGCCGCAGATTCGACACCTGCACGCGCCATTGCCTCGCCTTGGGGTCGCCGGCAAGAGTCGCTGGTTCAAAGAGGAAGCACGGCTGGCCAGCATCGTTGAGATTCTTGATGTGGGTCGCGGTTCCCGCACCGGTGATGTGAATGTCTTCCTGGGTGACCCGCAACGGCTCGCGAACCTCGAAAACGCCGGCCGGAAGCGTCAGAACTCCTCCTTCGGGAGGAACGGCATCGATAGCGGCTTGCAGCGACGGAAAGCGCGAAGCATCGATGGCGGGCCGTGCCCCCGGCAGCCCGGAATTTTGAGGAGCCTGGGAGGGAGCAAGCGGTGCCAGAAACCAGACAAGACTGATGGACATGCCCATCGTCCAGAACGTCATCGGACGAATCATCATGTTGCCGTCTCCCTGCAATTTGCCCGATCCGTCTCGCGACGCGATCGGGCAAGTGACCCGTTTGTCGAACCAGGAAGCACCCGTTATAACGCATGAAGATTCTTCGATGCTACGCGGGCTTGCCGGCGGCCCGGTTCCTGGCCGGATGGATGCGGATCATCATGCAGTTGATGGAACTTTCCTGGCCCAAGGTCAAAGCTCTCCCCAAGTCGATTCCGATCGTTATTCCCATCGCGGCGGTCGAGCAGCACGGTCACCATTTGCCCGTCTCAACCGATACCCTGCTGTTGGGCGAAGTGACGCGCCGCGCCGCGCAACTGGTGGGAGACGAGGTTCTCTGGCTGCCCCTCCAGTGGCTCGGAAATTCTCACCATCACCTCGATTTTCCGGGAACGCTGTCGGCCGATCCGCGTGGCTATCTCAATCTGCTTCGCGACCTGGCGGAGAACTTCATCGCACAGGGGTTCCAGCGGATCGTGTTCGTCAACGGGCACGGCGGGAACATCACGCCGGGCAAGCAGGCCGTCTTCGAGCTGCGGCAGAAGTACCGTGACCGCGGCGACCTGCTGCTGCTCTTCGCGACTTATTGGGAGCATGGCGACCCGCGGGCGACACATGCCGAATTCGTGCAGACGCAAATGGGTCATGCGTGCGAGTGGGAAACCTCGATGATCCTGCGGCTGCGTCCCGAGCTTGTCGGGCCAATCGCGGACCTGCCGCCTGTTTCGTTTGAGTATGGCTTCGAGCCGGCTTACCGAGGTTGGACAACCAAAGACCGGACCGAAGTCGGTTACATCGGCCAGCCGGCTCTGGCGACACCAGAAAAGGGGGAACACCTCTTCCAGACATTTGGGACGGGAGTCTCGGAGTTTCTCAAGAAGGTGGCGGCGTGGGATGGAAAAAGCTGGCCGAGCCGGTCCTGAAGACGGCCCGCGACGAGACCGTCATTACGCAACCTCTTTCTATTAAGTCGTTTCCGACAAACCCACGGTGTGGCGGCTTTTTTCTCACGGTCCCTTGCGAAATTAGCAACTGGCCGTATGATGTCACGTATTGAGACTGAGTCTCAGTTTCATTCTGTGTCGGCCGCCAGCCAGTCCTCGTCTTCCGACGAACAGCCAGCATTCCGCCGAACCGGTCGCCGTCATTCACTCTGTCGTGAAGGCGGTTTCCCGTTCATCCCCATTTTTGGGAGATTGCGAATGCCTCCTGCTGTTAGTCTTTCGGCGCGTCGCCGCCCGCAACGCGGCTTTACGCTCATCGAACTCCTGGTCGTCATCGCGATCATCGCGATCCTGATCTCGCTGCTGCTCCCGGCCGTGCAGCAGGCCCGCGAAGCCGCGCGGCGCACCCAGTGCTCGAACCATCTCAAGCAGATCGGCCTGGCGTTCCACAATTATCACGACGCCAGCAATGCCTTCTGTAACTCCGACACCGGTGGCGATATTTCGCGAGCCTCCGCCTTCACGGCAATCCTCCCCTACCTGGAAGGGGCCGTGATGTACAACCTGTATAACTTCAGCCTGGGCAACTCCGATCCGGCGAATCTGCAGGTTGTCCAGCAGCGGATTCCCGTCTATCTCTGCCCCACAGCCGTCATCCGTCGCGATGTTCCGTCTTCGAATTGCACTTCCACCACCGGGGCTAATATCGACAGTGGTCGCGCACCGGGGACCTACGCGGTTTGCACGGGTTCAACCGATCCCTGGGGCGTTTCAGCGACGAACCCGCCGTGCAACGGTGCGATCGTCCCGTCGAACTCAGGTATCACGCGGCTGCGGGACTTTACTGACGGGACGACGAACACTCTGCTGGTGGGCGAATCGGCTTGGAATCTCCCGGACTACATGTTCACGTCCGGCTCGTGTTCCGGGCAGATTCGCTGGGGGTTCACGTACTGGTCCTCGCCGTATCCCCTGGCGACCGCCTTCACGACGATGGCCCCGTTTAATCCGAAGTCCGGCGGTTCCGCTATCCTGAGCCGCTTCCGGAGCGATCACACCGGCGTCGTGAATTTTGCCTTCGCGGACGGCCATGTTCGCTTCCTCAGCCAGAACATCGACCAGTCCGTGCTCGACTCCCTCGGCACTCGCAGCGGCGGTGAAATCGTCGGCGAATACTAGGCCGATCCTTCTTCTCGCCTGATTTTCCAGCAATTTTGGTCTCTTATGAGAGGCGCATGATGTTGCGGATGTCTCCCAATTCCTCAATGGCTTGTCTCGCCATTGCCCTGCTGCCGCTGCTGACGGTCACGACCGGATGCGGCAAATCGGAACTCAAACGCCAGCGTGCCTGGGGCGTCGTTCAGGTCGATCAATCTCCTCTTGCCGCTGGAACGATTCGCTTTGTTCCGGCAGGCGAGACACGCGGCCCGGCCACCGTGGCCCCGGTAAAAGATGGTTTCTTCGAATTACCGGCTGACGTCGGTCCGCTCGTGGGCAAGCACCGTGTGCAGATCGAAGCGAATGTCGATCCCGGTTTTGCGATCGACGATGAGGCCGCCTTTATGGCCGCGATGGCCACGGCGAAAGGTTCCCCCCTTCCGCCGCAGCCGATCCCGCCCCGCTATAATCGTAAGACGACGCTTGAAGTCGAAGTCACGAACGATCCGGAAGCCAACACCTACGAGTTCATGCTTGTGACAGATAACTCGAAGTAGTTGGTGATACCACACTGTGCGAGAGCCTGATCGGCTTGCCCCGATTGGCGGAAATCACTCTCAGCGAGGATGAGTCAGGAAATGAGTCGATCAATGTGGCTCCCTCAACTCTCAGCGACATGCCTGGCAGTCGCTGGCTGCCTGGCCATGCCAGTCGCTTTCGCAGCCGAGGCCGTGCCATCCGCTTCCGAGGCGATGGCCGAAGCCCGCAAGGGGCGGCAGGTCTGGCGCTCGTTTCCAGGTTTTCAGGCTCGCGTGGTCGCGACTCGGAATGGCGAGCGGCAGGAATTTGATCTTGTCGTTTTGTCAAACGGAGACATCAAGACCACGGGCACAACCGAAGGCGACTGGGCCTGGGTAAAATCCGCGCTCGATTCAGTGATTGGTCATCGCTTCGCGGAATCGGAAGAGACCGCGAACAACGGGTTCCTCTATGTTGATGGAGATGAGGCGGCCTCTCCGCAAGGACGGCTGATTCGTTCCACCGACCCCATGGAAAAAAGTCAGTGGCGGGTCCGAGGCGACGTGCTGACCGAAGTCCATCGCATTTCCGAGAAAACTCATCTGAGAATCGGCGTCAGCGAAGTCTGGCGGACGCCAGACGGCTTCCACCTGCCGCGATCATTCTCGGTCGTGACCTGGGATCGTGGCACGGGGGCGATCCAAAAAGTGCGGAATGTCCACCAGACTTGGGAACGATTGGGTTCGTTCGATCTGCCGCGAACCTGGCGTGTCTCCGAGGACAAGCCGGGAAATGACAGCCACGCCATGGAATTGGAATTTTCGGACCTCCGATTAACCGGGACGCCCGTCTCAGTCTCACGCACGGAATCGAAGTCGACTCCTTGATAGACACGCTGCCGTCACGGTGGGCGGCGAATTTTTCAACCGACGCTCTCTCTCTAGACCAGGAAAAATCGATCATGTCGCGTCTTGTTGTCTTTTGCATGGCTTGGGCGGTCGCCCTCGCGACGGGGGCAGTCGCGCAGGCCCATTTTGTATTCCTCGTCGCCGGACCGTCATCGCCCGATGGCAAAGTCCACGTTTACTTCTCGGAAGAAGCCGAGCCGGACAACCCGGAACTGCTGAAACGCCTGAACGGCATCAAAGTCTACGAAGTCCGCAACGGCGAAGCTCAGGAAGTTGCTCTCGCCCTCGATAAGGATTCGCTCGCCGCAACTCCGGCTGCAAGCGGTTCAGCGGTTTACCTGACTAGCTTCAACTATGGAGTGCTTGCCAAGGGTGACGCGCCATTCCTGTTGAACTACCACGCGAAGGCATACAACTCGGCCGATCCCCGATTCTGGACGCCCGTGCTCGACGCCAAGCAGTTGCCGCTGGAAATTCAGCCCCGGATTGACGGTAATGAACTCGTCCTGCAGGTTCTGTGGAACGGCAAGCCCCTCGGCGAAGCCGAAGTGACCATCACGCGGGAAGGGGCCGACGATGTGAAGGGGACCACCGACAAGCGCAGCGGTTCGTTTCGGACCGAGATTCCGGCCGGAGCGCTTTGCTCGATCCGGGTGAAGCACGTCGAAAAGCAGTCTGGCGAACAGGACGGCAAGGCCTATTCCGAAGCGCGCCATTACTCTACGCTGTCTCTTAAGATGCCCGCTGAGGTTGCCGTGAAGCAGGTTGCCGCGCTGCCCCATCCTGTGACCAGCTTTGGTGCCGCGATCGTCGGCGATGACGTCTATGTCTACGGCGGTCACCTCGGCTCGCCGCACCATTATTCCACCGAAGGCCAGTCGGATCACTTCCTGCGTCTGAACCTGAAGAATCCCGCCGAAGGCTGGAAAGAACTCGCCTCGGTCCCGAAGAAGACGGGCCTTGCCATGGTGCCTTACCAGGGCCGGATCTACCGCATCGGTGGATTTGAAGCGACGAATAAAGAATCCGAAGACCAGGTTCTGGTGTCGACGGCTGATGTGGCGATGTACGACCCGGCAACGAACGCCTGGACGGATCTGACGCCGTTGCCCGCCGGGCGTTCTTCGCACGACGCCGTCGTGATCGGCGACAAGCTGTACGTGGTGGGTGGCTGGAACATGCAGCCCGGCCAGGACACAGTCTGGCACTCAAACGGATTGGTCGCCGATCTCACGCAGCCGAAGCTGGAATGGAAAGAATTCGCGGTTCCGTTCCAGCGCCGCGCCCTGTCGGTCGGCGAATGGCAGGGCCGCCTGGTGGCGATTGGCGGCATGCAGGAAAAAGGTGGACCGTCGACGCAGGTGTCGATCTACGATCCGACCGCCAACGCCTGGACCGATGGACCGTCGATTCAAGGTCAGCCGATGGATGGTTTCGGATCGTCCGCGTTCCTGTGCGGCAACGACCTCTACGTAAGCACCATGTCCGGGACGCTGCAATGTCTGTCGAAGGACGGCAGCCGCTGGAATGTGGTCGCGCAACTGCACCAGCCGCGATTCTTCCACCGCATGCTCCCTCAGGGCAACAACTCGCTTCTCATTCTGGGCGGTGCCAGCATGGAGAAGGGGAAGCTCGATAGCAGCGAATGGATTGCCACCGAAGAACTGAGCGCGTCGGTCAACTGAAGTTTGGCTGAATCGCGATTCTCTGAAAGCGCTCGATTGGCGGGGACGGTCTCACTGCGAGACCGTCCCCGCTTTCTGCTTGGCCACCCAGGCAACATGCCGCGCGATTCCCTGGTGCGCGAGCAGGCTGTCGCGCGAGGAAAAATTCTCGGCCAGGACGCGTTCATCCGGAATCAGGTCGTGAATGCCACTGTGGCAGAGACGGCACACATACAAGCCGCGGCGCCGGAGCTCGTCCTTGCCATAGCGCTCGACGAACCGGCGAATCCGATGCACGCGCCGCGGAATGAGATGATGAAACGTCAGCGCGACCGCGCGGCCGCACAGTTCGCACGCGGAGGGAACCGTTGATTGCCGCGTCGGATATTCAGTGAGGTTGTTCGTCCCGCGCGCCATCCCATCCGCCCTGGAAATGCCCGTTCGAGAATCTGGTTATACCGATTCTAGCCGAGTCAGCGCCGACGTTTTCCCATCCGAGACCAGAACGGGAACTTGACCCATCAACTGGCGTTGATTAGTGTCGATGATCGACAGAGACCCTTTGCCATCAATGTCGGAGGCCGATCGAACCGCGGCCGACCAGGATGGTCCGCACCGGAGCCCGCTGTGACACGTTCGACCATTTCGGGAACTCCTCATCGCCGCGATGTGCTGAAGTCGGGCATGGCCGCCGCGACCGCATCGCTTTGTGGAATTCCCGCTGCCTGGTCCGCGAACACTGGTGCAACGTCGACGTCCGCACCGCGCGCGAAGCGATGCATCCTGATCTACCTGTTCGGTGCGGCTCCTCAGCACGAAACCTTCGACCCGAAGCCCGATGCCCCGGTCGAAATCCAGGGCGAAATGAAGGCGATTCCGACATCCGTTCCGGGAGTCGCCTTCTGTGAGGGACTCCCCCGTACCGCCGCGATTGCCGATCGCCTCGCCGTCATCCGCTCGACGACGCATCCCTTCCCGCTGCACGGAACCGCTTACGCCCTCTCCGGACTCCCTGCGTACACGACCGACCTGGAAGCAGCCCCGCGCGATCCGCGCCACTGGCCATACATCGGCTCGGTCGCCGATCACTTGTGGTCGCGACAAGCGGCAACGTCATCCGAGCAGGCCGGACTGCCGCGCCACATTGGTCTCCCCTGGGTCTTCAATTCGCAAGCCGACGACCTGGGAGTTCTGGCCGGTCCCTATTCGGGCTTCCTCAGCCGCCGCCACGATCCCGTCTGGGCGAAGTTCGAGGGCAACGCAACCCAGGTCGCGCCCAAGTGCCGCCATGAGCAGGCGAAGGAATACACCGACCCCTATGCCGCCGTCGCTCCCGATTGCCGCTTCGATCTCGATGGACCGGCCCAGTTCCCTGAAGGAATGTCCTCGGGACGATTCGTGGGACGCGCCGACCTGTTGTCGCGAATCGAGTCACGCGAGTCTTTGCCGTTCGCGGGAGACGTCGCCGGATACGATCGAAATCGGCACTTAGCAACGGCCCTGTTGCGCTCGCCCATCGTTCGCAGAGCGCTGGACATTCAGCAGGAACCAGCCGCTGTTCGCGAAAACTACGGCTACACGCTGTTCGGCCAGTCGTGCCTCGCGGCTCGTCGTCTGGCCGAAGCCGGCACGCGGTTTGTCAGCGTGTTCTGGGATCCCTACGGCACCTATTTCAGCGGTGCCTGGGATACGCACCAGAACCACTACCCCCGCTTGAAGCAGTACCTCTTGCCCGGCTTTGACCGTGCGTATGCAGCCTTGATCCTCGACCTCGAACAGCGTGGCCTGCTCGATGACACGCTCGTGCTGTGCCTGACGGAACACGGCCGCACGCCGCAGATTGACTCGAAGCCGGTCGGGGCAGCACGGCATCATTGGTCGCGCGTCTATTCCTCGGTGCTAGCCGGTGGTGGCGTCCATCGCGGCGCGGTAGTTGGCCGCAGCGATCGTCTCGGCGGCGACGTGCTCGAAACGCCAATCTCTCCCAAAGATATTCTGGCGACTTCGTATCACCTGCTGGGATTCGATCCGCACGCTGTCATTCGGGACCGGCAGGACCGTCCTTTCCCGATTGCCGGCGACGGCAGCGTGCGCGGCGAAGTGATCGCCTGACACGCGAACGTAAACCTGCTGCACTCCGTTGCGTTTGACGGTCTCGCTTTTGGCCGGGATACTCCGCTGTGGCGTGTCGGCCCCCTGGTTTGCCGACGGTGCCCGCGGTTGACCGTCCTCCCTGGGTGACGTTGCATGCCTGTTCGAGTAGACCTGTCGGAACACCGGGCGATTGCCCAATACCTCGTCACGTGGGGAGTTCTCTCGGGGGTCGTCGGTATCGCGGTCGGTTCCGCCTGCGCTCTGTTTCTGGCAACGCTCGCGTGGGCCGTCAAGACTCAGGTCGACACGCCGTGGCTGCTTTATGGGCTACCATTCGCAGGAGTCGCCATCGCTTTGATGTACGAGCGACTGGGGAAGGGGAGCGAGGCGGGCAACAACCTCATCGTCGAGGAGATTCACACGCCCGGCGGCGGCGTTCCGCTACGAATGGCGCCGCTCGTCCTCATTGGAACCATTGTGACGCATCTGTTCGGTGGATCGGCGGGCCGGGAAGGGACGGCCGTTCAAATGGGGGGCAGTCTCGCGGACGGATTCGCCCGTCTGATCCCCAGGCTGTCAGCCGTCGATCGGCGCCTCCTCCTCATGGCCGGCGTCAGCGCGGGTTTCAGCGGTGTCTTCGGGACACCCATCGCAGGGACGATCTTCGCGATGGAAGTGCTCATGATCGGGCGTCTGCAATCCTCCGCGATCGTCCCCTGTCTCTTCTCGGCCATCGTCGCGGACCAGGTCTGCCTCGCCTGGGGTATCGACCATACGCACTACCACGTTGCCTCGGTGCTCGGACCCGTGACAGGGGGCTCGCTCGCTCCTTTCGTCCTCGCGATTGCCTTGCAAGCCGTTCTGGCCGGAGCCGCGTTTGGTCTGGTCAGCCTGATCTTTTCCGAGTCGATTCACGGCTTGCAGCACCTCTTTCGCGAGTGGGTTCCCTGGAGTCTGGCCCGCCCGATGGTAGGCGGCCTGATGGTCATCGGACTCGTCTGGCTGACCGGCACGCGCGATTACCTGGGCCTGGGCGTCGACTCCGCCAATCCCGAAGTCGTCACGATCGTGCGAGCCTTCGAACCAGGAGGCGCCCATACCTGGAGCTGGGCGGCGAAGCTCTTCTTCACCGTCGTCACGCTGGCCAGCGGCTTCAAGGGGGGCGAAGTGACCCCCCTGTTTTTTATTGGTGCCGCTCTGGGAAACACATTGGCCGTGGCCTTCGGCGCGCCGATTGATCTCTTCGCGGCGCTTGGCTTTCTCGCCGTCTTCGCCGGGGCCACGAACACGCCGATCGCTTGCACAGTGATGGGCGTTGAACTGTTTGGCGGCCAGTATCTGGTCTACTACGCCATCGCCTGCACAACCGCGTATCTCTTCAGCGGCCACTCGGGAATCTATCTCTCTCAACGCGTCGCTCACCCCAAGGGGAACGCTTCCGCGACCGAACTCGAAGAGACCCTGCGAGCCCGCCGCGCGAAATCGCCCGTTTTTTCGCGACGCGTTGTGACGAAGCCAACGCCGCCCAAAGACGTCGAATAATCACATGTCTCACAGTTGATAAATGCGCAGATGCTTGTCCGCATGCGCGACGGCAAGCTGGCTGCCGTCGCGCGAAAGGCTCATGCCGCGGCCATCGTTTTTGAGGTTCAAACGGCCAAACTCATTCGCCTCGTCTCCCGTCCAGCCATGCAGCCATCCGCCGCCTCCGCCCCCCGAAACAGCCAGCCAGCGGTTCGACGGATGTTGCGCGACGCCCCAGACGGTCCCCTTGGTCTTGTCCTTCGATTCCAGGACGCGCACAAGCTCGCCCGTTTGCAGATTCACCAGCGCCACCGCGATCTCGCCAACCCCGGCGAAAGCATTGGTGACGTTGATGATCCCACCCAGGCCCAGAAAGTTTCCATCGTGGCTGAGACCAATCCCGCGAGCGCCGCCAATATCGGCCCTGAAAGTCGTATCGTACCCGTGCAGCGCCGCGACGGTAAGCACTTCGCTCGATTCCCCGGTCGCCACCGACAGTCGCCGCACGACGCCCTTTTGATCGCAGGAAAAGACCGTCGACGAATCGGCTGAGAAAATCACGTTGTAAACGTGCGACGTATGGCCAGGGGATTCCAACACTCGTTCGCCATCGCGACTCCACAGTCGAACGAAGCGGTCATTGCCGCACGTCGCCACAAACTTTCCGTCGGGACTGGCCGCGACGGCGCGAATCCAGCCTGGATGCGCCTCGACAATCTTGCGCGGCACCGGAGCGGCGTCGGCGGCTCCCCAGACCATCAGCCGCCCGTCATAACCCGCCGAATAAAAGACTTCACCATCCGGCGAACTAGCCAATCCGCGAACCCAGCTATCGTGCCCCGCCAGCGGCGTGACCATCTTCGTGGCGACGTCGTAACGATGAACCAGATGATCCTCGGCCCCGAAATAGACGAATCGCCCCAACGGATCCCAATGGCACGCCGTCAGGGGCCGCTCATGCTTGTATTCGACGGCCAGCGTCGCCTTGTCCGGTTTGAATTCCGCGGCGGATTCGCTCATGCCAGCAGTTCCGCGATGGAAGTCTTGGAGGGGTCGGCCACTGGAAATGATCGCCCGCCGATGTCGAATTCACCCTGCGAGTCGATGCCGACCGCCTGCAGGATCGTATGGAACACATGGCCATGGTCGACCGCGCGATCGATCACTTCGGTCCCGTTGTCGTTCGTCTTGCCGATGACGGCGCCATGCTGGACACCGGCCCCGCCCAGCACGACGCTCCAGGCGGTACCCCAGTGATCGCGGCCATAGCCTTTGTTGATCTTCGGCGTTCGCCCGAACTCGCTCATCACGCAAACATGGGTTTCCGCGAGTAGCCCGCGATCATGCAGGTCCGCGATCAGCATCGCGAACGGTCGATCGAACTCGCCGAGCTGTTCAATGTGGAAATCAAAGTTCTCGTGGTGCGAGTCATAGTCGGCATGATTCACTTGAACATAGGGAACACCGTTTTCGAGCAGCCGCCGGGCCAACAGGCAATGTCGGCCGAACTCGCTCATCCCGTAACGCTCCTGGTCGGCCTGCGACTCGCAAGACAGGTCGAACACATCGCGCTGGGCGACGAAGGCGCGAGCTTGTTCAAAGGAAAACCCATAAGCTTCGGTCGCCGCCGTCTTGCGCTGGCCCGCGAAGCGCTGGTTGAGCTGCTCGCGGAAGGTGTTTCGTCCGGTTTCCGCCGTGTCCGTCAACCACTCTGGCCGGTCGACATTCTTCGGCGGTTTGCCATCGTAAATGGCAAGGCTCGCGTAGCGTGCTCCGAGGTAGGCGGCCGAATGGAATTCCGACTCAACATTCCGCTTGCCGGGCGAACTGCGCACCAGAATGTGTGACGGCAGGGCGAATGTTTCGGGCGTCAAGCCCTTCGCGGCGACGGCCCCCAGATGCGGAAAATCGGCCCCCGGAGTGCGTCGGTGGCCGGTCGTCATCTCGACAACGCCACGCGCATGATCGCTGTTCTTCGTATCGAGACTGCGGATGATCGACAGGTGATGCAGTTGCTGGGCGGTGTAGGGGAGCAGTTCACAGATTTGCACGCCGGGGACCGACGTCGCGATCGCCCGAAACGGCCCGCCGGTCTCGGTGTTCGGCTTCGGATCCCAAGTCTCCAACTGGCTCACGCCGCCATGCAGAAAGACATTCAGTACCCGCTTGTGACCGGTCGACTTCGCGGCGGCGACCCCTGTCGAGCCGGACAGCAGAGTGCCCAGCCCCAGCGCGGCAGTCCCCCCCAGAAATCCACGGCGATCAACGGCCACTGGCTGAGCCCTTGTCGATTGTTTCGTCATGGCGACGTCCCTGTGCGAGTCATTCGCGAATACCGGTCGGCATTCCGCAGGCGGAATGCGAAACTGTCGCCAGCGAGCCACGGCGAACGCATGATTATAAGTCGATGCGTTCATCGTCGGCAATCTCGAAGAGACACCAACAGACCGTTTTCAGCCTAGGCGGCCCAATCGGGAATTACGTTTCCGGCAACGCCGGTCAAACGGGCGTCGAGACCCTGAAATCGATACGTCAGCCGCAGGTGATCGAGCCCGAACAGATGCAGCATCGTGGCGTGAAAATCGTTGATGTGAACCGGCTTGTCGACAATCGACCAGCCGATTTCATCCGTCTCGCCATACGTCATCCCGCCTCGCACGCCGCCTCCGGCCATCCAGACCGTGAACGCATACGGATGATGATCGCGGCCGGTCACGCCGCCGCGTCCCTGGCGGTTTTCGCCCAGTGGAGTGCGGCCGAATTCGCTCGCCCAGATCACGAGCGTCTCATCCAGGAGACCGCGCTGCTTGAGATCTTTGATGAGCGCGGCAACCGGCTGATCCGCCATCTGGCAGTTTCCAGCCAGTTCGCGATCGAGGTTCGAGTGATGGTCCCATGAAGCATGGTTGATTTGCACGAAGCGCACGCCCCGTTCCACGAGCCGTCGTGCGAGGAGACAGTTCTGCGAAAACTGGCGGAACTGACCCGGCCCGCCGCCGCGCGATCCCGCCCCGTCCCCGGCTTCCTCCCGTTCCAGCCCGTAGGCGTCGATCGTCGCTTTCGTCTCGCTGGAGAGATCGATGAGGTCGGGCGCGGCCGATTGCATGCGGAAACCAAGTTCGTAACTGGCAATGCGGCTGGCAATCTCCGGATCACCCACCACGTCCAGCCGGGACTCATTCAATGTTCGCAGCGCATTGAGCCCAGCGCGTTGCAGGCCCGCACTGATTCCCGGCGGATTCGCCAGGTTCAGCACCGGATCACCCTGCCCGCGAAAGAGAACCCCCGCATAAACCGACGGAAGAAATCCGCTCTGCCACAGCGTCGCCCCGCCGCTCGTTCCGCGTCCGGCACTTAACACGACATACCCAGGCAGGTCATCGCACTCGCTCCCCAGCCCATAATTCAGCCACGCACCGGCCGTCGGCAGGCCAAAGAACGACCGACCGCAGAGCAGCGACAATTGCGCGGGATGGTGATTGAACTGATCCGTATGCATCGAGCGGATCATCAGCATGTCGTCGGCACAGGTCGCCAGATGCGGCAACAGGTCGCTGAACTGCATCCCGCTTTCGCCATGCTGGGTAAACTTCCGGGGGCTGCCATACAGCGCGGCGGTTTCTTTCTTGATGAACGCGAACCGCACGTTCTTCGTCATCGACTCGGGCAGAGGCTGACCATGCAGCTCGTTGAGCTTGGGCTTGGGATCGAAGAGATCGAGCTGGCTCGGTGCCCCTTCCAGAAAGATCATGATGCAGTTCTTCGCGCGCGGCGAAGAGTGCGACGGCTTGGGCGCGAGCGGATTGACGGCCGGGGGAGGAGCCGCTCGCCCCTCGCGTGCCATCAACGACGTGAGCGCGGCCATTCCAAGCCCATAACCGCTCGCTTCCAAAAAGTAGCGGCGAGTCATCGCCGCGAGTGTTTCGTTCCACATCGTCTGTTCTCCAGCGCCTTCCGATTGCGGCGGGCAGCAATTCTCGCTTGGCCGGCCTGGCATCATCACACCAAATCGGCCTACTGCTTTGTCACGGTTTCCTATTCGCGTGCCACTGGCTCCGCCAGTGCTTCTTGTGAGGCACGATCAACTTAAGGCACACTGGCGAAGGCAGTGACACACACCCGTATCTTTCAAATTGACAAAGCACTACTCGCGAGTCACGAATTCATCCAGGTTCAACAAGATTCTGAGCGTCGCCACCCAGGCCGCGTTTTCTCCGACTTCGACCCCAACAGCCGGATGTTCACCCACAGCCGCTACCGCGGCTTCCGGATGCTGGCGGTATTCGTCTCTCGACTCCTTCAACAGAACATTGAGGGCCGCGAGTTCGTCATCGCTGGGAGGACGAGCAACGCAAACACGCCAGGCTTGCGAGAGCCGTTCGGCATCGGTCGAGTCCATTCCGAGCACTCTTTGCGCGAATGCCTGCGAGGCTTCGCGATGCGCCTCGTTATTCAACAGCAACAGCGCCTGCAGTGGAGTGTTGGAAACCGTTCTCGCCACGCACGTCAGGTTCGCGTCCGGCGAGTCGAACGTCATCAGGCTGGGATGAGGCACCGTTCGCTTAAAAAACGTATACATGCCTCGGCGATAGCGATCTTCGCCCGTGCTGTTCTTCCACGAGAAATTGTTGGCATAGCTGAGGGCCGCCAGGTCTTCGGGCATCGGCGGAAAGACGCTCGGCCCGCCGATCTTCGGAGACAACAGCCCACTGACCGCAAGGCTCAGATCGCGGAGAACCTCTGCTTCCACACGAAAGCGGTTCTGCCGGGCCAGCCAGACATTGAGCGGATCGCGCTCCGCGAGTTCTGGCCGATGTCGCGACGATTGCCGATAGGTGGCCGAATTCACGATCGCACGAATCAAGTCCTTGCGGCTCCAGTGCAGATTCGTTCGGAACTCGTCCGCGAGCCAATCGAGCAACTCGGGATGGCTCGGCGATTCACCCCGCAGTCCAAAATCGTTCATCGTGCGGACGAAGCCTTCGCCAAACAGATGCTTCCAGACATGGTTCACTGCAACGCGCGCTGTTAAGGGGTGATCCCGCGCGACCAGCCAGTTGGCGAGATCCAGCCGATCAGCCACCGCGCCGCGCGGTTGAAAGTCGCCTAGAATGGCGGGCGTCGACGCGTTGACAAGATCCTTCGGCGTCTGAAAGTCCCCGCGATCGAAGACATGCGTCTCCCGCGATCGTAGTGCCGACGATAACGTCCGGGCCGGCAGAGACTGCACCCGATGGTGGTTCCGCAGTTCAGCCAGTTCCCCGTTCAGTTTTGCGATTTCCTCATCTGGCTGAACACGGGTGACAAAATAGTCGAACAGCTTGGCCTGCACGGCTGCCACTCGCTTTTCCGGGTACATCTCCAGCGCGTCGGCAATGTCGGCTCGCTCGTATTGCAGCCCACGTTCATCGCCGTCAAGCAGGGTCAGCCGAAACTTGCCCAGCACATGCTGACCGCCATGATTCTGTTCCAGGACGATCCGCAGAGTCTCATCCGGCGCGATCAGCAACCGTCCCACCGTCCGCGCCTGCCACCACTGCTGCTGACCGGTCTTCGGGGCGATGGCCCACCCCGTCTTGGGAGCCGGTGACGCCGCAAGCGGGGCATCGGCCGGAAACTTGGCCTGGGTAAAGCTTGCCGCCGCGCGATGCAAGGCGATCGGTCGTTCGCTGCCGTCGGGGCTGACGAGAAATGCCCGAACGCTCGTGAACACAAAGTTCCCATTGGGGGCAAGCCCCGGCCCCTTTTGAGGCAGCGAATCATCGGCAAGTGCCCAGATTTTCAGGCCCGTGATGCTGGAGCGTTCCGGCTTGATCCGCAAATCGTAGGTGTCGGTGGCAGGAACCTCTTCCTTGGCCCGGGCTTCCCGGACCACCGTCGAGGCCGCGACGATCTCGAGTCGTCCTGTCTGGGAAGTGGCGACTTCAACGAGCGCATCATGCTCGGCCAGTGGCTCGGCCGGCTGCGCCATGATTTCGTCACGCGCGGCGACTTCCCAGGCCCGTTCTTCGTCCGAGAGTTCCCGCATCCGCCGGTCCAACGCCGTCTGCAACGGGCTCGCCGCGCGATCATATTCTTCCCGATCGGTCGCCGAGACCGGCCAGTTGACCGACGCCTCATCCGCGTTGTTGAAGAACGCGAACAGGCCATAATACTCGTGATGCGACAGCGGGTCGTATTTGTGGGTGTGACAACGGGCGCAGCCGACGGTCAGCCCCAACCACACGGTCCCCAGAGTCTCGGTCCGATCGAACACGGCCGCGACGCGATACTCTTCCTGATCGACGCCTCCCTCTTCGTTCGTCAACGTCTGCCGGTTGAACGCCGTCGCCAGACGCTGACTCAACATGGCCTCCGGCAGGAGATCCCCGGCAAGCTGCTCAACGGTAAAGCGGTCATAGGGCAGATCGCGATTGATCGCGTCAATCACCCAGTCGCGGTACAGGTAAGCATCCGGCCGCGCGCGATCCTTTTCGAAGCCATCCGAATCCGCATACCGCGCCAGGTCGAGCCAGTGTCGCCCCCACCGTTCCCCGAAGTGCGGTGAAGCCAACAGGCGTTCGACCACGACCTGATAGGCATTCGGCGACTGATCGTTCACGAACGCATCGACCTCCTCGACAGAGGGCGGCAGGCCAACGAGGTCATACGACAACCGGCGAATCAATGTGTAACGATCGGCCTCCGGCGAAGGCGTTACACCTTCAGCTTCCAACTTCGCGAGGACGAAGCGATCAATTTCGTGACGAATCCAGGACGTCTCCCGAACTTCTGGAGGAGACCTGCGAACGACTGGCTCAAAGGCCCAATGCTGTCCCCATTTCGCTCCTTCCCGGATCCATCGCTCCAGCAGGCGAACTTCCGCGGTCGTCAGCGACTTTTTGCCCTCCGGCGGCATGCGTTCGGCGGGATCAGCCGACCGAATTCGCCGCAGCATCTCGCTTTCATCCGGCTGATCGGGAATCAACCGCGGATGGCCTGATTCGCCCGATTCGAGTGCCGCTTCGCGCGATGTGAGGCGAAAACCACCCTCAGGCTTCTCCGCTCCGTGACATTCCAGGCAATGCTCGGCAAGAATCGGCCGAATGTCGCGAGAAAACTGAATTGCGGAGGGCTCTTCCGCCAATGCGACCGCCCCCGCGACCAACAGACTCGCCGACAAACCAACACGCAGAACAGACCGCAGCATGGATCATCTCGCATAAAGGAACCTTTACGCGATTATCGCCTTCGATCACACTTCGACGCAATGCTGTGCCGATTGGGTGGAAGCAACCGTCTCCCCTCGTCGACTACGTCTTTTGGGGATTCAGCCCCACCACTTCCGGAGTCTTAACCGGCTCGGCGGACTCGGGTGATTCGAGTTTGAGATCGAGAAACACATCGATCTGTTGACCCACATAGACTTCCGGTTTGCCGCGGAGCGCGTAGATCACCTGCAGAACCCGTGTGTCGACCCGTTCGTTGCCGGAATTCGTCAACGATTTTTTCGGCTCGGCGAACGGCTCGATCCGCACGAAGTCGAGTGCCAGGGAGTCCTCGGCATTCCCTCGTACGAAGCCTTTTCCGGGCAGCCCCGGTCGAAAGCGGGTCAAGTCCTGCTCGTCGATGTCCACCCGCACATGCAACTGCTCGATGTCGCCCATCACGATCAGCGTCAACCCCGGCTGCGCGCCGACATACTCGCCCGGCCGGACATTCACCTTCAGAATTGTCCCGCGAATGGGAGACCGGACGACCAGACGGTCGATCTCGACTTCCGCCTGTTTGCCCGCCTGTTCGGCACGCGTCAATTCCGCGGCGGCGATCTGGATTTCGTTCGCCCAGGCCCCCGCCTTCAATCGGGCATCCTCGGCCTCTGCCAGCGCGAGCTCGGCTTCCGCCGCCTCCATCGACAATCGTTTCTGAATGAGATCCTGATCGGGCAGCACCTTCTTCGCCACCAGTTCGCTCGTCCGTGTCCAATCGTCGCGACGGGCCTGAAGTTCCGCGTTGGCTCTCGCCACGCGGGCTTCGCTGGGAGGAATATCTTCCTGCCGTGGCATGCTCTTCCACCGCCCTAATTGCGCGCCGGCCAACTGCACGTTTGCCCGCTGAACCTCGAGTTCAGCCTTTTGCGACCGGTCGTCCAGCCGGAACAACGGGTCGCCTTTCTCCACGAGATCGCCCACCTTGACGTTAACCTCGGCCACCGTTCCCGGCACGGGGGCAGCGACATGAATGTTCTCGGAACGCGGCTCGATAATTCCTGCCCCGGCAATGGTCGCCAGGTAGGGCGATCGGGCGGGCATGACCGGCGGCTGAACCGCGGGAACCGGCTGATGGGTTTTCACCAGGTGCCACCCCATGAACGTCAACGCAATCATCGAGATCGCGGGAAGAATCAGGCTGCGGTTCACGATCACGGTTCCTGGCAGGGGAGACGGCAAAGTCTTGTGCCGCGGTCCACTTTGACTTCTTACGATGCAGCCTTATTGCGTGGCTGCTGAATGTTTTGCGAATTCGGCCTGACTGGAGACCGACACGACCTTTCCATCGGCCATCTCAATCAACCTGTCGCCAAAGTTAAAGATGCGATGATCGTGGGTCACCACGATCACCGCGCGATCGGGTTCGACAACCACGTTCTTGATGAGCGCCATCACCGTCTGGCCCGAATGGGCATCGAGCGCGGCTGTCGGTTCATCGCACACCAGCAATCGCGGTTCGTGAACCAAGGCCCGCGCGATTGCAACTCTCTGCTGTTGCCCTCCCGAGAGTTGCGTCGGTAGTTGGCTGCGACGATTCGACATGTTGACGCGGTCCAGCATCTCTTCCGCACGACTGATCGCCACAGACCGCGCCACACCCTGAATCATCAGCGGGACCGCAACGTTCTCGGCAGCCGTCAGAGATGGCAACAGATTGTATTGCTGAAAAACAAATCCCACGTTTTGAGCGCGAAACTGGACCAGCCGTCGACCTCGCAGTTGTGATTGCGGCGTGCCAAATAACGTCACATCGCCAGACGTCGGAGTCAGCAGCCCCGCGATGATCGAAATGAGGGTTGTTTTCCCGCAACCGCTCGGCCCCACCAGCAGGGTCATCTCCCCGGCACGAATGTCGACGGTGATCTCGCTGAGCGCGACGACCTTCGTTTCGCCGTCGCCGAAAACCTTTGTCAGGTTTTCGCACGTGACGGCGATCGAGACACCCGACGACGCAGCCTCCGCCTCATTCCCTCGCGAGGGATGGGCAATCGACCGTGTCGAGCTGTTTGACTCGCCCGTCATGAATTCTCACAGTCCCGGCATGATCCACAGGCGTACGGAATAATGATTCGCCGTCAGACCCCTGCTGCTCTGTCACGGTTCAATCTTCGTGTGCCACTGGCTCCGCCAGTGTGCCTTCTCGTTCCCAGGCTCCGCCTCGTCTTCACTCGCGTGGCACGCCCTGAAGGCTTTGCATAAGGGCGTGGAATCTGTCAATTCACCAAGCCCATCGAAGACTCAGGGGTATGCCACCCCATCTTGGTGTTTGGAACCTCTAACACAACCGGTTGTGCCTGTCAGAAACATGTCAAAATCCAAGCAAACAACTCATTGCACAGAGGTTGTCTTAGAGTCTCTTAACGGTGACAAAGCACTATCCTCGAAAGACGATTGCCGGTTCCAGCACCAGCACGCGTCGCAGACTGATGAAACTGGCCACGACGATAATCACCGACACAGCGCCAAACGTGAGCAGCGCGACCTGCCAGGGAAGGTAGAAGCCAGCCAGCGCGGTAATGTCTCTCGTCAACTCGAAAAACAGAGCCGTTGTTCCAATTCCAAGCCCATAGCCGATCAGCCCGACAATGGAAGCCTGCATCAGCACCATCAATGTCAGCCGGCCATTGCTGACTCCCATGGCCTTCAGCGCGCCGAATTGCTTCAGGTTTTCGATCGTGAAGAGGTAGAACGTCTGTCCCGCAATCGCCGTACCGACAATAAAGCCAAGAGTGATCGTAATGCCGAAGTTCACCGGAATGCCGGTATGTTTCAGGTAGTAATTGATGACCGTCCACATGAATTCGTCGCGAGAACTCGCCATCAGCCCGGTCTGCTCCCGGATTCGGCGACAAACCTCGGGTACCGAAAGATCCGCCTGCGGTTCGACCAGAACGAACGACATCACGTTTCGTTCCCCCGCGACATACCGAACAGCATTGCTGTAGCGCGTAAAAACCAGCGGAAATGTCTGAAACGGAGGCATCGCTTCACAGATGCCGACAATCACCGCCCGCCGATCGTTCATTTCCAGTTCGCGGCCCAGTCGAATCGGCTCGTCTCCCCAGAGATATTCGTAGCCCGCCTTGTCGATGATGATGGCATCGGGACGCCGCAGGTCCGCCAGCGATCCGGCGATCATCGTCACCGGCCCGCCGACGAGAGTGTCGTCATCGACCCCCAACATGAACACCTGGCGAAAATGCCCCGTTTCAATCTTCGCCCGGCCCAGGCTCTTGAAGTACCTCACCGCCCAGGCCACGCCCGGGACTCCCCGGATCCGCGCCAGATCGCTGTCCGGCAACGGCTTGATTTCGTCGGCATTCTGCATGTACGGGTCCATCACCCAGATTCGGGCGTCCCGAACATTCAGCACCGCATGCGCTGTCCGCTGCATCAGGCCCACGAAGATGGCGGTCTGCTGCGAAATCAGCAGCACGCCAAAGGCCACTCCGAAGACCGTGCCGAAGTACTTCGCCGAGTCACCCGTCAGCATCTTCCAGGCGATCCAGTTCATGGAGACGACTCCCCAGCCGGACGCCCCATCGCCGCGAGCGAAAACCGTGTCACGTGAGCCGCGAGCGCCTCGACATTCAGAGTCTCATAGGCGGCCTGGCCGATCAGCAGCCGGATAATCGGCTGATGGACGTAGTAAAACAGAACCTGCCCCACGATGCTGAAGCCGATCGGCCAGCGATCGTCTTCGGTGAGCCCCGGCGTCAGGTCGTTCAGAATGGCCTTGAGCTGCTCCGCCATCGGGCGGATGTAATCTTCCACCACGGCTTCGCACGCCTCGGTGGGCCGCGCCAGTTCGCGCAGCATCAGCTCCAAATGCCAGCTCGGCCGATTCGAGGCCAGCATCGTCTCGAACATCAGCCGAATATACTGATGCAGCCGCTGCTCGGGCGTGAGTTCCCCAGACCAGCGCGGCAATTTGAGCTGCATCGTCTGCGCGCATTGGGCCTCGCGGACGGCCGCGACATAGAGCTGTCGCTTCTCGCCGAAGTGATAATTCACCGCCGCGATGTTCGCGTTCGCCCGCTGGCAGATCTCGCGAACGCTCGCCGCCTCGTACCCCTTCTCGGCGAAGATGGCACCCGCAGCATCGAGGAGGCGACTCTTGGTATCGTCCACGCGCGGGGACTCCCCGTGAAACAATTGTTTCAAACAATCGTATGACAGGATGGTCAAATGTCAAGACTGAGCGATCTCGGGCAAATGGACCAGAATCGGTCAACACGCAAGCCAGGATCTGCTCGATGCCCCCGTGATGGACCAATCGAAAAGACATAAAGACTTTTGTTGTTGAAACTTGAGACGCGGAACGCACGGACGACTCAACACCGTGGACCTGCGTCTTTTCTGCCGATTCGACTGAGAAACATGAACCGACTGAAGCGATTGTGCCGATTTTAGGAGGGGGTCTCGGGCAGGATCGTCGTGGCGATCTTTGCTCCGTGGGCGGTTCGTTCGGTGACCCGTTTGGCCAATAGCGGACGAGGATTGGGAATGAGTCCCTGTTCCGGATGCCATGCCGGCTGCTGCCGCTCGTTCGCCATTCCGGTGACCGGCGCCGACATTCTGCGCATTGCCCGCTCGGAGTCGCTGAGCTTCTGGGACTTCGTCGTCCGGTGGGAGGATTCCTCCGGCTCGATCGCGGGGAACTATGTCCCTCACTTCTACTTCGCCGACGAACCGCGAACGCCGTTCGCGATCTGCCTGAAACAGGTGGAAAGCCAGCAATTTTCCGGCACGCGGCGCTGCCGTTTTCTCGACGAATCCGCTCCCGAACCCGGAAAGCCCTTCGGAACAGCCCGTTGCGGCATCTACGGCTCGCGCCCCTCTGCCTGCCGCGTCTTTCCGACTCGCTTTGAATCGAACTCGCCGCTGGTCGTTCTCAACCAGGTGCCCGAACGCGCGTTGCCGGAATCGGCTGGAGCCATCTATCAGCTCTGTCCGCGCGAATGGACGCCCCAGGACGTCGATGTCATCGACGGTCCGCAGGATCTGGCCGTCGCACGGTATGAAGCCGATTTCTTTCAGCAGGTCGCCGCCGTCTGGAATCGCCAGGTTCTGGACTGGAAGCTCTTCCCCGATTTCCTCCAAGCCGTCTACTCGGAACGCGTCCGCCAGGCAAAACCGGCTCAGTCGCTGGAAGAAGTCCGCGAAACGCTCCCCTTCGCGGCTCCGGCCGCCAAGCCACGGCGACGCGCTGCGTGATAATCCGCCCCAAGCCGGCGCTACACGGGCCTGCTTTCGACTATCATCCCTTCCGCATTCACGGAACAGCGATGATCGTCCAACGGGCACTCAGCAGGTCGCGCAATGGGGAAGTCTTTTCAGCCAACGGCTACGCTTGAGACGTTGCGCGCACGGGCCCGATTGATCGACGAAGTCCGCCTCTTCTTCCGGGAACGCGGCTATTGGGAAGTCGACACCCCGCTGCTGGCGCGGGAGTGCGTCGTCGATGCCTGGATCGAGCCCTTCGCGACGCGGTGGTCCACGAACGCCGCCGCCTGGGAAAAGCCCGCGTCCGGCGATCTGGCCGTTTTGCAGACCTCGCCCGAATGGGGCATGAAGCGACTGCTGGCTGCCGGTTCGGGGTCGATTTTCCAGCTCTGCAAGTCCTTCCGCAACGGCGAACTCGGCGACCACCACAATCCCGAGTTCCTCATGCTCGAATGGTACGCGGTCGATCACAGCCTGGCCGACGAACTGGAAACGACCGAGGCCCTCGTCCGACGACTGGCTGCGCAAGTCCCTCATCCCCCCGAGTGGTCAGCCACCCCGTTCGAGCGACTCCCCTACGACGAGGCTTTCGAGCGCTTTCTCGGCTGTCGCGTTCTCACAATGACGGCCGCTGAACTCGCAAACCTCGCCCAAGAGGTCGGCTGCCATCCGCCGGAATCATTGGCAACTGGTGGAACGGACGATTGGCTCAACTACCTGCTGGCGGAACGCATCGAGCCGCATCTGGGAAAAGGCCATCCCACTTTTCTGCTGGACTACCCCGCCACACAAGCCGCTCTCGCTAAAACGCGCTGGGACGACCGAGCCGGCGCCCGCGTAGCCGATCGCTTCGAGCTGTACGTCGACGGAGTCGAACTCTGCAACGGCTACGACGAACTCGCCGACGCCGACGAACTCGAACGCCGCCACATCGAACTCTCAACCCTCCGCCACGAAAACGGCCTGCGACCACTCCCAGCCCCCCAACAACTCTGGGAAGCCGTCCGCGCCGGATTGCCGCAGTGTACCGGCGTGGCAGTCGGCTTCGACCGCCTCTGCCAGGTTCTCCTGCGGTGTCCCCAGCTCAAGGACGTCGTGGCGTTTGGGTGGGAGGCGTGTTAAGTCCGGAGCGATTGTAATCTAATATAGAGGCTCGCTATTTGTCAGCAATACGACAGCAAGAAGCGGGACTGGCAGAATGGCTACATGAAGCAGTTCGGAGCCATACATTCAGTTACATCACGACGCGGCCCGCAGTTCCAAGGCCAAAGCTTTGCCTTGGGGCAATGTTCGGCGAAGTCCGTCCGGGGTCAAAAGGTCGTCCGCCAGATATAGGCCCGCCGAGTATCTCTATCATAGACGACGTTGAATCCAGCATCCAGATTCACTTCGTCACGCTCGATGTACTCGTAGCCGTTCTTAATCTCGATGTGGCCTGTGTCGTCGCCACCAAGTCGCAACGGCGATATCCATACTGAATCATTACCTGTTTCGCCGGCAGAGGGCTCGGCCCCATGAAAACCCCTCTCGTCGGCTTGGAATTTACGAGTTTTCCACCCCTTTGACTTGAGCCAGCTAAGGAAGTCTTCTTCGGCAATCGTGAAATTTGCCGCGTCAATTGTTCCACTGAAGTACGCGTGACGAAAATCGACAGCCGTTGCCGTGGATGGCACATCAAAGGTCAGGAGTGCATTGTTGGCGACTTGCGGCGTGGCGTTAGTGCC
The DNA here is from genome assembly GCA_019636285.1 of Planctomycetaceae bacterium. GTDB lineage: Bacteria > Planctomycetota > Planctomycetia > Planctomycetales > Planctomycetaceae > JAHBXV01. Next base: position 220,251 of record JAHBXV010000003.1, read on the forward strand.
AGTCTTCGTCACGGCGTTCGTAAGACCTCCGAAGAACCCAACCGTAGCAAACGGAAAAAGCATTAGCGGAATCGCGCAGCCGAGTCGAGATAACCACACCAACGGAAACTTACGACGGAAAATGCGGAACAAAAGCCACACCGCACCGCACGCGAGAAACGCAAGAAATGGTGCGATGAAGACGATGCCGCTCATGGCTTCCTATCCTGCTTCGACACAGCCCCGGAACTAACAGATAGCCAGAATACCTCTCTGTCCGTTTCCCGCAGGGCGCCCCAGTTTTGCATGTCCTCACTCTACCTGGGGAATGCCACAGGAAGCAGAGAACACTTTGACCTGACTTGCCAAAAACTCTCGCAGGCCTTCGGCCCACCGGCAGGGCGAGCACGCCCAACCTGTGCCACCCAGCGATCTAGTGACTGAGTACTTTCTTCGTACGCTCAATGAAGCTCCAGTTCGACGACCAAATAATTGCCTTTGTTCTGACTCGCGAACTCCGCAGTCGTCATCGCGGCACTGACGTTAAACCCTCTGTCACCTTCGACGTAGACAATCCGTTTTGTGCCTGATGTAAATCTACCAGGCAAGAATGTGGTCGCAGTTGCGACAACGTCATGCGTCCTACCCCCGCCTCGACCGCCGCCTCGCGATTGTCCGGCACTACCAAGCTGAGTGACTCGCCCTTTGGGAGTGTTGCGATCTCCTAATGCCAATGTAATCTCCATATCGACCCAGTGGGGCGCGCCGATTTGGTTCGGGCTTCGACCGACCGTGAATGCATTGATTTCCTGAACGTCACCACCCTTGATGTGGTACAGCGACGCAGACAGCCAGGTGCTCAGTGTAAACGTCCCGGTTGCGACGGCGATGTTTCTGAATGAGACAACGACATCTTCTTCGTACGAATCAATGCCGAAGTATCGTTCGTAGATGCGGTCGGTTGCCGTGGAGGCGCGAACATCGACAATCTCTCGAAGAAGCCAACCGCTGACAAGCACTGTGAAAAAAGCGGCGGCAAGGCCAATCGCGGGCTTCTTCGCGAGAACGAATGCTACAGTCGCAACTATTCCAACTGAGAGTGCGATAATTACTGGCCAAGGTGGGATAAATCCGGCGCAGGCAACGATCATCAGACCACCGACTGCGGCCAGGACGATCCGGCAGGTCGTTCGAAACAAGTCCCGAGTTGGCACCGGGGGAGAATGTGCGGCGGCATCTTCAGCTGAGGTCATTCTTGTTGCCCAAAGACTGGTACGAGCCGGACAGCCACCATCAACTGTGATCTCAGAACCCTCGTCATCGGCGGCTACCGTTCACCGCTCGGTTATCTCGCACTTCGTATCCCTTACTTTCGATCGGGAACGTCCACGCCCGCCCGTCGCAATGCATCGAGCAATTCCTTCTCGGTCGCCTTGCGCGCCAGACCGGACATTGCCGACTTTATCTCCCCCTTCTGCGACCATGCGATCGCGTCAACGAACCCGTCCACCGCCAGACCGTTCCGCACGCAGTCGTCGAAAAAGTTGTCAGAGACTTGTAGGCTTTTGATGCGATCCAGGATTATTGGCACTGCAATGTCCGGATAGTAATAGAGCAGCCGCTTTGTTGATTCGATTTGGAAATCATTGCCAATGTCCCAGTCATCGAGCGAATTCATCTGCAGCAAACCGCGAGTGGAAAAATCCAGGACCAGCGATTCGAGAACTTTCTGCCGAGGATTTTTCGACGCCCAGACGGCGCGAATTCGTTTCCGAACTCGTGTTCGATGAACCGGACTGCAAACAAGAATGCCCAGCGACTTGACATGAGGTCCAGTCAGGCACTCGTACCGCCGCCCCACGATTTGACCGATGACGACCAGACAAACGTCACCAATCTTGATTCGGTAGGACTCCATTTCCGGCGACACTGCAAAGCAGTCGTTTCGACGAATCGACTCCGAGTATGGAGATCGGTTCAAGTTGAGAGTGAATCGCTCGGTTGGGTTTGCCGGGTTTCCATGCAGGATCTCGTCGAATGCCATCCCGCCGGGGATCGCGCCGCGAGTTGCGACGGCCTGAATCACAATGTCGGTAGGCGTATCGTCATCAAGCGAAGACAAAAGGTGCGGAAGAGCTTCCGGCCCGATTTCAACCAGTTTGCGAATCGGGTCGGAGACGTTAACCGGTTTGCCGGTCCAGTGACCGAAAGTTCCAAACTCGCCAACCGGCACGAACCTCGAACCGTGGATCGAGGAATTCAACCATAGGTCGCCTTCACCGACTCCGGAAAGATCGTCAATCAGTCGTTCAATCTCCTGGACACGATCCTTTGAAAGCGGTGTTGCTTCTAATTTGGGGACGGCAGGTGGCTGAACCAGCGTCACGAAAGGCAGTGGGACTTCACGATCGTCATCCTGCGCGACTGCGAAGGCTGGCAACAGGATAAGCGGCAATGTGAGCACGTATCGCATAGCGCTATAGCCAATGGAGAGATAGAACTATGTTTCTACCTCTCTCGGACCGACATTCTCGATCACATTCCAAACATCTGCCTGTCCAGCCATTTGGAGGCGGCCCAGGTTGGATATCTTCATTCTACCTGGGTGACATTGCCACGAGAGGCAGCGGAAAGTTCGACCCCATTTGCTGAAATGCCTCGCGAGCCTTCGGCCCACAGATAGGGCGAGGACGTCCAAACCGTGCCGCCCAGAGAGCGGCCAACCCGCTTACTGTCGCGTGTGAGACAATCAGGCCGCATCCGATTGCGGATCATTCGGAATTCGGACGGTCGTAGGACGTTTCGTTTCTTTATTGTCAAAAGGAGCCGCAAGGTAGGCAATGAGCCAACCAAGAGCAGTGCCGGCGAGCGGCAGGACAATGAATGCTGTTCGCTCGAAGTCGGGCCGCTGTGACGAAGGCGTCGGAGCGAACAGAGCGATGCCAAATGCGGCGAGCAGACCAAGAGCGGCGAATGCAAGCGCAGAGACTGTCGTTGAAAGACTGGGTTTCATTATGACGTCCCCTGAGGCGCTGGGATTGATGACGGAGAACTAAGCGATCGACAGAACTGCCTTTCCGCCCACATCAAAGTGTAACTCCGTCTACCACACCCAAGAATTCTGCCGATCCAGGGTTTCCGAAGTCAATCGCAAGGAAGCGATCCCAAAGGATGTTTGCACGAAGACCAAACAAGCTCCGATCGCGGACCCCCAATCATCGGTTGCTGTCTTGGGCGGGATGGGTCAACGCCTCGCCCCCAAAGTGCCCACCACATCAGCAGTGAACACAAGGCCACGCACCAAAGCCGCAACGACTCACGTCGACATCGTCACGACCGCCCGACTCCCCCCGCCCGCTGAATCTCGCACGATCGGCATCGTGAGGCCCACCCACGCCCGGAAGTAACCGCTTTCCCCGCGTCCGCTTGCCGCGAGTTCGCGCGATTTCTACAGTGGCGGCAACACCGAATCCGGCCGGGGGGATCGAATTCTGGCGAATTTTTGGGGGCCCGCCAGCAGTTTGGCGAGTTCCAGCGTAGCACCCGGTGCGACGGTAGCGCTCGTTCCCCCGGAACGAGCCGCGAATGTCAGTCCTGATTCACGGGGTTTCCCGTCTTTTTTTAATTCGTAGTCGTTCGGACTTCCCGCATGAGCACCTCCGGTTCCGCCGCTGAACCCGTGATCGAAATCCGCAACCTGACAAAGGTCTATCGCGACTTTTGGGGGCGCCGCAAAGTGCGGGCCGTTAACTCGCTCTCCCTCGACGTCAAGAAGGGCGAAGTCTTCGGGCTCCTGGGTCCGAACGGTTCCGGCAAGACGACGACCATCAAAATGCTGCTCGGCCTCTTGTTTCCCACCGAAGGGGAAATCAGCATTCTCGGCCGCCCGGCCACCGATGTCGCCAAGAACGAGCGAATCGGCTATCTCCCGGAAGAGTCGTACCTGTACCGGTTCCTGACCGCCGAGGAAACGCTCGACTTCTACGGCCGCCTCTTCGACATGCCCGCCAGCGTTCGCAAGGAGCGGACCGAAAAGCTCCTCTCGCTGGTGAAAATCACGCATGCCCGCAAGCGGCAGCTCAAGGAATACTCGAAGGGGATGACCCGCCGTATCGGCCTGGCGCAGGCCCTCATCAACGATCCCGACCTGGTGCTGCTCGACGAACCGACAAGCGGCCTCGACCCGCTCGGAAACCGCGACATGAAAGACCTGATCCTGCAATTGAAGGAGCAGGGGAAGACGGTCCTCATGTGCAGCCACCTCCTGGCCGACGTCCAGGACGTCTGCGACCGCATCGCGATTCTTTATGGCGGCGAACTGAAGGTTCTGGGACGGGTCGACGAACTGCTCAAATCGCGAGACGAAACCCAGATTCTCACCTCCAAGCTCAGCGATGACGCGATCAACGAAGTGCGGGCCGTTCTGCAGAAGCACGGTGCGAGCCTCAACCAGATCGACCATCCGACGTCCAATCTCGAAGACCTGTTCCTCAAGACCGTTCAAGAAAGCGTCGAACGTCCCGGTCACCGTGTGATTATGGACGACACGACACGTTCGAGGGGCGCATGACTTCGCGAACCGTCGCGCGGGACGAAGCCAGCCGCTGGCTTTTCTCGCTCGAGCCAAGAACTTCCATCGCGCCGAGCCGCCGAGTGACCTCGCGACGGCGAACCTCGAATTGATCCTGCCTCAGCAGACTTCGTGCAGGTGAGTTGCCGAACATGGATTTTGAACCAACACCGTATAACATCCCGCTGGGATTCCTCTACTGGCTGATCGTCACCGGTTTTGGAACGATTGTCGTCCTGGTCGTCACCCTGCTGGCACTGCTCATCACACGGGGGACCAAGGGCTTTGGCGATTTCCTGAATCTGCTCAGTTCCGCGGCCCTCGACATCGTCCAGATTTCGCCGCGGCGCGTCGGTGCGATCACGCGGCTGACGTTTCTGGAGGCGATTCGCCGTCGGGCGCTCCTGGTCTTCGTGGTGTTCGCCATCCTGTTCATGTTCGCGGGGTGGTTCCTTTCCGGCGGCACGCTGGTTCCCGATTTCCAGGTGAAGCTCTACGTCTCGTTCGTGCTGCGGGCAATCGCCTGGCTGGTGCTGCCGGTGGCGCTACTGCTGTCGTGCTGGGGAATTCCCGAAGACATCAAGCAGCGGTCGCTGCACACGGTGGTCACGAAACCCGTGCGCCGCCTGGAAGTGGTCCTCGGCCGCATGCTCGGTTTCGGACTCATCAACACGCTTGTGCTCTTGGTGATGGCTGTCGCCGGATATGTCTGGCTGCAACAGCAGATCGACGAGAAGGCACGGCCCGAACTGACCTGCCGCCGTCCCGTCTTCGGGCAATTGACGTTCCTCGACCGTGAAGGAAAACCGGCCGCCACCGGGATCAACGTCGGCGATATCTGGGAATATCGCAGCTACATCGAAGGGGCGACCCGCGCTCGCGCCATCTGGAAGTTCGCCGGAATCGACGAATCGGCCCTCAACAAAGACGGCGAGCTGATCCTGGAAAACCGGTTCAGCGCGTTCCGCAGCCACAAAGGCCAGATGGGACGTTCGCTGCTGTATCAGCTCGTGTTCGTCAATCCCGAGACCGGGCTGCGCGTGGGAACCCAACTGCGCCAGGTCGCCGAGTTTCGTGGCCGCACCGACGCGATTCCGCGAACGCTTCCCAAGGCGGGTGAAGCCATTGGCGGAAAGATCACGGAAGAAGCCGGGGAAACCGTCGACCTGATTAACGACCTGGTTTCACCCAGCGGCGAACTGGTCGTGGAAGCCGTCTGCATCGACCCCGGTCAGTACATGGGGATGGCCCGTCCCGACCTGTTTATCCGCACGCCGGATGGCAGCTTCCTCGCCGGGTATGCCAAGAGCATTCTCGGCTTGGCCATGATGGTTCTCCTGATCGTCTTCCTGGGTGTCGCCGCAAGTACCTTCCTGAAGGGCCCCGTCGCGACGCTGCTGACGTTCTGCCTGGTCCTGGTGGGCATGACGGCCCGCGAATTCATGATGACGATCGTCAGCGGACGGTTCGAGGGGGGCGGCCCGATCGAGTCGGTCTATCGGATTGTGCTCCACATGAATCCGACGCAGGAACTGCCGACCGGGATCGCCTTCCAGTCGATGCACCTCATGGATTTAGCAATCCGCCAATTCGTGTGGCTGATCTTCCAGATCATCCCGAACTTTGATTACTTCAACATGGCTCCGTATCTGGCGAACGGGTTCGATGTTTCGTTCAATGCCTCGGTTCTGCCGAGCATCGCCGTCACCCTCGCCTTCTTCCTCCCCTGTCTTCTTCTAGGCTATTTCTGCCTGCGAGTTCGCGAACTGGAGGCCAAATGAACCGGTTATCTTCGCAACAGCGGAAGTTCGCGTACCTCGCCGGCATCCTGGTTCTGCTGGTTCCCATCATCCTCCTGGGGATGCCGTCCGACGGGCGCCCCGGAAGCGGGGGCTACCTGGCCCAGTTGCGGTCCGAATACGATCTGGGCGAGAGCGACCTCGGCCAGGTCGATCCGAGCAGCGCCTCCATGAACCTGGTCCTCCTCGGTCTGCGAGGCGTCGCGGCGAACCTCTTGTGGATGGACCTCGAATACTACAAGGACCGCAAAGACTGGGCGCAGATGCGCGCCACCACGGAATCGATCATCCGCCTGCAACCTCACTATGCCAAGGTGTGGGAGTACAACGGCTGGAACCTCGCCTTCAACACGTCGGCCGAGTGGGACGCGGTCCCCGACCGTTACTACTGGGTCAAGGAGGGGGGCAAGTTTCTCGCCCGCGGCGTCGAGCGGAACAACGACGCGACAAACCTGTATTACCACGCCGGCCGCATCCACCAGCAGAAGGTCGGTCAGTCGGACGAAAAGAAGTATTTCCGCGAATATTATTTCGCCGACCCCGATCCCAAATTCGGCGGCACGAACGACCCCGAATTCAATACCGACAACATCGACAACTTCCTGATGGGGAAGAAGTGGTTCTACGCGGCTAACGACTCCGAACTCCGCCGCAAGCAGAACATTCAGGACCGCACGATTTTCCGCTCCAGCCCCGCCCGGGCGCAGTTCGACTACGCCGCTGCCCGCCAGGAAGATGGAAAGTTTGACGATGAGACGCGCGAAGCGTGGGCCGAAGCGCTCAGCGACTGGACCGTGAAGTACGGTCAGGAAGTCTTCACCATTCCGTGGGATAACGGCCAGGTCGATATCCGCATGGAAATGACGCCGGAAGAAATCCGGCAGGCGACGACCAGCGAGGCTGACGCCGCCAAGCTGGCCCGCGCCGTCGATGCCTACCAGAAGATGACGAACTACCGCTACTGGCGAACCCGCGGCCTCTCCGAAGCCGAACAGGTCACTTCGGATGCGCACCGCGAGTTCTATCTCGCGGGAGAAGAGTACAAGCAGCAGAACCTGAACGCCGCGTTGAAACTCGTCAGCTCCTCGATGGAGAAGTTCGAGCAAGTCCTGAAGAAGTACCCCGAACTGCGCGACGAAGACCGTATGGTGGAAGAGTGCATGCTCGCCGTCATGCTGTTCGAGAACATCCACCGTCTGAACGGCGAACGGCTGCCGGACGAATTCCCGCTGAAGGATCTCGCTGACGAGAAGGGCGGGCTACGCGAACAGATCGAAGATCAGTTCAAGCGACGGTTCCTCGCTGGCTAGACGTCACGACACATCCGGTTGTGCCCGTCAAACACATTTGGCAGGCAGGGAATTGTCTCGCCGCACAGAGGTTGTGGCGGACTCTCTGCAGTTGTGCGCGTCGCCAGGGAACGCGGTTCATCGCTTCCCCTGGCCGCGGAACTTCTTGTGGCAGTCGCTGCACGTGGCTTCGATGCGTTTGACGAGTTGATCCCGCAGTTCCGCATCCTGGGACGTCGCGATGAGTCGGCTCGCGTCGACAACGGCCTTTTCAGCGACACCAAACTGCTCGATCAAATCGATGGCTGAGGCGTCGATCTCTCGTTCGTGACGCCCCGCTTCCCGATAGTGTTCCGCCAGAAGGACCAGGCGGTCGGAGAGGGCCGTGCGATCGAGCGCATCGGCTGCGAGCAGTTTGTTGATCCGCTCGAGTTCGTCCGTGATCGCCAACATGCGGGCGACGGAATCGGGCGGCTCGACGGAGCTTGGGAACTCGGTTGGCGCGGGCAAGGCAAGAATGTTCTCCGCCGTCAGTTCGCACACGCTGCGATAGAGCCCCTGATAGCCGGCCCCCGTTCCCAATTGCTTCAGACACGCATCGCCCCAGGCTCCGGAAAGCTCGGGATAGCGGACCCGAACCGCGGCGACAGCGGCCGCCGGCCCGCGATGCTTGCCGTGGTGACAATGAACGTAGACACCGCCCTTGTTACTTTCCCACGCCGCCACGATCCCCCGAATCGTTTCCGGAGGGACGGTTTCGTACGAAATGGGCAGGTGAATGTACCTCAAACCGAGCTTGCGGGCCCCTTCGACATCCGGCGGGTGACCGTCGACCGAGATGACCGTCGTGACGCCGCGCGACACCAGTTCCGCGAGGCCCTCGCCCGAGGGTTCGCCACCCACCCAGAACTCTCCCGGAAAACGAAACAGATTCGGCAAAGTTTTTGAGTCAACGGCGACGACTTTGGTCTCGGAGTCCTTTTTCGATTCGGCCTTGGTATCGGGTTCCGCAGCGACTGCGACTCCCCATGTGACGACGAGACAGGCCGCGATGAGTTCCGTCCGAAAACCCCGCTGTCGACAGGATTCCGACACTTCCGATTCTCCGTGCGCGCCAATGGCGTGACCGTCCTGAATGGTTCCTGCGATCACCGACTGCTCCTCGGAAGTGGCTGGCACACGGGACAGAAAAATGTCGAGCGCTGGGCCTGCACCTCCCGGCGAATGAGCCCCCGTCGGCACTGCTGGCACGTTTGTCCCGCCTTCATGTAGACGCCGTGCTGGTTCTGGTAGTTCCCATCCCGGTTCAGCGCGTTCCGGTAGGTGCCGTCGCCAAGCGTGGAGCCCTCGTACCGAATCGCTTCACTGAGAATATGCTGCGTCGCGGCCATGAGTCGACCAACCTGATCAGGTTTCAGACGGTTGGCGGGCAGGAATGGCGAGATCTTCGCCCGGTGCAGGATCTCGCTGGCGTATAGATTCCCGATGCCGGCGACCAGTTTCTGGTCGAGCAGGGCGACCTTTACGGGCCGCGTCGTCCGTGCGAGCCGCTCCCGCCAGGTCTCAAGCGACAGCGCGAACGGGTCCGGCCCGAGTGAGACTTCCGCCAGTTGCCGGAACTGTTCGGCATCTAGCCAGCGCACCGTTCCCAGACCTCGGCGGTCCCAGAACCACAAACTCTGCTGTTTTCCGCCCGTTCGAAAAATCCAGCGCAGTCGCAGATGCTCGACCGTGGGAGGATCGGCGATCAACAATAGCCCCGTCATGCGGGGTTCAATGACGACCGCTCCACCGTTGCCAAACGTCAACACGACCCGCTTTCCCAGGCGCGTGACCGCCCGAACAGTCTGCCCGAGCTGCATTTTCCGCACGGTGTCAAAGTCCGGCCCGACGGCAATCGGCTGGCGGCGACACGGGCAGGCTTCGAAATCCATGACTTCGGCCCCCTTCGCAATAGGACGAATCCCGCGAACCATGGTCTCGACTTCCGGCAACTCGGGCACCGACTTGTCCTTGATTTGCTGGTACGATTTGTTGTCGATCGTCAACGCCGCCACCAACCGGCGAGTTGACGCGACCGGCGTCTCGGGAATCCCTTATTCTAGCGGCTGAATGGTCTGTTCGGAGTCGAGCGGGAGGGGTTCGCCTGGAATCCCACTTTCCCCGGAATCTCCTTGACGCTGCCGGTCCGCCGGACGATTCTTTACAGAAGTGTCTTGAAGTCGTTGGAAGGGATGCCGACTCGCTCACTTTTTGTCTCATGGGAGCCTCTCATGGTCGATCTCGACCAGAATCTCCGTCGGTTCGCCCTGAACGGCCTGTCAGCGGCCTGTGGATTGTTCGCGATGGCGGGGTTCGGCGTCGCCGCTGAAACAAACGTCGACGAGCATCTGGCTGCCGGCGAGTTCGGCCGCGCTCTGACCGCGATCGGCACGGCGAACGAGTCCGACCGTGCCGACCTCCTGGCCAACGTGGCTCAAGCCCAGTCTCTCTCGGGCGATCGCCTGGGAGCGCGGGCGACCCTGCTGCGTGCTCCAGCCGGTGAGTCGCGCGATCAGGCTCTCTACTCGCAACAGGGTGGCGGAGCGGTTGCCGACTTCCAGTACCTGATGACGATCATTCAGGACAACACGTCTGGCCAGTGGGAACTGGTCGACGGTGTCGGCGGAACGATGTCGCAAGACCCGTATGGGGTCAAGGTTCGTCCGCTCGATGTCCTCTCTCGAATTTCCTTCGTCGATGAATCGGGCCGATTGGCCAAGGCAACCGAAGTCGTCCGCAAAGCCGATCTGAATGCCGACCTGGCCCGCCCGACTCCGATGCGGATTGTCTCCCTGACACGCCTGGAACAGGAAGTCGCCGCTCGCCTGTCCGCCGGTCAGCCCGTTCCAGAGTCGATGCAGCGTCTTGCCGGTCTGACGCGCGCCCAGTATGTGTTCGTCGTGCCGGAAAGCCGCGAAGTCCTGATCGCCGGTCCGGCCGAAGGCTGGGCCTACAACAAGCTGGGCGACCCCATCGGCGCCGAAACGGGTGCCCCCGTTCTGCAACTCGACGATCTGGTCACGGTCCTGCGAACATTCGCGAATGGGGAAGCCGATTTCGGCTGTTCCATCAATACCCGCGACCAGGGTTTGAAAGCCCTCAAGGACTATGCCGAAGCCAGCCAGGCACGTGGACCTCTCGCCCCTGGGGCCGTACGAAACTGGGTCAAGACGCTGAGTGCTCAACTCGGCCCGCAGGACGTCGTGGTGTGGGGTGTTCCCGCCGACAGCCGCGTCGCCCGCGTGATCGTCGAAGCCGACTACCGCATGAAGCTCATCGGAATCGACAAGATCTCAGCCGGACGCGAAGTGGCCAGTTACTTCGACCTCTTGACTGCCGAACAGCGCCGCAATCCCGTTCCCATGGAAGCCCTGCGATGGTGGCTGACCATGAAGTACGACGCCGTGCTGCACAACCCCGACAAGACGGCCTTTGAACTGGTCGGTCAGTCGGTGCAATGCCGTTCGGAAAACCAGATGTTGACCGATGAAGGCAAGCATCTCCCGACGGGAGTCTCCGAAGGGACCAATCGGCTGTTCGCCGAAGGGTTTACCCGGAAGTACGCTCAGATCGCGGCTGCTGAACCGGTCTTTGCCGACGCCCGCAATCTTTTCGACCTCGCGTTGGTTTCGGCTCTGCTGCAAAAAGAAGGGTTGCTCGCCCGGACCCATTGGGAACTGGGTGTCTTCGCTCCCGAAGGGGCCTATCGCCCCGCTCGCCACGGCGTTCCCGCCGAGGTTGATTCGGTCGCGAATCATCGCACCTACGGTGGTCGCGACATCGTCGTCCAGGTCGCTGGCGGCGTCCGAGCCGACATCAGCGGAGCCTTGGAAGACGCGAAGCCCCAGGTCTCCGACGACACCGGCAGTCAGTTGACCACTGCCGCGCTGCCCGAAGGCCGCTGGTGGTGGGATGCCGGCACCCGGTAGGCCCGTCCGCGAGCTCTCAATAACCATCGAAACTCCCGGTCGCGATATTCGTCGACCGGGAGTTTCTTCTTTTGTTCTTGTTCCCAAACGGAGCCCGGGAACAAAAACGACTCACAGATACGTGGGACGTACGACCGGACGACCGCTGGACATCCAGTGTGGCGGATGCAGGCTCGCGCGGGTAGACAAACATGACTCGATCGCGAGGTGGCACATCCGTGGAAAGTCGATCCCGATCCGGGCGGCCGCCTTCGGCACGAGGCTATGGCTGGTGAAGCCCGGAATTGTATTCACTTCCAGCACCCAAGGCTGTCCTGCGGCATCCAGTCGCAAGTCGACGCGAACCAGGCCGCGAGTTCCCAGGGCGGCACACGCCTGCCGAGCCACGGTTTCCAGATGTCGGACGGTCTCCAGCGGGACCGAGTACGTGAAGACGTATTCCGTGTCGTCGTCAAGATACTTGGCTTCATAGTCAAAGAACGGATGCCGAGTGCGGATCTCGATGGCCGGCAGAACCAGGTCATCCAGTAACCCGACCGTCCACTCGGTGCCGATGATGGCCTGCTCGACGATTGCCGTGTCGCCGTAGCGGAATGCGAGGTTGAGCGCCGCCTCGATCTCAGCGGGCTGCCGCACGACCGACACGCCCAGGCTCGAACCCTGAGCATCGGGCTTCACGATAATCGGCAACCCCACCTGGTCGATCAGTTCCAGCACCGGAGTCTTCCCCTCGCCGGCCCGCATCACGATCCCGAGCGGAGTCGGAATCCCCAGAATGGTGAACTGTTCCTTGGCGGCTCGTTTGGAAAAAGCCAGCCGCGACGCGGTCGCATTACTGCCGGTATAGGGGATCCCCACGCGATCGAGAATCTGCTGAACCTGGCCGTCTTCGCCAAATTCCCCATGCAAGGCGAGAAAGGCGACGTCGAACTGCGACCAGTCAACGCCGCGAAGATCAACCTCGGCGGGGTCGATGGGCCAGGCGAAATGACCCGCGTCAGCCAGGCCCTTCATGACAGCCGCGCCACTGAGCCGGCTAATTTCCGCTTCATCCGAATCGCCACCGAACAGAACGGCGACACGACGACGATGGAACGGTTCCTGCGACTGATGGCCCATGTGCGCCTCCTTGCGCGTCGACTGTCTTCGCCAGCAGAATGGTCCCGAATCTGTTCGTGCCGGACCGTCGCCGGCTTCGTCTCACCAGACCTGGATTTCCAACTCCAGATGCACGCCAAACCGTTCCGAAATCCGCGAGCGAATCAGTTCAATCAACCGCAAGACGTCGTCCGAAGTAGCCCCCGGATGGGTCACGATGAAGTTCGCATGCCGGTCGCTGACTTCGGCCCCGCCGATTCGCGTCCCCTTCAGCCCCGCCTGCTCGATCATTTCCCCGGCCGATTGGCCGCGCGGATTCCGGAAAATACACCCGGCCGATTGCGACCCCAGCGGCTGCGAGGCCTTCTTCATCACCCAGACTTTTCGCAGCCTCTGGGCAATGGCATCGGCGTCTTCCCTGGCCAGCCGCAATTCGACCTCGAGAATGACGGCATCGTCGAGGTTCGACTGGCGGTAACCAAATTCCAGGTCGTCCCCCTTCCGACAGATTTTCTCGCCGGCACTCGTCAGCGAGGTGACCGACGTCACGAAATGTCCGATCTCCGCCTGCCGCCCGCCCGCGTTTCCACGAACGGCGCCGCCGATGGTGCCGGGGACTCCCGCCAGATTTTCCAACCCGGCGAGGCCCTCGCGGACGGACTCGGACACAACGTGGGACAGCAGGGCTCCCCCGCCGGCTCGAATCGTCTCGCCGTCGATTTCGACTTTCGAGAACTCGGCCGCTGACAGGCGAATGACGGCCCCGCTCACTCCCTCGTCTCGCACGAGAAGGTTGGATCCCCCTCCCAGCAGATTCACGGCCACGCCCAGTTTCTGGCAAACCTGCAGAACCCGGACGAGTTCCGCTTCGTTGCGGGGCGTCAGAAAGAATTGCGCCGGCCCGCCGACTTTCAGCCAGGTATAGGGGGCAAGGGGTTCGTCCCGGAGCAGGATGTCGCCAAAACTGTCAAGCGTCTGCATGGTAAACCTGATCGATGTCGCCAGCGCCAATCGTCAATACGACGGCCGTCTCCCCAGCATCGTCCAAACTGTGGCGGATCGGGTCAAGGGAGTCTTCAAAGCGAGCATCTCCCCCCAACCCCCGCACTTCCGCCGCCAGCAACTCAGCAACGGCTCGTTTCCGATCCGCGTCACTCTCGCGAGCCGCAAAGACAGGCAGAATGACGACTTCGTCAGCCAGAATCAGTGCCTCCGCGAACTCTTGCATCAGCCGCTCGGTTCGAGATATCTGGTGCGGTTGAAACACGACCCGAATTCGCCGACCCGGAAACGTCCGTCGCGCGGTCTCCAAACTGGCTCGCACGGCAGTCGGATGGTGCGCGTAGTCGTCGATCGCGATTGCCCCGCCACGAACGGTTTTTCGCTCGAATCGACGACGGATACCGGGAAACGACGCGACCGCCCGCAAACCATCGTCCGGTCGAATCCCAAGATGGCTGGCCAGGGCGACCGCCGCCAACGCATTGAGTTGATTGTGCCGCCCGGGCACGGCCAGTCGAACCGGGCCAATTTGCGTCGATCCCCGTCGCGCCAGCGCTCCATTGCCCTCTTGTTCAGTCCACTCCAGCGACCATGTCGCCGACGCGCCTTCCCCAAAGGTTTCGCGGACAGCCTCGGTCGAAAGCGGTTCGAGGACGGTCGCGATAGGGTTCGCCACAATCAAGCGACCAGAGTTCGGAACGCGTTCCGCGAACTCGCGAAACGCGGCCGTGAGCGAGGCCATCACGGGGTAACTGTCAAAATGATCTGGCTCCATGTTCAGAATGACCGCGAAATCAGGCCGCTGGCGCAAGAAACCCCTGCGATATTCACACGTTTCCATCACCAGCAGGGGGTCTTTGCCTCCGCGCCCCACCCAGCCCGAGTCCACGATCTCTCCGCCCATGTAGACCGTCGGATCGCGCCCCGACGATTGGAGAATCCAGGCGAGCATGGCCGTCGTCGTGCTCTTGCCGTGCGTGCCCGCGACGCAAACCGTCGTGCGGCCTCGCGACAGCCGCGCCAGAAACTCCGGCAGCGATTCACACGGGATTCCGTGATCTCGAGCTTCAAGCAGTTCTGCATTTTCCGGATCAATCGCGGGCGAATGAACAAGAAGTGTCGCACCCTCGCGAATCGTCCCGGACTCGTGCCCCTGCCGAAACGAAAGTCCACGATCCATGAGCTTCCGGACTGATCGAGTGGCCTCGGCCTGATCCGTTCCGCTGACCGAAAATCCAAAGTCGAGCAGGATGGCGGCAACCGACCGCATCCCGGCCCCGCAGGCCCCGACAAGATGGACGTGCCCGCCCGGCGGCAGACCGTCAACGCGTTGGGCGGAAGGCTCACTCAAGATGGGCACAGGAAACCGCGCATGGGTCGAGAGATGGGACCGGACTTCTCCAGATCGCCTGAGCACGAACTATGGCAGAACTCCGAAGAACGGAAAAGGTGAATCAGCATGGCGAAAATCGCGTGGCGGCCCTTCACGATCGCTCTACCACGCACCTGTAGACATCAATATCCATAAAACAGGGTGTGAACCTGTAACGATTATTCCGGTTGTACCGCCTGGACTGACGGGAACACGTTCGCGAACTCTCTTCTTCCTGCCCGGTCTCTGGACGCGGTGCCGATAAACCCGACGAAGCCCGATTTATCGGAACAATCGCGCCCAACGGTTCGCCGGGGGCGTACCAGGATGACTTCAGGGGCAGGGATCGCTCATGGGACTTACCTCCGCTCTCAACACGTCGCTGATCGGCCTGTCGCTCAATGAAACGTCGATCGATGTGCTGGGGAACAACATCGCCAACGCCGGCACGAACGGCTTCAAAAGCTCGCAAGTCCGGTTTCAGACGCAGTTGTCCCGCACCCTGACGATCGGTTCTCGCCCCACGGTGACGAATGGAGGAACCAACCCCCGGCAGATTGGTCTCGGGGCGTCGGTTGCCGTCATTTCCAAGGACTTCACTCAGGGAAGTGTCGCGAACAGTACGAGCCCTTCCGACCTTGCCATTCAGGGCGACGGATTCTTCGTGCTGGAAGGAAGCAACGGCCGCGCCTACACCCGAAACGGCAACTTTTCGTTGAACAGTGCCTCGCAACTGATTAACGACCAGGGGATGTTTGTCCAGGGATATGGGGTCGACGCCGATTACAATTTGGTCCGAACACAGGTGCAGAACCTGCAAATTCCACTCGGCGAATCGAACGTCGCCCAGCGAACAACTGCTCTCCAATTGAGCGGAGCCCTGTTGCCGATTGGAGCGCTCGCCGACCGCGGAACGCAGATCCTGACCGAGGCGATGACCGACGCGTCAACGTCCTCACCGGCCGTCACGACGTCGCTCCTGTCCGATATTCAAAATGCCGGCGGAACCAATCTTTTCACGGTGGGCGAAACGTTGCAGTTTTCCCCCCGCAAGGGAGGGCGGTCGATCGAATCGCAAACGCTCCAGGTGACTGCCACCACGACGGTTGCCGACCTGATGACCCTGATGGGAAACACCCTGGGAATCCAGTCCGGCGGGGGAATCGCCAATGATGCCGGCACGGGAACGCAGCCGGGTCTATCGCTGACGGGTGGTCAGATTCACATCGTCGGCAATTCCGGCACGGTCAATGCCATTGGCTTCACGTCGGGCGATCTGACTTCGAACGGAACCGTGGTCCCGTTCAGCACCACCACCCCCCAGGACGCGGTTGGCGAATCGACAAGCACCGATTTCGTGGTGTTCGACTCGCTGGGACAGCCCATTACCGTCCGCATGACGGCCGTCCTCGAGAATCGGACAACCAACGCTACGATCTATCGTTACTTCCTCGAATCGGCCGAAGACAGTCGAGCGAACATCGCGGTCGGGCAGGGGACATTGACTTTCGACAGCGAAGGACGCGTGACGGATGGCGGTGAAGCCACGTTCTCGCTCGAACGTCAAGACTCCGCCGCCGTCAGCCCCATGCAGATTACGATGGACCTTTCGCAGCTCTCGGGAATTTCGACCGTGCAGGCGGGAAGCCGACTCAATCTCACCTGGCAGAACGGTTCTTCGCCGGGCACGTTGCAGAGCTTCGTGATCGACGAAGGGGGCGTCATCAACGGCATCTACGATAACGGCCTCATTCGGACGCTGGGACAGGTCGTCGTGGCCCGTTTCCCCAATCCGGGCGGTCTTATCGAAGACGGTTCGACAACCTTCAAGGAAGGGGTCAGTTCCGGCAGCCCGTCGATCGTTTCGCCCGGAACCTTCGGGGCGGGAACGATTCGAGCCGGTGCCATTGAACTCTCCAACACCGACATCGGCCGGAACCTGGTCGATCTGATTGTCGCCAGCACGAACTACCGGGGAAATGCCCGGGTCATTTCCTCGGTGCAGCAGCTCGTGGACGAGCTCCTGATGCTGGGTGGACGATAAGCCATGATTCGACTGACACGCCTCAATGGCGAGCCATTCGTCGTCAACGCCGAACTGATCAAGTTCGTCGAGGAGCGGCCCGACACGTTCGTCACCCTGACCGACGACGAGCGTTTCGTCGTTCGCGAATCGGCGGAAGAGGTAACCCGCCGCGCGATTGAACACGCGAGGACGATCCGCATGGTCTCTGTCATCTCGCCCTAGTGTTCTGCCCTGGCTTGATGTTCGGGTGCCACTGGCTCTGCCAGTGCGTCTTAAGTTGATTGGCAAAAAATACACTGGCGGAGCCAGTGGCACGCCCCCCGGAAGCGACCGGACTGGAAACCATGGACAAAGCCACCATCGTCGGAATTCTGCTGGCGAACGGGGCGATGCTGTACTCGATCATCGTCGCCGGGGCCAGCCTCAAGGCTTTCTGGGACACGCCGTCGATCATCATGGTGGGCGTCGGCGGGGCCGCCGCCGTCATGATTGCCTATCCGTTCGGAACTCTCATTTCGTGCGGCAAGGCGATCAAGAAGGCGTTTACGCCCACGACGGCCTCCATGCTGCCCGTGATCTCGCAACTCGTCGAGTTTTCGGAAATCGCGCGCCGCGACGGGATTCTGGCGCTCGAAAACAAGACCCAGGAAATCAAGGATCCCTTCATTCTGATGGGCATCCAGATGGCGATCGACGGAACCGACACCGAGGTGATGGAGGCGATTCTTCGATCCGAGGTCGAAGCCATGTCCGTTCGCCATAAAACGACGAAGTCGTTCCTGGAAACCGCGGCTCGCTATGCCCCCGCGTTCGGCATGATCGGGACGCTGATCGGCCTGATCATCATGCTCGGGAACATGTCGAACCCGGATGCGATCGGTCCCGGGATGGCCGTCGCCCTGTTGACCACCCTGTACGGTGCGTATATCGCGAACGCTTTCTGTCTGCCGCTGGCCGACAAACTCGGGTTCTACAGTAAGCGAGAGCTCGAAATTCGCGAGCTGATTATTCGCGGACTGCTTTCCATTCAGAACGGCGACAACCCCCGCGTGCTGGAGCAAAAACTCGCGACCTGCCTGCCAGCCAAACAGCGGGCGGCACTGGCAAAGAACAAAGCCGCTTGAGCCCAGTCCACGACCGCCACGTGTTACGGTTCGTGGGAGGTTAGAAGATGGGATCGAGAGTCCGGAGTCGAGCGAAAGAAA
>JAHBXV010000030.1 GCA_019636285.1 Planctomycetaceae bacterium
GCTCTCGCGGGAACCGTTCAACTCGACAAGTTGAATGACGAGTCGGCCATCATCCTCGTCCGTCGCGAAGGAGATCGGCTCGATCTGGAAACCGTTTCACTGCCGTAAGGCAACCGGGACCAGAACTTCGTTGCAGCAGCCAGGAGGACCAGTGCCAACACTGGTCCTCTTTTCTTTTTTCAATGAGCCTCCGTCAAAACCCGGTTGGCAGCCCGGAAACCTCTACAAATTCAGAATCATTTCGGAAGTCCAGAGGGTTTTGACGGTACTACATGAGACATCCAACCATCACATTGTGAATTTCCTTCGCCTGTTCTTCATAGTCTCCTGGCCCCCTTGCCGCTCTTCATCTTTCGCTAAGTTGACGCACGATGGCCATTTGTCGTCTATTGCGGGTCATTGCTGCGGGCCGAAACTCGCTTCGCCGATTCTTTACACAAAATAATGCCATTTCTTGATTTGCGGCCAGGATGACGTGCCGGCCCCGCCGTTTCCTGGCCGTTCGCTTTGCTGCGGGCGATGTCCGACTGTGAAGTATTTTTCACGCAACCTACATCAAGTCTTCACGGCTGAACGGATGATTCACGGGACTTCTTGCAACGTGCGAGAAGGTTCGACACCCGTTCTCTTCCGAGGATCATCATGAAGTCCCTGTCGCCGGTTGCGTCCCCGGCCCGTCGAGGTTTCACGCTCATCGAGTTGCTCGTCGTGATCGCGATCATCGCGATCCTCATCGCCCTGTTGCTCCCTGCCGTCCAGCAGGCCCGTGAAGCGGCTCGCCGCACCCAGTGCAAGAATAACCTGAAGCAGATCGGCCTGGCCTCGGCCAACTTCGAAAGCACGTACCGCAAGCTGCCTCACCCGGGCCAGTGCGACAGCACCGGCGGCGCCAGCACCGTCTACATGACCCAGTCGACTCCGACGCTGCTGCTGCCGTACATCGATCAGGCCAACGTCTACAACCAGATGGACCATACGTTGGAATACGCCAACATGACGGCGGCGGGCTACACCATCGCGCAGATTCATCCGAATGCCAAGGGAGCCGTCTACAACGACGTTAACTACCCCAACACGGTCGCGGCTGCCCAGACGCAGATTCCGTCGTTCGTCTGTCCCTCGACACCCATTTCGGGCGAAGGCCGGAGCGGGTCCGATACCTTCAAGTTCGGAGCCTGGGACTACATGTTCATCGCCGTTTCGGACGTCGAAGACGGCTCGACCGGTGCGGCCGATCCGGTCGGTACGCGGCCGACCGCCAGTGCCCGACGAGTCGCGATGACCGTCCAGGGCGCCCTGTCTTGCGACAAGTCGTGGGGCTACGGCAGCGTGACCGACGGCACCTCGAACACCATTCTGTGTATTGAAGACGCTGGTCGCGCCCATCCGAGCGTCTCCGTCTTCGGTTCGCTATCAAGCCGTCCTTCGCCGATCGCCAGCGAGGGTCCGCAATGGTCCGGTGGGGCCACGGGCGGCCGCCGGATGTATGCCTGGGCTGACCCGGACTCTGGCACGAATGGTCTTTCGGGACCGAGCAACGCGATTTCCCCCGCGTCGCGGCTCATGGGAATCAATCGCTACGCCACCCCGATGGGTGGACCCGCGGAATGCCGCTGGACGGTCAACAACTGTGGCCCGAACGATGAACCGTTCAGCTTCCACACGGGCGGCTGCCACGCGGCGATGCTCGATGGTTCGGTGCGGTTCTTCAGCGAAAGCACCGACACCATGGTTCTGAAGTGGATGGCCGGCTCGCAGGACGGTCGGACGTTCGAACTGCCCTAATCGGTTCGGTGACGTTAGCTCGCTCAATCGGCCCACGAGCGCGACATTGTTCGCCTCGTGGGCCTCTCCGATTCACCATCCCGGCAACGCGGGCCACGCCAACCGGGTTTTGACGCAAACTCCAAGGATTCTTTCCATGCGCTGGGTCTCTCTGTTTCTGGTTGTCGCGGCGGCGGGCTGCGGTTCGGTCAAAATGAACCCCGATCCAGTGAATGTTTCGGGCTCGGTCACCGTGGGCGGGCAGCCCGTCAGCAACGTCATCCTCCAATTCCAGCCGACGGGAGACGGTTTGCCGGCCCCGGTTCCGGTGACGGATGGCAAATTCACCGCTTCGCTCCTGCCCGGCCAGTATGCCTACTTCATCGGCGAAGGAACCGATGTGAAGGCGTACGAAGCCGTCCCCGCCGAGTTTCGCGCGGCGACGCTCGATCGGCAGATCACGGTTTCATCGTCAACCTCGTCGCTCGACATCACGTTTTGAGCCACGCGATTCACTGGGCGGAAACATGATCGAAGACGGATGGTGCCCAGCGCATCATCCGTCTTTTTGCTTTTTCTCAGATGTTTAGCGGCATCTGGACACGCGCCAGCTCTCGCGGCTGCGGAGGCCGTCGACCGCCGTGCTGACGATGCCGCCCGCGTAGCCCGCCCCTTCGCCGATGGAGTAGAGCCCGGCGATGTGCTGCCGTGGGCGCGTCATGCGGTCGCGGTCGATGCGGACGGGCGAACTGCCGCGCATCTCCCGCCCTCCCCAGGATCCTGTTCTTCAGACAGTCGCCGCGGAGCCTGGCAACGAGAGCGCCCAATTACTGCTCGTCCAACGGACGCGTCCCCGGTCTCGTCAGCTCGCCACGAAACTTTCCCAGAACTCGGCGGACGGACTGCAACCAGGAACTGGTCAGATCGACGAACTTCGACAGCGGAACCACCACGCTGCCAATCGGCAGATCGTCGGGCCACAGGTGGCTGAGGTACGAATCGGGCTTGGCACAGCCGTCAATCAGGGTGATGTCAGGGTCATGTCGCTGGACGTGGGCCACCAGTTCGAGTTCGTGAATCGCGCCAGGGCTGCCTTTGGCCAATTCCTGGTTCCAGCCAATTTTGAAGGCGTAGACCGACGGTCCACACCGCAGATTGATCGCCGATGCCGCCAGCCGGTCGCCCGCCCAGAGCTGTGTCAGCAAGAGTCCCCCGTGTGCGAACATTCCCTCGGAGAAGTCCTTGAGGAACGAAGTCGTGGCCTCGTGCGCCCCCATGGCCGTGCCGGCGGCACCCTTCCAGCCCGACTGTTCGAGTTCCAGAAACTGCTCGATGGCCCGCGGCAACCGGTCGCGATCGCGAATCTCCTCGAAACGAATCGGCCCCACGGCCTCGAGCGCATTCCGGCTGCGTCGCAGCGACTTCCGCCGCGAAGCCGAGAGCAGCTCTTCCAGGTTCCCCGTGCGAATCAGAGGAAAAACAGCGGGAGACTTCGTCCGTGACTCAACCAGCAATTCCAGGTCCGCCGCCTGCAACACGCTGCGTAGCCGTTTCGCCAGGAGGCCATCCATTCGTAGCCGCGGAAACCGGATCGCTTGCCATCGTCCGTCTCTCCGCAACGATGCCAGCGCGACCGAAAGCGCATCGGCCCAGCGCTCCTCATCGAGAAGCATGTTGGTCCGAAACGTGAATGGCGTTCCCCCGGCGACCAGATGCGGGAAGCAACAGACTCGGCTGGGGGCCGCGCTTTCGAAGGCTCCCAGCAGCAAGAGGCGTCCGCCGGTCCCTTCGGAAACCGAGAACAGCTTCGTCCCCGCCACTTCCGGAAACCAGCGCTGGGCCGGCAAGACAAAATCGGGAGCCAGAAAGGCGTTCGGAACGCACGATCTCTTTAAGAGATCGCGCCATCGATCGACAAACTCCGGCGTCACGGCACGCGGTTCATGCCAGTGAGCCGTCAGCGCCGACGTATTCAGCACCGGGAGAGGCTCGATTTCCTGAACCGGACTCTGCATGGGGTAGGCCCAGCGATGAAAAGGAGCCTGAAGTGCTTGTTGGGACGACGCTCACAAACCTTCACTCAATGTATTCGCCGATAGCT
This sequence comes from Planctomycetaceae bacterium, assembly GCA_019636285.1. Taxonomy (GTDB): domain Bacteria; phylum Planctomycetota; class Planctomycetia; order Planctomycetales; family Planctomycetaceae; genus JAHBXV01. The sequence goes on from JAHBXV010000030.1 coordinate 3,866, forward strand.
TACGGAAAATTAAGGTTCAGTCGAGTCCAGTCCACAAGACGGTCGTCTCCTCGCCCTTGAAACCGCTCCAATCGCTGCGTTCGGCCCCGCCGAATTCCCTTCCGGCCCCATCCGCGCTAAACTTTGTCGCTGTGGAAGGTTCCGACCGACTGGCCGCCCGGCTCCCGATGTCGGGAACCCGGTAGCACTCAACCGTGTCATCCGGGGGCGCTGCTGGCGCAACCGGAAAGCCGGGCCGCCTCGCTCTCTCACTTCTCTCGAACGACAAGCACCATGCCCCGTTACGACGCACGCCGGATCGAATCCAAGTGGCAGGCTTTCTGGGACGAGCACCAGACCTTCCGGACCGAAATGGACCCGGCCAGGCCGAAGCTCTACGTCCTCGACATGTTCCCGTATCCGTCGGGCGACGGACTGCATGTCGGCCACCCGGAAGGATATACGGCGACCGACATCGTCTGCCGATTCAGCCGCATGCGGGGGAAAAACGTCCTGCACCCCATGGGCTGGGACGCCTTCGGTCTCCCGGCGGAAGAGCATGCCGTCAAAACGGGAACGCACCCCGCCGTCACGACGAAGAAGAACATTGGTCGCTTCCGCGAGCAGCTCAAAATGCTCGGCTTCAGCTACGACTGGAGCCGTGAGATCTCGACGACCGACCCGGAGTATTACCGCTGGACGCAGTGGATCTTCCTCGAACTGTTCGACACCTGGTACGACCCGGACTTCACCTGGACCGGCCCCGACGGCAAGGCCCGCACCGGCAAAGGCCGGCCGATCAGCGAACTCCCCATTCCGGCTGACGTGGCAGAGCAGGGCGAAGTGGCCGTCCGCCGCTACCAGGACCGCCATCGCCTCGCCTACCAGCACGAGGCCCCGGTCAACTGGTGCCCCAAACTGGGGACCGTCCTCGCCAACGAAGAAGTGATCGACGGCAAAAGCGAAGTCGGTGGCCATCCCGTCGAGCGCGTCCCCTTGCGCCAGTGGATGCTCCGCATCACCGCCTACGCCGACCGACTGGGGAGCGAACTTGACGACCTCGCATGGCCCGACTCCATCAAAGCCCTCCAGCGAAACTGGATCGGCCGCAGCGAAGGAGCGGAAGTGGACTTCGTCGTCGATGGTCGATGGTTGAAGGTTGATGGTCAAAACAAAGAGACCTCTTCCTCTTCCGCCATCAACCCTCAACCTTCAACCATCGACCATTCCTCAACCTTCGACGCCTTCGCCTCGCATCGCGAGGCGAACGGATTTCCCCTCGATCCTGAACCGGGGGTGATTCGTGTCTACACCACTCGGCCCGATACGTTGTTTGGCGTGACCTACATGGTCCTCTCGCCCGAGCATGCGCTCGTTGATGCGATCACCACGCCGGGGCAGCGGGCAGCCGTCGATATCTATCGGAAGCAGGCATCGCTCAAGAGCGATCTCGACCGGACCGACCTCGCCAAGGAAAAGACCGGCGTCTTCACCGGCGGGTATGCCATCAATCCCGTCAATGGGGATCGTATTCCCGTCTGGATCGCCGACTACGTCCTCGCCAGCTACGGCACCGGGGCCATCATGGCCGTTCCGGCTCACGACGAGCGCGACTTCGAATTCGCCAAGACGTTCGGCTTGCCCATCAAGGCCGTCGTCCATCCCACCGACGACTGGCTGAAACAACAGTCAGCGAAGCTCGTCGACTGGCTGGGCGACGTCAAACACACCGTGGAAGCCGGAGCCGCCAGGGTCCGTGGCTGGATCGAATCGCTCCCGGTCTCGCCGCTCCTCAAGCAGGGAATGGAGTTCGTCGAAAAGGCCACGCAGCAGGCGAAGCCGTCCGTTGATTACCTCGTCGGCGCGGTCCGGCAGGTTTATCTCGACAACGCCGGCCAGTTCGCGACGGCCTTCACGGAGCTTGGCACCGCGATCAACTCCGGCTTGTACGACGGGCTGACCACGCTCGACTTCAAAGCGAAGATTACGGCTGATCTCACGAAGAAGGGGCTCGGCCGCAAGGCGGTCAATTATCGCCTCCGCGACTGGCTCTTCAGCCGTCAGCGGTACTGGGGCGAGCCGTTCCCGATCTGGCACGAACTCGATTCCCAAGGTCAGCCGACAGGACTGTTGCGCACCGACTCGGCGGCTGATTTGCCCATCATCCTCCCCGAAATGGAAGACTTTAAGCCGACGGGAACGCCCGAGCCGTTATTGTCGAAGGCCCCGGAAAGCTGGCTCTACAAGACGGCTGCCGACGGCACGAAGCTGAAGCGGGAAACCAACAGCATGCCCCAATGGGCGGGAAGCTGCTGGTACTACCTGCGCTTCTGCGACCCCCGCAACGACCAGGAGTTCCTCTCCCCCGCGAAGGCCAACTACTGGCTGCCGGTCGACCTCTACATCGGCGGAGCCGAGCACGCCGTCCTCCATCTCTTGTACGCCCGCTTCTGGCACAAGGTTTTGTTCGACCGGGGTCACGTCTCAGTGCCCGAACCCTTCGGGCGATTGGTCAACCAGGGGATGATCCTGGGCGAGATGGAGTTCCGCGCCTATCAGACCACGGACGAATCGGGCGGCTATGTTTCGTTGCCGGATGTCAAGGAGAGCGGCGAGACCACCCGTGATGGCCGAGCGGTCACCGCCGTCAAACAGACGGCCGATCAGGTCGAGAAGCGCGGAGATACCTGGGTTTTAAAGGATAACCCGGCGATTGTCGTCGACGCGCGCAGCTTCAAGATGTCCAAGTCCCGCCGCAACGTCGTCAATCCCGACGACGTCGTGAAGGACTATGGAGCCGACGCGCTGCGGATCTACGAAATGTTCATGGGGCCGCTCGAAGCCTCCAAACCCTGGAGCACCACCGGCGTCGAAGGGGTCTACCGCTTCCTCGGCCGCGCCTGGCGATTGTTCGTCGATGACAAGGCGGACGATGTCGCCCTCTCGTCGGCCGTGCAGGACGTCCCCGCGACCGAGGATCAGCTTCGCATCCTCCACAAGACGATCAAGGCCGTCACCGAGGACATCGAGAAGCTGTCATTCAACACGGCCATCAGCCGGATGATGGAGTTCACGAACGAATTTACCAGTTACGACGTACGACCGAAGTCGGCCCTGCGCGACTTCGTGCTCCTCCTCAGCCCCTTCGCGCCTCACCTCGCGGAAGAACTGTGGGAACTCCTCGGCCACAGTCGTTCGCTGGCTTACGAACCCTGGCCGACGTACGACCCCGCTTTGCTCGAAGAATCGGTCCTCGAGATTCCCGTGCAGGTCAACGGCAAAGTCCGCGGCAAAATCCGCGTCGCCAAGGATGCCACCAAAGAAACAATTATCACCCTCGGCCAGGAAGAAACCAACGTCGCCTCGCACCTCGAAGGCAAGACGATCGTCAAAACGGTGTATGTGCCGGAGAAGCTGCTGAATTTTGTCGTGAAGTAGGTGTTGCTCGGTTTCGGTACAACTCAACCGTTAGCACAGGAAGAATCCACAATGACCGACATCATCCTTTTTCATTTTGACGACTCGCCAAGCTTTGAAGATTTGGCCATCAAGAACGGCACAAATCTCTGGGAAGAGTTGGCCTTGATGCAGGCACTGGGATACCAAACACCAGATGCCTTCAAGAAGGTCGTCATGAAGGCGATGCAGGCATGTCTCACGTTAGGGATTCCCACCGAGGACAACTTTGTCCGTGCCGAGGCGGGTACTTATCGCTACACACGATTCGCCTGTTACCTTGTTGCGATGAATGCTGACACTCGCAAGCCGCAGGTGGCGGCTGCGCAACTCTATTTCGCCGCGCTTGCTGAGACGTTTCAATCAGCTCTCGAACATGCGGACGCGATCGATCGTGTTCTGATACGTGATGAAGTCTCCGAAGGCGAAAAATCGCTGAGCAGTACCGCCAAGAGTCATGGGGTCGTCAATTATGCATTCTTTCAGAATGCCGGGTATCGCGGTATGTACAACATGAATCTCAAGAAACTCAAAGAGAAGAAGGGGGTTAAGGCCAGTCAAAATTTGATCGATCGCATGGGAAAAGAAGAGTTGGCTGCTCATCTATTTCGGATTACGCAGACGAATGCCAAGATTCGCAACTCCGGAGTTCAGGGGCAAATAGCGTTGGAGCAAACTGCCGAGCAGGTCGGAAAGCAAGTTCGAAAGAGCATGCTAGAAATCAGCGGGCACAAGCCCGAAGATTTGCCTGCCGCTGCTCCGATCAACGACGTGAAGAAAAACCTGAAGGCCGCAAACAAGAAGCTCAAGGGGCTTGACGATAAGTGAGCGACGTCAGAGATATGATTTCGTTTTGTCCGCACCGGATTGGATTTCCTTCCGAGTTGCGTCAGGCCGCCCTAGGCGACTTGTGAGGAGGATTTGTCAGGCGCACACATTTCTCCACCAAATCTCCCCGCGACGGGGATGGTCTGACGGGGTATAATTCGGCGGGCCGCGAACCTCTGGCGTTCGCCGCGTGTCCATCCTGATTGTCACCAGTGATCCCGTCCTCAAGGAAAGTTCCGCCTTGCCTGAACCGATTCGCGAAGAGTTGCAGACCCAGCATCGGACCGCCGTGCTGGTCGCCGTTCCCGACCCCGATCTCAAGCTCCCGCGCGAGCGCGTGCTGGACGAACTCAAAGGCCTGGTGAAAACCGCGGGCGTCACGGTCGTCGGCGAAATCATCCAGAATCGCGAGCGGCCCCATGCCGGGACGCTGCTCGGCAAGGGCAAGCTCGAAGAGCTGAAAGACCTCATCGCCGAAACCGGCGCCGAACTGGTGATTGTCGACAACAACCTGACCCCCGCCCAGGGGCGTCGGTTGGAAGAGGAAACGAAGCGGATCATTGTCGACCGCAGCGAATTGATCCTCGACATCTTCGCGACGCACGCCCGCACCTACGAGGCGAAGTTGCAGGTCGAACTCGCGCAGCTCCTCTATATGCGCAGCCGCCTGAAACGCATGTGGACCCACCTTGAGCGCATCGAAGGGGGCATCGGCGCCAGTCGCGGGCCCGGCGAAAAGCAGATCGAAATCGACCGCCGGCTGATTGGTCACCGCATCGCCGAGTTGCGGACGAAGCTGACCGAGATCGAAGGTCGGCGCGAACGCATGGTCCGGCAGCGGCATTCGCACGCGTTGGTCTCGCTGGTCGGCTACACGAACGCCGGCAAAAGCACGTTGATGAACGCGCTGACTGATTCGGGCGTGTACGTCGCGGATCAGTTGTTCGCCACGCTCGATACCCGTACGCGCAAGTGGGCGGTCCCCGGTTGGGGCGACGTCCTGCTCAGCGATACCGTCGGGTTCGTCCGCGACTTGCCCCACGCGCTGGTTGCCTCGTTCAAGTCGACCCTCGAAGAAGCCCGGCAAGCCGACCTGCTGCTGCATGTCGTCGATGTCAGTCATCCCGAAGCCGAGAAACAGGTGGCGACCGTCGAAGAAGTGCTCGACGAGATCGACGTCAAGGATCGTCCGTTTATCCTGGTCCTCAACAAGATCGACCGCGTCGAGAATCGCTCGATCGCCGACGTCTTGCGGGCCAGGTTCTCGCACGCCGTCACGGTCAGCGCGGCAACGGGCGAAGGGATCGACCGCCTGGGCGAACTGGTGGCCAGCTTGCTCGGCGATGGCTTTCAGGAACTGGAGATCGTTGCCCCCGTCTCGAACGGCAAGCTGTTGGCCTGGCTTGCCTCGCACGGCGAAGTCCACGATCAGCAGTTCGACGAAGCGAACGTGACGGTCCGCTGCCGCCTCCCCAGCAACCAGGTCTGGAAGCTGGAGCAGGAAGAGGGTATTGAGATACGCCGATTGACCCCTGAAACCCGCCCTCAGCCTGTCGAACCGTTGCCGCTCGCGGAAACCGCCTGAGGGTCCGCAAGCATCTCGCGAGGTTTTCGGCAAAATCTCAACGTGTTGGCGCGTGTGTCCGCGCCAGCTCCCGCGCGCTGCGGAGGCCGTCGACGGCCGCGCTGACGATGCCGCCCGCGTAGCCAGCCCCTTCGCCGATGGGGTAGAGCCCGGCGATCTGCTGGCATTGGCGCGTCATGCGGTCGCGGTCGATGCGGACAGGCGAGCTGCCGCGCATCTCCGGTCCCACCAGGACCGCATTCTTCAGGAAGTCGCCACGCAATTTGCGATCCATCAGCGGCAATCCCTTGCGGAGCGCCGTGGCGATCACCGGCGGAAGCACCTCATCCAATGGCATCGCGAAGGTGCCGCGTTCGTACGAGCACTCGTAGCGATCCCCAGACTGTGGAGTGCGAGCGGCAATGAAGTCTCCCGCTCGCTGAATGGGGCACAGGTAGTTTGATCCCGCCAGACGAAACGCGGCGGCTTCGTACTTGCGCTGCACTTCCACACCGGCGAGTGGATGATCGCTGCCGAATTCGCTCGGCTCCAGCGTGACCACGATCCCACTGTTGGCGAACGGCGTGTCGTGCCGCGAATTGCTCATGCCGTTGGAACAGAACATCTCCGGTTCCGACACGCTGGGAATGATGATCCCTCCCGCGCACATGCAGAACGTAAAGACATCCCGCGTGCTGGTGGCCTGAACGGTGTAGTCGGCTGCCCCGAGAATGTTGAGGTACTCGTCGCGGCCATACTTGTGCCGATTGATCTGTTCCTGGGGCTGCTCGATGCGCACGCCAAGCTGAAACGCCTTAGGGAGCAGCGGCACTCCTAGTTCCAACAGTTGCCGATAGGTATCGCGGGCGCTGTGACCGATTCCCAGAAAGACCTGCGACGTTGCGATCCGTCCCGATGACGTGTGGACGCCGCGAATCGCGCCGTCGACAATCTCCAAGCCTTCCAGCCGACAGCCGAAGCGGTACTCGCCGCCGAGCGCTTCGATCTTGCGGCGGAAGTTGCGGCAGATCATGGGAAGTTTGTTGCTCCCCAGGTGCGGGCGATTCTCGTAGACCAGTGACGGCCGGCCCCCGCATTCCACAAAACGGTGCAGCACCCAGTCGACATCGGGGCCTTCCATCCGGCAGGTCAATTTGCCATCGCTGAAGCACCCGGCGCCCCCTTCGCCGAACAGGTAGTTGTTCTCCGGCTCGAAGGAGCCGCCGCGATCGAACGCGCGAACGGCGGGCACACGCTCTTTCACCGGCTGACCCCGCTCCAGCAGGATCGGACGATACCCCTTGAGCGCGAGATAGTAACCCGCCAACAGTCCAGCCGGTCCCGTTCCCACGACCACCGGCCGCTCGGCCAGGGGCTCGCTACCCGGAAGTGGGTCGTCGAACTCAGGGGGCGAATAGATGCCGGCTCCGTCGCGCAAATTCTGGCGCAGCGTCGCCGAGGCCAGCGTCTCCTCCGGCAGATCGACGAGTGTCGTGTAGACAAATTGCAGATTGGTCGACGACCTCGCATCGAGGCTCTTTTTGAGAATCCGCCACTGCGAAAGATCGTTCGGATCGACCCCCAACCGCCGCGCGAGCACCCCCGGCAGTTCCGATTCGGGAACATCGACAGGGAGACGAATATTAGGGACGCGGACGGACATCGGTAGGAACTGCGTTAGAACCGGATCTGGCGAGCCCCGCATTATCAACGACCAACGTCCCGCGCACAACATGGAAGCCAAAGAGTGGCCATCAGCCGTCAGGGATCAGCCATCAGTGATGAGTCACGATGAAGATCCGACCTGTTTGGCGACTGGCCGAGGATGCCGCTAGAATCCCGACGCACCATAACCCTTGAAAGAGACAACCCATGCGTCATGACGGACGGCTTCCCGGTCAATTGCGGCCTATTCGCATTCAGCGGCAGTTCACCGGATCGGCTCCGGGAAGCGTGCTGATTCAGGCGGGAAAGACCACGATTCTCTGCACGGCGAGCGTCGACCAGACCCTGCCGCCCTGGAAACTGGCCGGAGTGACCGACCCCTCGAAGCTGACCGGCTGGCTGACAGCCGAGTATTCGATGCTGCCGGGAAGTACGACTCCGCGCAAACGTCGTGATCGCGACAAAATGGACGGCCGCTCGACCGAAATTCAACGACTCATCGGCCGCAGCCTTCGCGCGGCGGTCGATTTCGTCGCACTGGGGCCGCGGGCGATTACCATCGATTGCGACGTGCTGGAAGCCGACGGCGGGACGCGAACCCTCAGCATCACGGGGGGCTTCATCGCCCTGTGCGACGCCCTCGCGACGATCAAGGAGAATCTCCCAGCCGATCGGCCGGTGCTCAAATCGAGCATCGCGGCCGTCAGTGTCGGCATCGTGAACGGCGAACCCGTGCTGGACCTCGACTACGAGGAAGACAGCCAGGCCGAAACCGATCTGAACGTCGTCATGACCGGAGCCGGATCGTTCATTGAAGTGCAGGGAACGGCGGAGGGAGCCGCCTTCGCGCGGCAGGAACTCGATCAACTGCTCGACCTGGCAACTGCGGGAATCGCGGGGCTGACCAACGTCCAGCGGAATGCGTTGGGGGAAGAGTGGTCAGTGGTTGGGGGGTAGTGGTTGGTGGATGGAGTGGGCGCCTTTCCATGAAAAGCCGTCGCCGCTGGCGACGGTCCCCGCACACACCTGGAAAAACGCAACCATAATCACAGAAAACACTTACACTGTCGCGCCGCCCGCAAACTCCGGTTGACCTGATCGCCGACTTCGACATATAACCCGCCGCTTCGCGCAACAGCCCTGCGTGGAGTAGGAGGGGTAGCGATGGAGGCCAGACAGCAGCGGCAGGCGCCGGTCGCCGAAAGTCGGGGTATCGTCCCGGCGAGCGAACTCGATTGGCTGCGCGCCGGTCGGGCGGTCGTCGCGTGCGAAGGTCAGGCGGTTCTCGATCTGTCGCGGCGACTCGATTCGCGGTTTTCGGAAGCGGTCGCGCTGGTCGCGGCCTGCCGGCAGTCGGTCGTCGTGACCGGTGTCGGCAAAGCCGGTCTCATCGGCCAGAAGATCGCGGCGACGATGTGCTCGACACGGACCCGCGCGCGGTTTCTCCATCCCACGGAAGCCCTGCATGGCGACCTGGGCTGTCTGACGCCCGACGATGTGATGCTCATCCTGTCGAATAGCGGCGAGACGGATGAAATCCTGCGGCTGCTCCCGTCGCTCAAGGAGCGGCAACTGCCGATCATTGCGATCACGGCTCACGATCAAAATACGTTGTCCCGTGCGGCGGATGTCACGCTGTGCTTGGGACGATTGCCGGAAGCCGGGGCTCATGGTCTGGCACCGTCGACCAGCACGGCCGCAATGCTCGCGCTGGGGGACGCCCTCGCGCTGGTCGCATGCGAGGCGCGGGGATTCACGCCCGAACAATTCGCGGTCTGTCATCCGGCGGGAAGCCTGGGCGAACGATTGCGGCCGATTCGCGAGGTCATGCGCTCGGGCGATCAATTGCGCCTGGCCAGCGAAGACGCCACGATTCGCGAAGTGCTGACACAATCGAGCCGCCCCGGACGACGAACGGGTGCGGTCATTCTGGTCGATGCCGAGGGACGGCTCGCGGGACTGTTTACCGACAGTGACCTGGCGCGATTGCTGGAACAGCGTCGCGACGACCAACTCGATCGTCCGGTTCACGAGGTGATGACTCGTCGGCCATCCACGGTACCTGTTGACGGCATCCTGGAAGAAGCGCTCCAACTGTTGGGGGCGAAGCGGATCAGCGAATTGCCGGTGGTCGATAACGAAGATCGTCCGTGTGGACTCATTGACATCACCGACGTGATTGGCCTGATTCCTGTGGAAGAAGGTTAAGGCGTGGACATGGAAGCGGCTCGACGAATTCGTGCTTTTTCACGACCTCATGTTCGTGTGCCACTGGCTTCGCCAGTGTGTCTTTCAGTGGATTTCAAATAACAAGATGCCCTGGCAGAGCCAGTGGCCCACGTGCAGCCGCCCCGCGAACAGGGTTTGATTGTGGACTTCCGAACGGTGCTGACAGTCGCGACAGTCGCCGGGCTCACGAGCCTGTATGGGCTGTATTCGCAACTGACGCGCCCGCTGTTTGTCGTGAAGGCGGTCCACCAAGCCGAACGATCGGTTCCTCAGCGCATCAACACCACGCGCCCCGTCAAGTACGTGGAAGTCGCCGCGGAACACCTTGCTGAACAAGCGTGGGCGGAAAAGGCGCGCTACCAGACGTCGACCCAGCAGGGCTACATCTACACGAATCAATGGACACCCGAGGAAGACGGCGGCAAGGGAATTGTCCGCCTGGAACCGTTCGCCATGGTCTGGCTGCTGCCAGACAAAGACGGCGAATCGCGGGCGGTCACTTTGGTGAGTGAATCGGCTCGTCTGAAATTCGACGGCAAACTGGAAGGGCAGAACCCCCAGCCCGGCCGCGTCGTAGCCGCCGCGATGCAGGGGGAAGTTCAGGTCACCGGTCCGGACGGTCTCAAACTGGTCGGCCGCAACTTCTACTTCGAAGAAGCGGCACTCCGGATCTATTCCGACAACAGCGTGGTGTTCGACATCGGGCCGAATCATGGCTCGGCCAGCAGCGTGCAGCTCGACCTGATTCCGTCGTCCGGCTTGATCAGCGACGATCGACCGCAGGTGTTCGGGATTCAGACGGTTCGTCTCAACCAGAACATCCGGCTGGATGTCGAACTGCGGCAGCGGAACGACAAGATTCCCGTTTCGATCGAATGCGCGGGAACGCTTGAGTACGACATTCCCACGCATGTGTCGACCCTGCGGGAAGACGTCTGGGTCTGGCGCAAGACCGGGCCGAACGAATCGGACTACATGCAGTGCGATAAGTTGACGCTGCGGTTCGGGCCCCGTCCCGTCGACCAGGCAGCCGGCGATCTTGCTCAGGCTCCCGAGGAACCCGCCATTCGTCAGGTTTCGGCCGAGGAGGATTACCAGCGCATCGAAACGGAACTGGCCTTCAGCTCGCTGACAGCGGAAGGGAACGAAGTTCGGCTGCGATCCGACAAACAGGATCTCACCGCCACTCTGACCCGGCTTGACTACGAGGTGGAACGAGACGGGGTGATGCTCCGGCATCCGGAGTCCGTCACCGTGTTCCAGCGCAAGAGTTGGATGAAGTCGCCCGAAATCTTCGTGCAGTTCGATGACAAGTCCGGTGGCGCGGCGACGTGCAAGGGGCCGGGTGAGCTCGTCAACTGCGATCCGGAGACTCGGGAGATTCTGTTTTCCGCGGAATGGCAGGAGTCGCTCTCGAAGTCGCGCGATGCTCGGACCGGGCTCGATGTCATCACTCTCCTGGGCGACGCCGTCTTCAAGCAGCCTCAGCGGGAGTCGGGGCTTCTGGCTCATCAAATTCGTCTGTGGGTCGATCCGATCGAACCCATCGATCCCACGGCTGCGTCGTCGCCCTCGCTCGAAGGGAACCCGGCGAACGTGCAGCCGCGGCGCATGCTGGCCGAGCGCGAGGTCGCCTTCGCGAGTCCGCAACTGGTGGGCGAATCGGAAATTGTTGAGCTCATATTTCGCGAACTCGGTCCCCTGGAAGCGCCGCCGGAAACGACGGACGAAGCCGCGCAGTCCGGTGGTAAGACTGTCTCGAAGGATGGAACCGAAAAACCCGCCGCGCCAGCACGACCGCCGGTCCGCGTCGATGCGAAATCGATCACGGTGAATCTCATTTCCCTCGGCGAAAAGAAACAGCCTCACGTCGAGCACGTAACCACCATCGGCCAGGTTTCGCTGCGACAGCCGCGACCGGATGGGGGACAGTCGACATTCACAGGGGATCGCGTGGATCTCTTTAACCGAGGGGGAACGGCCCAGACGGCTAAGTTGGAAGGTACACCAGCACTATTGCGCGATGGACCGATGGAACTTGAGGGCAACGTGATTCACATGAATCGCGGTGCCAATCTGGTCTGGGTCGAAGGGGCTGGTTTCCTGCGCCTGCCCGTCGATCGTTCCTTCGACGGCAAGCCCCTTCCTGAACCACAGAAGCTAAGCACCCGCTGGACCGAGCAGATGTCATTCGACGGCCAGCTCGCGCAGTTTGCGGGGATCGTCGAAGCAAATTTGGAGCAATCCCGGATGAACTGCCGCGACATGCGAGTCACTCTGAGACAACGACTCTCGTTCAGCGAATCACTTAATCAACCCGCGATCAAACCGGAACTAGCTTCGATCAAATGTACGCAAAATGTCGTTTTTCGGCACCTGGAATATGATGAACAGCAGCGATTGGCGAGCACTCACCGGGTCTCGGTTCACGAGTTCCATGTGAACCAGATTACCGGAGAGACAATGGCCCAAGGTCCGGGCTTTCTCCAATCGTGGCGAAGGACGGAAGGAAAGGGATCGTCGTTGCCGACTCGAACCTCTGCCGATGCCAACCGGCCGCGCAAAGTCGATACCCATCCGTGGGAGTACACTCGTGTCGACTTTTCCGGGCGCATGACGGGAAATGTCCACCGCGAGACGAGCACGTTCCGCGACCGGGTCCGCATTTTGCATGCGCCGGTCGCTCGGCCGGCCGATGAGGTGAACCCCGATGCCATGCCGGAAAACGGCATGTCGATGAAGTGCCGGGAGCTGGAAGTCTCCCGCGCTGCCGGAAGCAGTCGCGATAAGATGCAAGTCGAGATTGTCGGTTCGGGCGATGTGCTGCTCGAAGGGCATGGCTATGTCGGGCGGGCCGACCAGGTCAGCTTTGACCAGGCACGGCAGTTGTTCGAGTTCCGTTCGTTTGGCACCGCGATGGCGACGATCTGGAAAGAAGACGCGTCCGGAAACGCCGAGCCCGCGAACCGCAGCCAGCACATTGTGTTCGACCCGTGGAACAAGAAAATCACGGTCAGCCGCTCCGCGGGCGGCGCCGGGGGACCGTAAGACGGCCTATAAAAGGGTCTCTCACGAAGCCGCCGAGGCGCGGAGAGAGGCCAGCACAAAGAATTCAAAATTCTTCCATGGCGGGTTCGGTCCACAAGATGTCGCGGCACCAGCCGGCTTCATCGACTGGCCAGCCGTGGACCTGGATGGTGTCGTCCACGGAGACGGCCGGGCGGCGCTCGTTCCAGAGCTGATCGAGGCAATGGCGCTCGCCCGGGAGTAGTGGCGGTGGGCGCCGTGGTTGGCGCCATGATCGCCGTGTCACTCGCCGCTGATCGAAAATCGAAACGATCGCGGTTTCCACGAGGTCGAGCCAGCGTGTCACGATCAGCTCGCAACTGGCGGTCGCGTAGCGACGCTTGAACCACCAGAGATCGCGCGGCTGTTGGGCGAAGTCGTTTCGCAACCAGGATTGCGGAAGCAGAAGACGCGCCGCGAAGGTGTTGGCGAAGTCTTCCCGCGCGCGGGACAGGCCATCCTCGTCGTCGAATGAGTCGGCCGATTGAGAGACGAAGAGCGATTCGCCAAGTTCATGAGCCACGGTCCATTGCAGGCGCTCGGACCGCGGTTCCGGACGGACGAAGATGACCTCCGCTCCGCCGATGATCTGGCGGCGACCCCGCTCGACCATCCCGCGATCGACGAGGACCGAAAGGCCGACTCCCCGCGCGATGCTGAAGACATCGACGGGAGGCTCCCGGCAACCGCAGCGGTTGAGGAGTTCGTCGACGACGGTATCAATGTCCCCGCAGGACACGGGGAGCGCGACGTCATGCGCGGTTTCCAGGCGGAACGGGAGCATCATGTTCCCAGACTGCTTCTACGATGAGCCTCCGTCAAAACCCGGTTGGCGGCTCGAAGACCCCTGAAAATTCAGGAACACTTCGGGCGTCCAGAGGGTTTTGACGGTACTACATGAGTGGTACCCAGATAGGGAATGTATACGTTTGTATATTTCCCTAGGGTCGTTGTCAACTTTCGTGGCCGCGAAAATGACCGATTCGCGGCGATTGCCGACCCGCAACGCGCGAATCTAGCGAAGCTTTGCGGCGCCTAGCGGTCGAACACTCCTCCTCCGGTTGAAACGGACGCAACGCCGCGTTGGGCGCGGACCGATGGAATCTTTCAAGGACCGAAGCGGACTCGCCGCGCTCGATGGATTTGTTCATGGCACAGCACACCAACCCGACCGACGTTTCCACCGGCGAAACGCCAATCGCCCTGAGCCGTCTCGTGCTCATGGCGGGGATGGCCGTTCTTCTGGGCGTGGGTGTCGTCGGAATTCTCGAACAGGGAATGGAACAGCCGATCCCCGCGACGTTCCTCACCGAAGGAGCCCGAATCGTCGCGGGACGGCAGGGCCGGGTCGCGGAAGTGCTTGTCCAGCCGGGTCAGTCGGTGGCGCCGGGCGACGTGCTGATCCGCCTGGCGGATGAACGGCTGATGTTGCGGATTTCAGCCAAGGAACGCGAAGTTCGCGAGCTGTCGGCCGAAAAAGATCGCATTCAGGCCGCGGCGGAAATGGAACTGGAATGGCGGCGGCGTGATTTGAACGCGGAGATCTTCCAGACCGAATTGAAAGCGGCCTCGTGCCTGGAACAAAAGCTGACTCGGGAAGTGGAACAGATTGCCTGGAAGGAAAGGTTGTCGGCCGGGGCGCTCCTGGAGTCCAATCCGGGGGATCTGATTCGTCCGCTAACGCTTAACGATGACTCTCGATTTGACGCTCTCCTGAAAGAAGATGCCGCCGCGGCGGCCGTTGAGACGCTCGAGACTCAGCACCGACTTTGCGAACGACGATTAGAAGAGTTGCGGGCCCTGGAAAAATCGCTGGTGGACCGGGTGCGATTGTCGGCGGGGGTTTCGCTCGCGGAAACCCGTCTGGCGGACGCGCGTCGGGAGCTGGGATTGCTGGAAGAACAGGCGAAGGGCCTCGACATTTGCAGCGCTTGCTACGGCCGGGTCGGGACAACGGTGCCGGATGTTGGCGATCCTGTTCAACCGGGGCAAGTCCTCGTGGAATTGCTCGATCAGGACCAGCCGTATTTGCTGGCACGCGTCCCGTCGCGACTGTTGTCGCGATTCGCGGCCGGAACGGAAGTGACCGTGGTCTTCTCGGGCGAAGGTGTCCGCCGGGGCGAAGTGCGAAACATTCCGTTGCAGGCCGTGCCCGGGTCGGCTGTCCATTTGTCAGACGCGTATGTGGACGTCCAAATCGTGCCGAAGGGGCGTCTGTGGCCGCGACTGCCGATTGGCAGCCGGGCGAATATTGATGCGGAAACGGCAGGTCACGCCGGGTAGAGGATGACTTGGTTTCTGGCTGCCGATTCGAGATTCCAAGAGTTTTTTGTTCACGAATTCGAGAGCAGGGTTCCTGCTGCGTCGCTAGCGATCAAGTCGTACCGTCAAAACCCTCTGGACGTTCGAAACATTTCTGAATTCGCAGGGGTATCCGAGCCACCAACTGGGTTTTGACGGAAGCTCAAGAGACATATTTTGTGTGCAAGGATCGGCCGAACCGCGGGCCGAGTGACGGACCGAGTTGTCAAAGAACAATCCGGAGCCAAAACCGACTGGCTCCCAATCGCCCGATGCCCTCTCGCCCGATTCGGGCAAGTCGCCTCTACGTCTGGATGTTCGTATGAAGGCATGGATCGCCGCCCATCGCACGACAATATTCATCGCGGTCGTCTGTGTGGCAGCACTGGCGGCGGTGGGCTTGTTGATCTTTCGTCGCAGCGGACCGACGACTCGGGAACTCGTCGCGGGCAACGGCCGCGTTGTGGGACACGAGTATTACGCCGGAACCAGCCAGCACGCCGAACTGTACGCCGAGGCAGCCGACTTGCAAGCCCGAGGAGATCTCCTTTCGGCCGAGCGCATTTACCGCCGCCTGGTGGAACTGGAACCGCAGGATCCGAGCGCCTACATCGGCCTGGCCGGCTCGCAACTCGGGCAACTGAAGTTCGAAGCGGCCCGCAATAACTACGCGAAAGCCCTGACCATCGACCGCGAAAATCCGGAAGCCCTCTACGGGCTGGGAGCGGTCTGCCAGAGCGAAGGGCGTCGATCCGAAGCCCGGCTGTACTACGAACGGGTCCTGGCGACGTCGGCCGACCATCGCCTGAGCCACTACGGCCTGGCCAAACTGGCGATGGGAACCGGGGAATTCGACATCGCCCGTCGTCACGCCCAACGATTCGTGGAACTCGCTCCCGATTCCGCTTTGCGGACGGAGATGTCGGGGATTCTGCGAACGCAGACGGCGTTGAGGTAGCGGTCGATGGTTGAAGGTTTATGGTTGAGGAAGAGGGCAGCGCTCCCCTGCGGGTCGCGGCTAAATTCCGTGCCAGAGATTCTTCCGCGACTCTCGACTTCTCAGCCTCCCTGTTCGGCCATCATGGCGTCGAAGCGGCGTTGGACTTCTTCCTGGGTGACGTCTTCGACGTGCGTTGCGATGGTCCAGAGGTGGCCGTAGGGATCGCGGACTGTTCCCGAGCGGTCGCCGTAGAACTGGACCGCGACGGGGCGATCAACGGTGGCTCCCAACTGGACGGCGCGGTCGAAGACGGCGTCGACATCCGGGACATACAGGCAGAAGCCGACCGGCGTCCTTCGCTGCGGATCCGGCCCCACGATTCCCATGTCGGGCCATTCGTCGGCCAGCATCAGGCGGGAGTCGCCAATCTCGATTTCGGCGTGGGCGACTTTTCCTCCGGCGCCATTGAGACGAAGGGCTTCCGTTGCCCCAAACGCGGCCTTGTAGAACTCAATCGCGGCATCGGCCCCCGAGATGACGAGGTAGGGGGTTACCGAGTGATAGCCGGCTGGAATGGTTGAGACGGACATGGGAGATCCTGGGAAGAGAGTGGTTGGTAGTTGGTGGTCAGTGGTTGGTGAAGGCCCGGACCTGGGGATGCCCAATTACGCGAAAATCTAATCGCAAGTACACTGAAACATGTGTACACTTTCAAGGCTCGTCCGTCAAGTGAGTTTGCGATTCCCGTGGGGCTCGCCGCGATTACGGGCGGCTGGCCTGTTGTTTGAGGAGATCGCGGATTTCGGTCAGCAGGACGACGTCCTGTGGGGGCGGAGGGGGCGGGGCGGCGGCTTCAGCCTTTCGGGAGTGCATGATCCATCCCAAAAACTTGACGATGAAGACGAACAGCACGGCCGCGAGAATCAGGAAGTTGAGGATCTGTGCCAGAAACAAGCCGGGATGAAGTTCCTGGCCGTTCAGCGGAATCGTCCACTCCGAGTAGTTGTTCGTGGACGGAGTGACCGCCGCGATGAGGGGCATGATGATGTTGTCGACGAGCGACTTGACCAGGCCCCCGAACGCTCCGCCGATCACGACCCCGACGGCAAGATCGACCACGTTGCCTTTGAACGCGAAGTTGCGGAATTCGTCGAACAGCGAGTACGTGGATTTCAATGGATTGAAGGTGGGGCCGTCGGTGGCGGTGGTGTCAGCCATGGGAACTCCTTACAGGTGGGCGTTGTGATGGGAATTACGAATGGCCCGGTGATCCGGTCGCAGGGGGAGGGACCAGTTTGGCGTGTTGAGAGGCAAAATGGAAATCGTGCGAAAGAGAGCGCTCCCTGTTGGGTCGCGGCTAACGAGCGATTCGACAGGTCGTCTTGCGAAACCTGTTGAAGAGACCGTATTTTGAAGTGATCCTTCGACACGTGCGGCGGGCGCCGTGCCGCGGGTTTCCCATCCCAGTTGATGGCCGTCATGAACTCAGACAATGGAGCATCGCCAGCCGGTCCGGACGCGTTCCTTTACGCGCAGGCGGGATCGCTGGAAGGAGAAAGCTTTGAGCTGTATCGGGGCCAGGTCGCCTCGATCGGCCGTTCGCCGACAAATCGAGTGGTTATCGCGGACGAAGTGTGCAGCCGCAGCCATTGCGAGGTCTTCGATCGCGGCGGTCGATGGATTCTGCGCGACTTGGGGAGCCGTAATGGAACCCGATTGCAGGGAATGCTGATCGACGGCGATACAGAACTGCGATCCGGATCGATCATCCAGCTTGGTTCCAACGTCTTTGAGTTTCGGCTGTCGAAGCACGTCGAGAACCTGAACGACACGACGCTCTCTCCGCGGGACACGCTGGACGAGCCCGATACGGGCCTGTTGTCGGCTCCCGAGATTCTGCACCGCGCCCGGGAGCATCGGTACGGCTTCCCGAATACGGAAACGCCCCCGACCGACCGGACGAACCTGGAGCTGGCGCGTCTCTATCGCCTCGCGCTCGACATGGGCGGGGCGACCGACGTCAAGCAGTTGTCGCAGATCGTCCTCGATGCCCTCTTTTCCGTAACGTCCGCGGATATCGGGGCCATCTTGCTGGGCGATGTCGATCGGCAGGCGAATCCGTCGCGACTGGCGATTGTCGCGTACAAGTCGCTGAAGGAACTCCCCTATCAGCGGGTCTCCGATTCCCTGTCGCGAATCGTGCTGGAAGACCGCGAAGGCGTGCTGGCACGCGATGTCTCGCTGGATCGGCGACTGGCCAACCGCGACAGCCTCGGAGAGTTGAGTGCCGAGAGCGTGATCTGCGTTCCCGTGTGCAGCAATGGCCACGATCGCGTCCACGGCGTCGTTCATTTGTACGCGACCAACTCGGACAACCCGCTGGAGAAGGAAGACCTGGAGTTTGTTCTCGCGCTCGCCGATCAGTTCGCCGTCGCGCTCGTGAATCTCGAGAGCCGCGAACAGCTCAAGGCGGGGCTCGTGCAGGCGGAATCGGAAAATGAAACTCTCCGCGAGCAGCTCGATCAGCAGTTTCGCCTCGTGGGGGAAAGCCCCGCGATGGTTCGTCTGCGAGAGATGATCCAGCGAATTTCCGGGACGGATGCGACGGTCCTCATTCGCGGGGAGAGCGGTGTCGGGAAGGAACTGGTGGCGCGGGCGCTGCACAACGGCAGTTCGCGACGCGATGGTCCGTTCGTCACCATGAACTGTGCCGCGCTGAGCGAAACGCTCCTCGAAAGCGAATTGTTCGGGCACGAGAAGGGATCGTTTACCGGGGCAACCGCGCGGAAGATCGGTAAATTCGAACAGGCCCATCGCGGGACAATCTTCCTCGACGAAGTGGGCGAAATGAGCGCGGCCATTCAGTCGAAGTTCCTGCGGGTGCTGGAAGGGCATCCGTACGAACGCGTCGGCGGTGGAACTCCCGTAAAGGTCGATGTTCGCGTGCTGGCTGCTACGAATCGCGACCTGGAAACATCGGTCGAAGCCGGAGAGTTCCGGAAGGACCTTTATTTCCGTTTGCAGGTCGTCGAACTCGACGTCGAGCCGCTGCGGTCTCGTCAGGACGACATTCCTCTGCTCGCCCATCATTTTCTGCAACGGTTTGCCCGCAAATCGGGACGGCCGCCGAAAGCCCTGGCTCCGTCGGCACTCGCAACGCTGAAGGCTTACCACTGGCCGGGCAACATTCGCGAGTTGCAGAACACGATCGAGCGGGCCGTGATTCTGTCGCCCGAAGAAGTCATTGGTCCGCAGGACATTCAGCTCTCGGCCCTGGGGGCCGGCGCGCCGCCTGTGCCGGTCGCGACGCCCTCGGAAGAGTTCCAGGTGGAATCGCTCGAGGATCTGGAACAGCGCCACATCCTGGCGACGCTCGAGCACACCGGCTGGAACAAGTCGCAGGCCGCGCAGCTTCTGGGGATCGAGCGGTCGACGCTGGATCGGAAGCTGAAGCGGTATGATGTGGAGCGGCCGCGGCGCTAACGCGCCGGGGAGAAGAGCGCTCCCCGTTGGGTCGCGGCTAGGGGCGCTACGACGCGATCGCGGGGTCGCCGAATTCGAGGGTGCCAGCAGCGACAGTGGCATGGACGCGGAGGGTCGCCGCCCGTGGGTCGTGATCGAACAGGAACAGATCGGCGCGGCCGCCCGGCGCCAGGCGGGGCGATTCGAGCCGCAGCATTTCCGCAGGAGTGAGCGAAGCCATCTCGATCGCATCGCGCAGACTGCATCCCGTGGCGGCGATGAGGCGAGCCACGCAGACATCGGTCGTGTCGGCCGAGCCAGCGAGCAGTTCCTGCTGCCCGGCGACGACCAGCTTGCCGCTGGGAAGAATCTCGCAGCTTCCCAGCTTGCCGGTGTACACGCCGGGGGTGCAGCCCGCCCAACCGGAGGCGTCGCAGGTTACGACCACTCGCTTTGGCGACTTGGCCTTGAGAATCACCTTCAACCAGTCAGCTGGAAGGTGATGGCCATCGGAGATGACGCCGGTCATTAATCGGTCATCGGCGAGCTGGGCGATCAGCGGGTTGCGATGCCGATGGATCTGGGCGTGGCAGCCGTTCCCCAGGTGCGTGCTGAACGTCGCGCCGGCGTCGGCGGCGGCGTGAATCTGTTCGGGAGTGGCCGCCGTGTGACCAATTGCCACCACGACGTTCGACTTCACCACTTGGGCGATGAACTCCGCCGTGTTGTCCCACTCGGGCGAGATGGTCAGCAGGCGGATACGGCCTCCCGAGGCTTCCTGCAACCGCTGGAATTCGACCCAGTCGGGCGCGCGAACATGGTGCAGCGGATGCGCGCCGCGGGGACCGTCCTCGCGCGAAAGATAGGGCCCTTCGACGTGGCAGCCGGCAACCAGGCGATCGGCCCACGGGTGTTGCTCGCAGACTTGTCGAATAGCGGTCAGCCCGCGTTCGAGAGCTTCGTACGAATTGGTGATGAGCGTGGGACACAGGCGCGTCACGCCGAAGCGGAACCACGGCATGAGGGCCGCCACGGCCTGCTCGGCGGTCAGTTCTTCATCGCTGAACCAGGTTCCCCCGAAGCCGTTGATCTGCATGTCGAACAGACCGGGGGCGACGAACGGCCACTCGGCGGCGTCGCCCACGGGATGAGCGGGAGTGATCGCGGCGATCCGATCGTCGCGAATGGTGACCACGATGGGTTCGCCGGTGTCGTAACGGCGGCCGCGAAGCTGCATGATGTTCTTTC
Source organism: Planctomycetaceae bacterium (assembly GCA_019636285.1). Lineage (GTDB taxonomy): Bacteria > Planctomycetota > Planctomycetia > Planctomycetales > Planctomycetaceae > JAHBXV01. The sequence goes on from JAHBXV010000030.1 coordinate 24,604, forward strand.
GGAACTGCCCGAACTGACGGGGCATGAAACGCTGTTTGTGCTCGTTCGACGACCCGCGCGGGACCGCCTACACTGGACAACGTATCAACCGTTGCCCCCGGATGCATGTGCGGAGACCTTTCTGATGAATCGAATGACGTTGCCCCTGCTTGCCGTGCTGGTCGGATGCCTGTCGCAATACGGACTGGCCCAGGATGCGGCACCCGCCGCGCGCATCGACGGCAACGGCCCAGGCTGGAAACTCCTCACGCTTGACGACTTCATGAACGTCAACTGCGAAGAGACGACCTGGTCGATGCGAGACGGCGTGATCCACTGCACGGGGACGCCGGTCGGGGTGATCCGCTCGAAGGAACCCGTGACGAATCTCGAACTGGTCGTCGAATGGCGGCATCTGAAACCGGCGGGGAACTCGGGCGTCTTTCTGTGGGGGACGGAAGAATCGCTGTCCGCCCTGAAGCCCGGTCAGCTTCCGCAGGGGATTGAGGTACAGGTGCTCGATCACGGTTACGCGCAACAGTACGAAGAGCGGACCGGCAAGAAACCCGACTGGTTCACCTGCCATGGCGACGTCTTCCCGACGGGCAAGAGCACGATGACTCCTTTCCCGCCCGTCGCCCCGCGCGGCAGCCGCAGCTTCCCCTCCAAGGAACTGAGCAAGCCATCGCCGGAATGGAACCACTACTACGTGCGGGCCATCAACGGAGAAGTGCGGCTGTGGGTGAACGGCGAAGAAGTCTCCGGCGGAACCGCTTGCAATCCCGCGACAGGCTTCCTGTGCCTGGAATCGGAAGGCTCGCCGGTCGAATTCAAGAACCTGAAGGTTCGCCTGCTGCCGTAATGACAAGGGCGAGATTCAGAACCCCTAACACAACCGGTTGTGCCTGTCAGAAGCCTGCGAAAATCCAAGCAAAAAGTCTCACTGCACAGAGGTTGTGTTAGGAATTCTCATAAGAAGTGGGCTGGGATAAGCCTTCTATCCCAGCCCACGATCGACTTCAAGAATCGAATCAGCTCAGTCCCTCGACTTCCCAGCCGGCGCGGTAGTCCTTGCGGACGAAGGCATTCGCTTCGGGCATGTTCTTGAACTTCAGGTTGACCGCGTCCCACTCGAGCGTCGTCTTGGGATAACGCGTGGCGATGCCTCCCAGCAGCACGGCTTCGGTCAATGGGCCGGCATAGTCGAAGTAGGTCGACGTCTTGTCCGTGCCGGCGGCCGCGTCGATGAATTCGTGCCAATGGTTCTTTCCCGGAACCTGCGGAAAATCGACTTGGACGACCTTCGCATCGCGCAGCACGATGGGCATGGCGATATGGGGGATGATGAGACTCCCCGATTCGCCGATCAGCAGCGATCCCTGTCCGGGCAGAGACGTCTCGCCCGCATGTTGTTTCGCGACCTCGACCGGCGGCTTGCGGTCGCCGTCGTACCAGGTCAGCGCGACCGTTGGACCGGCCGTGAACTCGGTGGCCGGGAAAACAAACTTCACGATCGCGTCCTGCGACCAGTTCCACTGGTTGGGAGCGGAGCCTTCCGAGCGAATCGAGACCGGCGCGGTCAGCTTGAGAGCCGAGAAGACCGGATCGAGGATGTGGCAACCCATGTCGCCAAACGTGCCGGTGCCGAAATCGAGCCGCTTCCGCCAGTTGCCCGGATGGTAGTATCCGCCGCCAATGAATGGCCGCTCGGCACAGACGCCGAGCCACTGGTTCCAGTCGAGGTTTTCCGGGACGGGATCGCTCTTTTCAGGACGCGGGTTCGGGTCGCTCCACTTCTTGTCGCTCCACGTGTGGATTTCGCGAATCTTGCCAATGGTTCCCTGCTGAACCATGGCGACGGCGGTCTTGTACGCCTCGTGGGAGTGAATCTGAATCCCCATCTGGGTAACGAGGCCCTTTTCGCGGGCGACCTCGGCCAGTCGTCGGGATTCGTAGATGTCGTGCGTCAGCGGCTTTTGACAGTAAACATGCAGGCCGCGATTGAGACACGACATGGCCATGGGCGCATGCATGTGGTCGGGCGTTGAAACGTTAACCGTATCGAGATTGCCGGCTTCTTCGTCGAGCATCTTCCGCCAGTCGCTGTAAACGCGAATGTCGGGAAGCTCTTTCTTGAGAGCGGCGGCACGATCCGAATCGACTTCCGCGACGCAGACCAGCTTTACGCGCGGATGGGTGATGATCTGCGACAGGTCGGCTTTCGCCATTCCGCCGCCGCCAAAACTCGCGTGGCGAATCACATCGCTGGGGGCAGCCTGTGTCCGTCGGGACAACAACGGGCTTCCGAGAACGCCAGCGGCGGCTGCGGCTTTCAGAAAGGAACGACGGCTGATCGACGCATGTGACATGGTGGGCTCCCGGACCAACTGATTGACAGCTTGACTCCCGACAAAGATGCGGGATTGGCGGGGGCGTGTCCAGCATGGACAGGGTGGCGCGCGGGGCGCTGGCGATCAGGCAGGGCTGAGTGCTCGCAGGCGGAGCCTGCGAATGAAGGATCTACCAGACTTCCTTCCATTGACGTTCATGCACGATGGCATGGCGACCGGGGTCGAAGCACTCCGGGGCGCGGGCGGGAAGTCTCAACCAGACGTGGTGCTGCTCATAAAGACCTTCGACGGAGACATGCGCTCCGAGGTCGTCGGCTTCGTCGACCGCCATGGATTGCCACGAGCAGCCGCGGACTTCGTCGAAAAGTTCGAGCAGGGATTTGATGTCGAGATGAAACCGGGAGGGAGTGCGCGAACCATCGCGCGGTCCGCCGATGACTTCCGTCTGCGACGCGAACAGGGTTACCTCCCAGACACCATCAACCAATTGGTAATGACATCCCAGCGGGGGCAGGATGTCGATGGGATGAATCGAACTGGCGACACGGTCACCCAGGACCGTCAGCCAGTGTGGTGGGGCTACCATGACGAGGAGAATCCTGCAAAAAGTCCTGCATCCATTATCCAGAGCCGGACCCGGGGCGCCTGCCTCGCGCCGCGACCGACTCGACACCGTTTGTCCTGCGTCCGCGTTGGCCCGTTAACGCAGTTCGATCGGGAACAACCTGATCGATTGCTCGACGGCGAACCAATCAAGCAATCGCGGTGCCGTGAAATTGGACATGTTGGTTTTCTGCAACTCCGGGAAAACACCTAAGTGGTCCCCAGATCGCCCGAAAACCTGTTGCGCCAGCGGTGACGGTCATACCGCGGCATCGCCCCATGGATTAGACGGGTTATGCGCTTAGGGCAGAAACTTTGCCGAATTTCCTAGAGCCCATGCGCACAGAGGCGAATCGACGGAGAAAGGGCGCGAAAAAAACGCGCGCTCGGAAGTTTGAACAGCGCCTTAACGTTCTGTTCAAGATCCTGACAGGGCAGCCCGAGCGGTTACAGCAACTGCTCGATCATCTTGATCGCCGCGGGACCAACCAGCACGACGAAGATCCCCGGGAAGATGAAAATCACCATGGGGAAGAGCATCTGCACGGCGGTCTTCTGAGCTTTCTCTTCGGCGATCTGACGGCGCTTCACGCGCATGGAGTCGGACTGCACGCGCAGGGCCTGAGCGATCGACGAACCGAAGCGGTCGGCTTGAATGAGGATGGCGACCAGCGCCTTCACGTCGTCGACGCCGGTCCGCACGCCAAGGTCGTGCAGCACGTCGCGTTTCGAGCGGCCCATCTGTAATTGCAGGTTGCAGGCGTTGATCTCTTCACACAGTTCGGGATGCGTGTCCTTCAGCTCTTCGCCCACGCGCCGCATGCCCGAATCGAGTCCCAGCCCCGCTTCCACGCACACCACCAGCAGGTCGAGCGCGTCGGGCAGGCTCAGAAAGATGGCCTGCATCCGTTTGCTGCGCCAATACCACAGCACGATGCCGGGAATGTAGAAACCGGCTCCGGCCGAGAGGCCGAGTGTCGTCAGCCCTTGCTGGTTGAACCCGTAGGCCAGCATGCCGTAGCCGCCCCCGATCAGCGCGCCTAACACCATCGTCGTGAACTTGACCGCCAGATAGATCTGCGGGGCCTTCGGGTTGGTGAAACCCGCGTTCGCCATGCGAACCTTGAGTTCGTTCTGTTCCAGTTCGGTTTTGGGTTCGAGCGCTTTCGAGAGGGCCGGCGCGGCGCGCTCGATCATCGAGGCCATGCCCTTGGGCTTGGCTGCCGCCGCCCGCGCTTTGTCGCGAGTCAGCGGATTGCGCAGCTCTTCCAACCGCTCGCTGGCTCGGCTGTCGCGCCCGGCGAAATAGTCCATCAGCGCCCACACGGCGAACGTGATGCCGCCGAACAGGGCCCAGGGGAGGATTGTGACAAGGCTCATGAGGGTGCCGAAGTGGTTGGTGGTTAGTGGTCGGTGGTTGGTGAAGAGCGGGGAGGAAGGCGGATCGCAATTGGCTTTTTCTAACCACCAACCACTAACCACCGACCACTCTTCCTCACACCTTAATATCAATGATCTTCTTGATCGCGACGGCGCCGAGGATCTGCATGACGATGCCGACGGCGATCATTTTCTTGCCGAGTTCCGTCGTGAACAGCAGCATCACGTAGTCGGGATTCAGGTAGTAAACGGCGAAGAAGATGACGATCGGCATGCCCATCAGGACGGCACCGCTGAGGCGGCCTTCCCCGGTGAGGGCCTGGACGGTCCCCAGGATCTTGAACCGTTCGCGGATCACGTAGCCGATCTTGTCGAGAATCTCAGCGAGGTCGCCCCCTGTCTGCCGCTGAATGGCAACCGCCGTCACGAAGAACTTGAGGTCGAGATTCGGCATGCGATGAACCATGTTCTTGAGCGCCGCTTCAATCGGCACGCCCAGGTTTTGTTCTTCATAGGCGATGCAGAATTCGGTACTGATGGGAGCCGGCATTTCCTCGACGACCAGGTGCAGCCCCGAGTTCAAGCTGTGGCCCGAGCGGAGGGCCCGGCCAATCAGTTCCAGCGCGTCGGGGAGCTGTTTCGCGAACTTGGCGAATCGTTTCTTGCGCCGCCACCACAGCCACAGCAGCGGCACGACGCTGAGGCAGATGCCCGCGACCGGAATCAGCGGCGTCGGCGCGTTGGCGACGAATGCCGCCCCGCAACCGACGATCATGCAGCCGAGGCTGATGAGGATGAACACGTCGAACTTGATGGGCGAATCGGCCTGCTGGAAGAACATGCTCAGGCCGGCCAGGCGCTCGCGGAACCGCGTCGCCAGCGAGGCCAGCATCCCCGTTCCCAGGTTGAGAACTTCTTCCTTCATCAGACCGCGGCTGGCGTCGGCCTCGCCGTTGGGGCCGCCGCCCTTCATCCCGGCGATCGCTTCCAGCCGGCTCTCCACCGACTTGTCGCCGTCCTGCCGCATCAGAAACCACACGCCAATAAACAGCGACACCACGCCGACGAATGCCGACAGCGAGACGAGCAGGATGGGATCGATGTCGATATTCATGGAATCATCGCCGGATGATGGTCGCGGGAAATCAGCAGTTCAAAACGCTTCGATCACCAATCGGGGGCCGAGACTGGGAAGCGGTGTGCCACTGGCTCCGCCAGTGCCGTTCGTCAATCAGGGCTCCAGGACAAGTCACACTGGCGGAGCCAGTGGCACGCAAATCTCGAGATTCGGGACTGAACTCTTCTTTACGCACGCCCCAGGGGGCGGTTCTGGAACAGGTTGGCCGGCAGGCGGACCCCCGCCGCTTCCAGCCGCGGCATGCACGACGGCCGAACGCCCGAGGCCTCGAAATGCCCGAAGGCCCGGTTGTCTTCGCCGATGCCGTCCTGCATGAAACGGAAGATGTCCTGCATGACGACGGTCTCCTGCTCCATGTTGAGCACTTCGGTGACGTGGGTGACGCGTCGCGGTCCCCCCTGCAACCGGTTGACCTGAATGATGAGATCGACGGCGGCGGCAAACTGCTGGCGCAACGCCTTGATCGGCAGCTCGAAGCCCCCCATCGAAATCATCGTTTCCAGACGCGAAACGGCGTCGCGCGGGCTGTTGGCGTGGATCGTCGTCATCGACCCTTCGTGGCCGGTGTTCATGGCTTGCAGCATGTCGAGCGCCTCGGCACCGCGGCATTCGCCGATGATCACGCGGTCGGGACGCATACGCAGGGCGTTCTTCACCAGGTCGGTCGCCGTCACGCGGCCCTTGCCTTCGATATTCGCCGGGCGCGTTTCCAGACGCAGTACGTGTTCCTGCTGCAACTGAAGTTCGGCGGCGTCTTCGATGGTGATAATCCGGTGATCGTTCTGGACGAAGCTCGACAGGGTGTTGAGGAGCGTCGTCTTCCCCGAGCCGGTACCGCCGCTGATAATGATGTTGAGACGGGCCTTGATGGCCCCTTCGAGAAACAGCACGACCTCGGGGGTAAACGCCCCGAAGCGAAGCAGGTCTTCCAGTTGCAACGGCTTCGACCCGAAGCGGCGAATCGTCAGCGACGGGCCATCGAGAGCCAGCGGCGGAATAATGGCGTTGAGACGGCTGCCATCGGGCAAGCGGGCATCGACCATCGGCGAAGTTTCATCGACACGGCGGCCGACGCGTGAAACGATACGGTCGAGAATCTGGAGCAGATGCTGATTGTCGCGGAACGTGACTTCGTGCCGCTGGATGCGTCCGTTCTTTTCGACGAACACGTCCTTCGGCCCGTTGATCATGATGTCGGCGATGCCGGGTTCCTTGAGCAGGATCTCCAGCGGGCCGAAGCCGAAGGTTTCGTCGAGGACTTCTTCGATCAGCCGTTCGCGTTCGGAACGATTGAGAAGCGGGTTTTCGGTATCGCAGAGGTGTTCGACAACCAGACGGATTTCGCGGCGAAGGGTATCCCCCTCAAGCTCACCCAGCCGCGACAGATCAAGTTTCTCGACGAGCTTGCCGTGAATCAGCCGTTTGAGCGATTCAAAGTCGACTTCATTGTTCAGTCCACCGCGTCCACCGCGAGGAGGCATGGTCGGAGCCGGCATGGGGGGAATGCCTTATCTGGAAGAGACTTACGAGAAATCCAAGCGTGGCACAACCTCTCGCGCCACGCGACGACGTAGGAAATGTAGCTCACGATTCGGGAGGTTGCGGAAAGGGAACACGGGGAAATCCCAATCCCGCGCGGGGGCCGACATTTTCAAGGCCGTTCGTGAGCTAGGCTTTGCTTGATTGCAATCCCATCGTGAGAGGGGGGGGATGCGCACCGCGCTTCACAGTTGTGAGGGGCTTGTCGGCGCCCCGTCAGTGCGGATTGACTCGTTTGGCAACACTCTGCTATGACCGCCCCGGCTGGGCGGGCCACCCTGGCTTGGGAGAGACATGAATGTGCGGAATCGTGGGTTACGTCGGGCCGAAACAGGCTTACGACTACCTGATCGAGGGCCTGTTCCGGCTCGAATATCGCGGCTATGACAGCTCCGGCGTGGCCGTCCATGAAGACGGTCTCATCCAGATCCGCAAAAAATCGGGTCGGGTCAAACAGCTCGCCGATCTGTGCGAGGCCGATCCGCTCGCGGGTACCACCGGCATCGGCCACACGCGCTGGGCCACGCATGGACCGCCCAGCGATGTCAATTCGCATCCGCACACCGGCGGCAACGGCGAAGTCGTCCTCGTTCACAACGGCGTGATCGAAAACTACGGCCAGCTTCGCGACCAGCTTCGCGAGCAGGGCTATGTCTTCCGGACCGCCACCGATACCGAAGCGATCGCCCACTGGGTGGCGTACGAACTCGATGAGCTCGTCAAACTCGGTGCCAATCCCACCGACGTGGCCACCTGCGTGACAGCCGTCGAAAAGACGCTGCAACAGCTCAAGGGAACGTACGGCATCGCTGTTTTGTTCCGCGATGTTCCGGATGTCATTATTGTCGCCAGGCTGGGAAGCCCGCTGGTGGTGGGCGTCGGCAAAGGCGAACACTACGTGGCCAGCGACGCCAGCCCGCTCGTCGGTCATACCGACCGCGTCGTTTACCTGAACGATCACGAACTGGCGATTGTGTCGGCTGACGACTTGCAGATTGTCCACCGCGACGGGGGCTCCCAGGTTCCCAACGTGCGCGTGCTGGAGCAGAAGTCGGAAGACACCGACCTCGGCGAGTTCGAACACTACATGCTCAAGGAAATCTTTGAGCAGCCGCAGTCGATTGAAAACGCACTGCGCGGACGTCTTGACGACGAAGAGGCCACCGCCCGGTTTGGCGGTCTGAATCTCGATCCCCAGACGCTGCGCCGGATCGACCGCATCGTGCTGACCGCCTGCGGGACAAGCTGGCACGCGGGCCTCGTCGGCGAATATCTCCTCGAAGAATTTGCCCGGATCCCCGTCGAAGTCGAATACGCGAGCGAACTGCGATATCGCAACCCGCCGATGAGCGATCGCACGATGGTCTTCGCGATCACGCAGAGCGGTGAAACGGCCGATACGCTCGCCGCGATGCGCGAATGCAAGCGGAAGGGGCATCCGTCACTGGCGATCTGCAACGTGGTCGGTTCGACGATCGCCCGCGAAGCCGATGGCGGCATCTATCTGCACGCGGGGCCCGAAGTGGGGGTTGCGTCGACCAAGGCGTTTACCTCGCAGGTCACGGTGCTGACGCTTTTGGCCTTGTTCCTCGGACGGATGCGGCACCTGTCGTACCCGGCCGGGAAGCGCATCATCAGCCATCTCCGCGAGATGCCGAACAAGCTGCGCGAAACGCTCGAATGCCACGAAGCGGTGAAGGAACTGGCCCAGAAGTACTACCAGGCGGAAAACTTCCTGTACCTGGGGCGGTTGTACAACTTCCCGGTGGCGCTCGAAGGGGCGCTGAAGCTCAAGGAAATCAGCTACATCCACGCGGAGGGCTATCCGGCCGCCGAGATGAAGCACGGGCCGATCGCGCTGGTCGATCAGGACACGCCCAGCGTGTTCGTGGTTCCCAAGTGCAACATCTACCCGAAGGTCATCTCCAACATGGAGGAGATCAAGGCGCGGGGCGGGCCGATCATCGCCGTCGCCTGTCATGGGGACGATCGCGTCGCGGAGCTTGCCGACGATGTGATTTACGTGCCGGAAGTCGACGAGTACTTGCAGCCGCTGGTCACCAGCGTGCCGCTGCAACTTCTGGCGTATCACGTGGCGCTCTTGCGGGGTTGCAACGTCGACCGTCCTCGGAACCTCGCCAAGAGCGTGACCGTGGAATAGACGGCGTTCTAACGCTTTGTCATGGCTGAATCCTCGGGTACCACTGGCTTCGCCAGTGTGCCTTTAGTGGTTCTGCCTATAAAAAGACGCACTGGCAAAGCCAGTGGCACACCCCGTATTTTCCACATGGACTGTGACCGGCTGGGAGTGCGTCTTAGCGCTCCCAGTCGATCTGCTCGAAGATTGCCAGCAGCTTCGCGCCGCGTGCCGGATTGAGCAGCGAAACGTGCCCGATCCGGCCGCGCAGATGGAGCGCGAACTGGGGATGGTTGTCGCGATTCTGGCTCGTCGGGCCGTGGCGATGGCAGTTGGTCAGAATCGCCTTGAGCGTGTCATACGCGCGGCGATCGATGTTTGGGCGTTCGTTGACCACGACGCCGGTCACGATCTGCCGTCCGGCTTGACGCAGCACGCGGGTTTTGCCGCGGTTCACCCGCAAGCCTTCGCGGCGAATGATCTGCTTCGCGAGCGGGATGAACACGGCCAGACTGGCGGCAAAGCGCTCGGGACCGGAAAACGTCAGGTCATCGGCATAGCGGGTGTAGGTTGCCCCGAACTTGCGGGCCAGACCCGCGAGCCGTGCATCGAGTCGACTGAGGACGAGGTTCGACAAAGCGGGCGATGTGGGGGCACCCTGCGGCAAGTGAGCCGGGAAGTACGGCCACAGCGTCAGCGAACTGGTTCCCGACTTTCCGGTCGGAAACGGCTGATTGAGGGGAAGCCGCGAAGTGACGAGCCGTCCCAGCCAGATGGCCGCTTCGCGGGAATACCCCAGCCCGCGAAACAGGCGAGCGATGCGGGCCAGGCGAATGCTTGGATAGAAACTCTCCAGATCGAGTTTCACCACCACGCACTGTCCGACGTGCGGTTCGGCGTTGGTGAGGATGGACCGACCAAGGACGAAACCGTGAACGGCTGAATGCGTCGCGATCCGGGAGAGAATCTCATCGAGGATGCGGGACTGCAGCGCTTTGAGCAGCCGTTTGGGGGACTCGATCAGACGCCAGCCGCCGCGGCGTTTTTCGATCCACCGGAAATGATAGTGGGCGCGCTGCGGGTCGATCGGCCGGCCGTGGCGAAAGTGGTTCGTCAGCCAGGCCAGTTCCTTGAGGGGAAGTCGCAGCCAATCGGCCAGTTCCTGCGGGTGATGAAAGACCGGGAGACCAGCGGCGATTAGCGCCTGGTCGTCGCCGTCGGTGCTCATGTCGAGATAGCCCCGCCCGGTGATCGACTTGCGAGCGAACGGATAGGGTTTTTTCGGGACCACCACCCGCGTCGAGCGAAAGCGGTTGGACCACTGGCGGGGGCGGTCCTTCTTCAGTCGTACGCGGCCGTGAGTCTGGGCTGAAGAACGTGCGCCGCTCGTCTGGCTCATGGCCGTCGGGGGCGATGCGGCGCGGCGGGGGCTGCCGAACAGCAGGCTGAAGAACCAGTTCAGCAAACCCATGAATGTGTTCGATCCATCGAAATCGGGAACCGTCGTCCATCGTTCTCCGCGTGGAACGCCGTCAGACGGTCGATCCGCCGAAGGAAAACCGGCCGGGGGGACGCACAACAATTCTTCGGGCGAATTGCGTGTCGGTACAAAGCGTACCGACGCGCAATTCCCAACCAGAGTGTCTGGCAAGGCGTCGAACGCGGGGTAGCCCCGCGCCTTGTGACGCGACGTGAATCGCGCACAACGAGCTTGGGCGTCCCCCAGGCCGATTCGGGAGCATCGTAGGCGAGTCGAGAGACGAGAGTCCAGAGTCGAGACAGCGGTGCTCGCGGATTTCCCCTGCGACGTCGCGCGGATTCGAAGATGGTTTCGCGCGGAGACGCGGAGGCACAGAGAAAAGCGAAGAACGAGTTTTGAAAGGTGGTTCAAACCAGTTGGACCGGATTTCTCCGTGGCTTTGCGGCTTTGTGAGAAATCAAAAGAACGATTTTTGAGATTCTTGAACACCGCAAGGCTGTGCTGGGTTACGCCTTCGGCTAACGCCAGCCAACGGGGATGATGTCTGCGGAGGGTGGCTCGCCAAGGCTGGTTGCGGATCAATTGCCCGGATCGGGCGAAAATGCGATACTCAGGAGGAATAGGTTTGGTGCCGACAGTCGGCGTCCGAACTTCACCCGCCTGCGGCGACTGCCGCCCTGGGTCGTCCGTCGAGTTGCTGCTCGACTGGTTGCGAACCCGTTTGCGGGGATTTCTTACGCTCAACGAAATGATGGTTCGCGATGGACGGGTTTGGCTCTGCCAAGTCGGGCAAAGATGACGATAGCTGGGGCAAACTCGCCTCCGATCTGTTTGGCGTGACGTTTGGAAACGACGACGACGTCGAACTCCCCGATCCCGAGCCGATCGTGGCCCCGGCTCCGAAGCCGGTCGCGGAGGTAGCACCTCCCCCTGCCCCGAAACCCTCGCGTGTCGAAGACGAGCCCGATCTGTCGTTCGACTCGTTCGATGATCTGCCTCCCGAGGTCGTTCCGGTTCCGCCTCCCCGCCAGGCCGCACGTCCGGCCCCCGCAGCGCGCGTGGAGAAGGAACGGGTCGAAAAGGAGCGCGAACCCGAGCGGAACGAACCTGCCGAGGTCGAAGCCCAGAAAACGGAAGACAAGGGCGAACGGGACGATTTCTGGGATGCGCTCGATAGCTGGAACTGGGACGATCCGGAATCCTCCGAAGGGACAAAATCTTCGGCGGTCGGTGGATCGGAAGACTCGTCCGGACGCTCCCGCGACCGCGGCGATGGCCGTCGTGGCTCCGAGAGAGGCCGACGAGATCGTGGACCGCGCGAGCGTGGCGGCGAGCGTCGTGACCGCGGCGAACGAGGCGATCGCTCCGAGAGCCGCCGTGCGGCTCCCGAAAGTTCCGAACGTCGTCGCCCGCGCCCGGTGGAAGACGACGCCCCCAGCCGACCGGCAGCCTCCGAATCGTCGGCCCCCGCCGAGGAACCCCGTCGCGAAGAACGGCCGCCGCGCCGTCGGCGAGATGGCCGACGTGCGGGAAGCGAAGGAGCGCCTGCCGCGCGAGCCGAACGTCGTCCGCCGCGCGAAGTCGATGAATTCGCGGGTGAATTATTCGACCTCGATGATGAAGAATTGACGTTGGACGAGGATCTGGAAGAAGTTGCGGATGTGGAACCGGGCGAAAAGCCGGCGTCGCGATCTGAAGACGGTGAGGACGAGGATCGTCCTCGCCGCCGCCGTCGCCGCCGTCGTGGCGGTCGCCGCCGCGAGCCCGTGCATACCACCGCCGAAGACGATGTCGATGCCGACGATGAGCCGGCTGGTTTCGCGGATGACGAACTTACCGACGAAGAACCGGTAGAGTCTGAAGCCGTCGGCGAAGACGATGACGACGAGGAAGAGGAACAGCCGCGCCGCCGTCGTCGCCGAGGACGCCGTCGCGGTCGTGGCGGTTCGTCGAGCGAATCGCGTCCGGTGGTGAAAGACTCGGACGACGACGAAGAAGAAGACGTCGAGGACGAGGAAGACGCGCTGCCGGAAGAGCGAGCGCCCCGCAAAGTCGCTCCAGTCACCTACGACGACGTTCCGACCTGGGCCGAAGCAATTTCGTACCTGATCGTGCCGCGTGACAAGGGTCCCAGTCGCGATTCCTCGCGAGGCCGCGGTCGCGGACGGAACTGAGAGACTCGGGCTCAACTGATTGCGTGAGGGACGATGGAGCGTCAGGGTCCGGAGCGACGTCTCGACTGGCGCAGGAACCATGTCCACTTCTTCCCGCACGATGAAGCTGGTCACGCTTGGCTGCAAGGTGAACCAGTACGAAACGCAGTTGCTCAAGGAAGGCTTGGAACGCAACGGATTTCGCGAAGCGCGCCAGGGTGAGACGGCCGATCTGTGCGTGGTCAACACCTGCACGGTGACGAACAACGGCGATTCGCGATCGCGGCAGGTCATTCGCCAGTTGGCGCGGGAAAACCCCGGCGGCCGAACGCTGGTCATGGGGTGCTACGCGACGAATGACCCGGAAACGGTTCGCGGCCTGCCGAACGTCTTCGAGGTGGTGACCGACAAGCGCGAACTGCCCGACATTCTTGGCCGCCATGGGATTTACGATCTACCGTCGGGAATCAGCCGCTTCGAAGGCCGCAAGCGGGCGTATGTGAAGGTGCAGGATGGCTGCATCCTGAAATGCAGCTACTGCATCATCCCGCAGGTGCGTCCTGGCCTTCGAAGTCGATCGGCAGACGACGTCGAGGATGAGGTCCGGCGGCTCATCGACGCGGGCCATCAGGAAATCGTCCTCACGGGGATTCACGTCGGCCACTACGGCGTGGAGATGACACGCGGCAAATCGGGGCTGCCGCCGTTTCGGCTGTGGCATTTGTTCGAGCGGCTCGATCGGTTGCCGGGCGACTGGCGGATGCGGCTGTCGAGCGTGGAAGCGGCCGAGATTCACGACGATTTCATATCGGCCGCCGCCAACTGCGAACGGCTGTGTCCGCAGTTTCATCCGGCCTTGCAGAGCGGCTCGGACACGGTCCTGCGGCGGATGCGGCGGCGCTACTCGGCCCGACGGTTTCTCGAGAAACTGGCCGCGATGCGGGAACGGCTCGACGAGCCGACCTTCACGACCGACATCATCGTCGGCTTTCCCGGGGAGACGGACGAAGAGCATGCCGCGACGGTCGAAACCTGTCGGCAGGCGGGTTTCATCAAATTGCACCTGTTTCCGTTCAGTCCGCGAACCGGCACCCCGGCAGCCGCGTCGAAAGAGCGTGTGCCGGGTGACGTGGTTTCCCGCCGGATGGCGGAACTGGCAGCCGTGGAGCGGGAAAACCTGGCAGTCGCGGGAAAGCGGATGACGGGCCGTACCGTCCGCGCGATGGCGGAAAGCTTCGTAAATGGACGAACCGATCGCGTTGTGGGACACGACGAACGCTATTTTCAAATCGAATTTCCCGGTAGTGTGGACGATCTTGGACGATTGACCTCCGTCCAGATTCGCGAATCGGCCCCGGAAGCACTGCTTGGGGAGCGTGCAGAATCATGACCGCCTGGACGAGCTTCCAGCCGACTTACCTCAACCTCCACGAAGACCGTGGGGTGCTGGTCGCCAACTTCACCCGGGCTCGTCTCTCCGACGAGGAAAACATCGAGCAGATTGGCCAGGAATTGCTGCAACTGGTGGAACACTACAACTGCCGGCGGTTGGTCGTCAGCCTGCGAAACGTCGTCTTCATCACGAGTTCGGTGCTCGGCAAGCTCATCACGCTCCACCGCAGGATGCATCGCAAGGAAGGGCGGTTGGTGCTGGTCGAGTTAGACGGCCCGGTCGCGGAAGTCTTTCGCATGAGCCGTCTGGAGACCTACTTCACGATGGCGTCTTCGCTCGACGACGCGGTCAGTCTCGCCAGCGCGTGATGACTGAATTCGTTCCCAAGCTCCCACGAAGATAAGGCTGCTTGGGGCGTGACATGTCCGGTCTTCCGTTCAATAGCTGGCGACAAATTTTCATTCGCGACGGCGACAGCCAGTCGTGATACCTCCGCTGGCGTATGAAAGGGCAAGTCCCAGCTATCTTCGGCGCGCTTGCGACCAGGCGGCCAGGTGCTTCAGGCCGAGTTTGGCTCCGCCCGGTTCCTGCCACAACCCCGCGTTGGGAAATCGATGCGCCCGTTCATCGGTAAAGTGCGACCAGAACACCCCCGCGACGCTCGGCTTCGCCAGGAGCAAGGGGACAACCTCGTCGATCCATGTCGCCTGTTCGGTCTCGCCGAAATTGGCCGGGCTGATCCGGCTGTCGACCTCGGTGTCTCCGCTGACCTGCATGTCAAGATCGGCACGGCTGGGATACGCCAGCGTGACATACAGCGGCAGGCCCAGCAGGCTCCACATATCGATCATGCGGCAGAAATCGAGCGCGTGACGATTGGCGGTCCCGCACGGCAGAAAGCCGACGGCGATCTCCAGGTTGACGCCCCCGAGGCCGACACCCGATCGCGCCAGCGCGTCGATCGCCTGTAGCGGTGTCAGCCGATGCTGGCCGCGGGCCTGGTACTCGCCCCACGGCTGGTCGACCCGCACGAGGTACTGGCTTTCCCCATCGACCTGGCGAGCCGTGTCGAGCACGCGGGCCACCAGCGATAACCGCGACTCTTCATTCAAAGACAGAACACCCCCCGTGTTGAACCGGGCGGCAACTTCCCATAGCCGCACGCGGCCGACATAGCGCGAGATCGCCGTTTCCACGAAGTCGCACACGAAGCTTTGCAGATTGAAGAAATCGTGCTCCCAGGGAGTCAGCCAGTCCGGCAGGCCGCCCGCCCCCAGATCGATGAGCGACCCGGCGCGGGTCGTCAGTCGATGCGATTCGCAATACTCCAGATGCCGATCGGCGGTCGACCAGTCATATTCCCCTTCGGCCGATTCGACGTCGCGCCAATCGACGCGCACCGCCGCGGCGTTAAAGACCTGCTGAAACTCGGCTTGTCCCGAAAACGGAACCTCGGAAACATTCAATTCGCAGCCCAGCAGCACCGGCATGGTGGCGAAACTTCGCTGGCGTCCGGCCAATGCCTGCTGGCGGAAGGCATCGGCCAGCCAATCCGCCGCATCCAGTCCGACTTCCAGCGCCCGCAGCGCGAGATCCCAGGCCAGACCTTCGTCGTGCTGCGACAATGCTGCCTTGGCGAAGAGACGCTGGGCTTCGAGCAGGCGGTTCGTGAATTCGTCCGGAACCAGCATGCCCGCCAGTTGCCAGGTGGACGACTGATTCCGCAATTGAACGATCAGTCCGCGCGCGAGTTCAACGCTCAGGAGATATGGTTGGTCTCGCTCGGGGAGCGTGGTCGTCGCGATGACGACCGGTCCCCGACCGGGAATCGGAAACGCCACATGAAAGTGGCAGCTTTCCGAACTCGACCGTCGGCAGAGAACCTGGCGATCTTCCACTTCGATTCGCGTGGCGAAGATGCGGCCGTCGCCGCCGCTGAGATAACCGCGATGAACCTCCGGCCAATTCGCCAGAAACTCAGCCGACTCGACCGAGAAGCGAATCACGCCCATGCCGCTTCCCCGGTGATCGTCATGACCGGCACCGCCGTTGTCCGTTGAAAAGAGACCTTGCGAAGAAACCGTACGGCCCGCCCAAGGGGTGAAGACCTCCCCTTATCATCGCGTCCCAACCCGGTCGGCGTACACTGCCCGATGAATTCGATCGCTCGGATTTCACGTCGGAGAATTGGAACCCCATTTGCCTCATGTTCCACCCCGGTTGGCGTCCCTGGCACAGTCCAGACAATCATGCCGCTTCGAAGCCAGAGGGATGGAACCCAACCTGTTCTTCGCGTTCCACCCCGGTTGGCGTCACTTGCACAGCCAAAGTGTTCGTACCGCTCCGTCGCCAGAGGGGTGGAACCCAACGAAGACAGTGTAGTTTGGGCCTACTTGTTGTTCAAGAAGCCCCGGCGGGCTACGCTCTTCGGCAATTCGGCCCCGTTTTCAGGACTTTCGCACGATGGCTACCCATGTCGTCTCCCGCATTGAACTTCCCGGCATCCCCGTGCGGCGAGGCAAGGTTCGCGATGTGTTCGACTTCGGCGATCGGCTGCTGCTGGTCGCCACCGATCGCATCAGCGCTTTCGATTGGATTCTTCCCACCCCCATTCCGGACAAAGGGCGGCTGCTGACGGCGATCAGCGCGTTCTGGTTCGAGCGAGTGGGGATCCCCCATCACCTCCTCGACCTCGATCCGCGCGTCCTTCCCCTCCCGGCTGGATTCGATCCGGCACCGCTGCTGGGGCGGAGCATGGTCGTGCGCAAGACCACGGTTGTCCCCATCGAATGTGTCGCCCGAGGCTACCTGGTCGGGTCGGGCTGGAAAGACTACCGGGCCACCGGAAAAGTCTGCGGCCTCCCGCTGCCCGCGGGGCTTCAGGAATGTGGCCAGTTGCCCGAAGTTCTCTTCACTCCCGCGACCAAGGCCGAATCGGGGCACGACGAGAACATTTCGTTCGAGCAGATGTGCCAGGCGGTTCCCCAGGAACTGGCGAGTCGGCTGCGCGAGTTGACGATCTCGCTGTACCAGCGGGCCGCCGACTATGCGCGCGGTCGCGGAATTATCATTGCCGACACCAAGTTCGAATTTGGCCAGGCGGGCGGCGAACTCTATCTGATCGACGAAGCGCTCACCCCGGACAGTTCCCGGTTCTGGCCAGCCGACGCTTACCAACCCGGCCGCGCTCAGCCTTCGTTCGATAAGCAGTTCGTTCGCGACTGGCTCGAATCAACGACCTGGGACAAGAACAGCCCGCCGCCGGAATTGCCGGCTGACATTGTCGAGCGAACGCGGCAAAAGTACGCCGAAGCCTACGAACGCCTCACCGGCCGCCCGTGGAGTTAATGTCGCACAACATTTCGCCCCCGGTTGCCGCAACCGGGGGCATCCCTCACTTCACCACAAAGTTCGCCGTATAGCTCGACATCTTCCCACTCAGCTCATCGAAGATCGTGAGCTTCAGACGATGCGGCCCCAGGGGGAGCTTGTCGGGAATGGCGAACTGGTAGTTGTGGAAGTAGTCGCGCCGGGGAGCGCGGCACAGGTCTTCCGTCGCCGGAAAATCACGCTTCCAGCGAACTTCGCCCGTGGGACTCAGGATTTCGAGCGTCGACCGTAGGACGGTGCGATACCGTCCATCGAGCGTGGGGTCGCTGCGATAGTTGTCGATCTCGGCATAAACAAGCACTTCCTGACCGGGGCTGAATTCGTCGCGAGGGAAGCGCTCGTAGATGCCAAAGTCGAGGATGCGCTGACAGAACCCGACGCTGCGAATCTCCAGATCAGCCACTTCTCGAAGACGACGCACAGCCGTGTTCAACTGGGAGATCGCCTGCCCCGCTCGATCGGCCGAACGCGGCATGTGTTCGACATCAAGATAGTTTGCCAGTCCCCACAACACCTGCTGGCAGAATTCCTGGTCGACTGGATCGAGCCCCGGAATCGCCGTCAGAGCCCGTTCCGGCCGATTGGCCATCAGGTAGAGCATTCGCAGGTAAAGCTGCTGCCGCAACTGGGCGTGTCGACCTTCCGCAGTGGTCGGGACGGCGACGCGCGCGACATCCTGTTCGACGATTCCAATCAAACGGTCGAGATCGCTCTGCCACGGCATGGGAGTGGCGACGGCGGTACTCACGGGCGAATTCAATTCCGGCGGGAGATGGGTCTGACTGGCAGCCGTGGTCTGCACGCCGTTTGAGGCTGCCCCCGCGCCGTCCGCCGTCACGACATTCCCTCCGGGGACTTCCTCCGGATACGGAATTCGCCGGACAGCGAATGGGCCTAGATTGTCGGCTGTTCCCGTGCTTCCGTGGGCAGCGCGCAACAGGGCGGCATCGTTGGGGTCGGAATACGGTCCAATGGCCGCGGCGGCTCCCGGATGACCAGCGCCGGCCAGCACCTGCATGGCTGCCTGGGCCATCGCCTGATCGCCATTCGGCATCGTGTTGTTGGCAGCAGAAACACCTGGAGCATTCGCGGGGGTGCCAACGCTCGGGGCGGTCCCCCACGGGTTCACCGCTCCCAGCCCCGCTTGGGCGGCTGGGGTAGTAGGCGTGGTCGTTGCTACCAGCGGAGCAGCGGGGTCGATCGAAGCGCTGACGGTTTGAACGCCGGCCTCGCCTTCTTTCGGTTTCATCCGTTCGGCAAGTTCGATCGAGAGCCGCCGAGCACGCAGAATGTCGGGAATGACGGCCGGGTCGACCCGCTTGAGTTGACCGTACCAGTAGTCCTTCTCATCAGGCGGCGCGCCGCGAAGTTCCGATTCGATCAGCGCCAGCGTCTCGGGCTTCCAAGCCGGATTGCTGCCGGGTTTCGTCTCAGCCGGTTTCACGTCCGCAGCCGGCGCTGTTTCACTGGCTTGGGCCGTGGCTGCGGCCTCGGGCTTGGGTGTGTCTGCCGGTTTCGTCTCGGCAACGGCTTCGGGAGCAGGCTTGGTTTCGGTCGCGGGTTTTGCGTCGGCCTTCGCCGGCGGCTGGTCGGCCACTTCGGTCACAGCGGGTTTTGTGCCCGCCTTCTTGAAGGGGTTCCCCTTTTTAGCCTCGGCGACTTTCTCTTCGGCAGCGGGCTTCTCCGCGGTCTTTGGTGCTCCGGCCTCCGCGACCTTCGCCGCGTCGGGCTTACGAAACATCGCCAGAGGATTCATCGACCGCGCGCCGCTCCCCGTCGCGGCACAGCCCGTGAGGACTGCCGAGATGACCGCGATCGAAGACCAAAGCACGAAGCGATCCAACGCAGCGTCCCTGCTGGCGAAGTGATCCTGTCAAAGACGCGACCCCCGCCGGTGGACCGACGGACTTCGCGCCTGAAAACATCGGATTGTGTCGAGGAGTACCGGGGGTGTTAGCTCAATTCCGCCAACACGGCAAGACCAAATACGGGTCGAGTGGCACGCCATGAGTCTTCGAAAGGCGTGGTGAGCGGACACCTCCCACGCCCTTTTGCAAAGTCTTCAGGGCGTGCCCCCCATCATACGGTCACAGGAGTCCGGCGAATCCGCTCCAGCCCGGCAATCGCCGCGTAGGCCACACCCGCAGTTTCCACACGCAGGACAGAGGATCCAAACGTGCGGAGCAGGAAGCCCGCCTGGCAAGCCGACTCGACCTCGGCCGGGGAGAAGCCCCCTTCCGGTCCCACGGCACACAGCATCGACGACTCGGGCGAACCATCGAGAGAAGGCGCCCAAGGGGTGCCCTGCGGATCCGCAAGAATGGCTTTCTGATTCGATCGCGAGCCGCTGAGGAACTCAGCGAACGAGACAGGCTCGCGGATGACCAGCAGATGTCGCCGACGCGATTGCTTGCAGGCAGCAACGACCGAGGCGCGTAGTCGGTCGAGCTTCGTGGCTCGCGGTTCAACCACGCTCCGTTCCGTGACAAGCGGGATCAGCTCGTCGACTCCCAGTTCGGTCGTTTTCTCGACGAGCCAGTCGAAACGGTCTCCCTTGGGAATGGCGGTTGCCAGAATGATGCGACAGGCCGCCGGGGGAATGTGTTCAATCGACCCGATCTCAATCATCAGCGCCCGTTTGCCGACGTCGCGAACGACACCCGTGGTCCAGCCCCCCGCGCCGTCGAATAGCTCCAGACTCTGCCCCGATCGCATCCGCAAGACATGCAACGCGTGATGAGCCTCGGGACCGTCCAGCGTCACAAGCGCGCCGGACTCACCACGAGCGGCCGTCTTCAGCGCGGGATAATAAAAACAGTCCACGAAGTTACTCACACTGGCCAGAAAGAACTCTCTTATTCCTCGTTCCCCGGCGGGAGCCTGGGAACACTGTCCAATTCATCAACTGTTTTCCTGACCGCGAAGCGGTCAAAGAGGGTAGCCCTGGGTCGCGCAGCGCACCCACGGTCCGGAATCATCGTTCTTATGTTTCTTCCCACCCCCAGCGGGGGTCGCAGATACGTACGAATGTCTGCGACCCCCGCTGGGGGTCGAGAGCCTGAAAAGGACCATTGAACCGTGGGTGCGCCCGCGACCCACGGCTACCATCTCCGATGCCGGAGGCATCGGAGGAATCAATTTCTCTCATTCCCAAAGCAGAGGCATCACAACCGGCTGTCGCCGTTGCGAACGAAAACTTGTCATCACAAAAGAACAGAGAAATACGCCCACTGCCGCCCTATTTTCGTGTGAGCTTGGGAACAAGTGCAATCTTTCACACGATCAAATCACTAACTCTCATGGATCGCGACCCGCTTGATTCGCGATGACGCGCCCGTGGCGATCGTGACGGCCGATTTGGAGCAGCCAAAATGCCGGGCAACGAGCGCGATCAACTCCGCATTTGCTTTGCCGTCGACCGGAGAGGCCTTGACCGAGGCGAGGTACGTGCCGTCTTCCTGAAGAGTCAGGATGCTGGTCTTGGCGTTCGGTTTCACTTTGACCTGGATCGTGGCCATAGTCGTCTCATTCGTTTCCTGGCTCCGCCTGAAACGCCCCCTCGGAAAAGTAACCCGAAGCGTCAGCGAGGGATCTTCCCGTCTCTCCCTCGCTGACGCTTCGGGTTACTGAACGATCGGACCACCGCATAAGCGGCCGACATGCCCTCATCGAATCTGAGCGCCGCTCGCCGCTTCCGCCGAAGCTGTTACCACCGGCATGCTGACCACGGTGAGTTGGCGGCCCGTTGTCGTCAACAATTCGTCGCGAGTCGTCGTGACGGGACCGGTTGGCGCTGCGACAGGTCCGAGCGGCCGAAAGTCCGGCGTGGTTCCATCGATCAGCCGCACCAGAGACCACATCGGTTCATCGGTGGCAACCAGCAACTGATCGCCAAAACATTGCAATCCCGAGGTCGGTTTGCCCGGAAGCGAGAGCCGCCAGCGAATGAGTCCCGTGGAATGGCTCATGCCGACGACCGCTCCGCCGCGATCAAGAACGACAAGATGTCCGGCCATGAGCGCGGGACGCCCCAGCGTCGATCCCGTCGTCGGGTTGCGCCACGCCACGTGCGTTTCGCCGACGTTGCCGCGCCCGTTGGTTCGAATCGCGAGAGTCTGTGCCTGCGGTGTATCGACACTCAAGTAAACCCGTTTGTCGTCCGCCGTGATCGCCGGAAGCGCTCCCCAGCTTTCCCAGCCGCAATGCCAGAGGGGTTTCCCCAGATCGGGATGCCACGCAGCAACGCCCTCCGCCCCCGCGAGCACGATTTGCGGTCGACCGCCGGTTTCCCGCACGATGGGCGGAGCCACATCCCGGCACATCGGATGGACCCGGCGATAAATCATCGCGCCCGTCTGGCGATGCACGCCGGTCAGCGTGGCCGCCGCACGCAACACCCCGGTTGTCCGTCCGACCACCAGGACCAGGTTGCCCGACAGGACGGGCGGGCAGGGGGCGGTCTCGGGCGCGGAACCCAGTTCCAGCCGCCAGACAATGCGGCCCGAGGCATCAATTGCCGACAGCCACTGCTCGTCCCCTCCCTTCGAGATGACGAACACATGCTTACCGTCGTCGGCCGGCATGGCGAGTTCGAGCGTGCTGCCCGATCCAGTGGACAACCCGTTACGCGGAAAGCCATCAACCTGCCAAAGCAGACGTCCGGTGCGGCGATCCAAGGCCACCACCGCCCGTTCCCCGGTCGGCCGCGCGATCGGGACCGTGATCCGGTTCCCCGCGACGCAATAGTCGGCAATCGGTTCGCCGGGCAGAACCCGCCCCCATTCTTCCACGACCGCGGGGACTTCGGTCGACGTCGCGCGGGGCCATTCCTGTCCTAACTCGGCTCCCCAGAAGGCGCGGTCGCCGGTCTCGCGATGAACGGGGACCAGATCGAAGTTATCGGCCGAGTCGATCCGCGAAAACTCGACCGTCGAGTTGAGCCACAAGGGAACCGTCAGCCAGACGACGAGCAACAGTGCGACCAGCGCGCCCCAGCGGCCGAGGTCCACGGCAGGGCTCTGTCGACGACGCGACCGGGATGGCGATCGGGCAAATTCAAACGGGACGACGCGCATCATCAGGCGGCTCTCTGCCAGGCGTGACCGAAAAGATGCCGATACAGCGGACACGCGACCAGCAAATCTTCATGCCGACCGACAGCCACCACCTGAGAGCGATCCATCACCACGATGCGATCGACGACTTTCAACAGGCGTTCATTCAGCGAATGCGTAACCAACAGCGACGTGCGACCCGGCAGAAATCGCGCCAGCGCGTCGTGAATCATCTCTTCGCTCTGAGCGTCGATGGCCGACGTCGGTTCGTCGAGCAGAATCAACGACGGGTTTCGCAGGATGGCGCGGGCCAGTCCCACCCGCTGTCTCTGCCCCCCCGACAGTTCGCGGCCGAAGCGGCCCACCGGTGTCTCGAGGCCCTGCGGCAACTCGTCGACAAACTCGAGGACGTGCGCAATCTGTGCCGCCGCGCGGACCTCCTCGGCGGAAGCCATCGGCCGACCCCAGCGAATGTTGTCTTCGATGGTTCCTTCGAACAGGACCGTCTCCTGCGAGACCCAGCCCAGGTGCGAACGGAGATCCTTGATCTTCAGATCGCGCAAGTCGACTCCATCGACCAGGATCGATCCTTCATCCGGGTCGAAGAATCGGGCCGCGAGCCCCAGCAGAGTCGACTTGCCGCACCCGTTCGGTCCCACCAGCGCCACGACCTCGCCGGCCCGCACGGTCAGTTGCACATTCTCCAGCGACGGTCGCGGCGGCGTGTCTGATCGGTCTTCGCGGGCATAGGCGAATCGCACGTTGCGAAACTCCAACTCTCGCGCTAAACCCGGCCACAACTGGGCCTGACGCGGATCGGGTGTTCGCGAAACCTCGTCGAGATGCTCGAACACACGCTCGGCCGCGACGCTCGACTGTTTGAAAATCGTCACGAACTTGGAAAGCTTCCGCAGCGGGTCGAGAATGCCCGCCAGCAAGGTGTAAAGCACAGCCAGTTCGGCAATGTCCATCGGCCGGTCCGTCAGCCGCAATCCCCACAGGCTTTCCTGGGAACGCAGGACGAGGTAAGCCCCCGGCAGCACGGCCGCGAGAACAGCGAGCAGGCCCACGAACTCGGTGACCGGAGCCGCGATCGCATCGATCCGCACGATCTTCACCGCTTTGCCGTAAAAGTCGCGGTTGAGCTGGCGAAACAGCCGTCGCTGGCGACCCGCCAAGTTGAACGCAATGACGACCTGGGCGTTGTCGAACGATTCTTCCAGGTGTTTGTAGATGCGCGACATGCTGTCGAGCACGCGCTGCGTCGCCCGCTTCATCTGGCGTCCAATGCGATACAGCAGCATTCCCGCCACGGGCAATAGCAACAGCGACAACGTCGTCAGCTGCCAGCTCACCAACATTGCCGAGACCAGACAGCCAATCCCTTTCAGAGGTTCGCGAACCACCCGCCCCCCAAGTTCCGAGAGGCCATAGCCCAGCGTCTGCAAGTCGTACGTGAAGCGTGAAAGGAGCTTGGGCGTTCCCGACAGCGCGATCGTTTGCGCGTCGAGATCCAGCGTTTTGCGAAACAAGGCTTTTCTGAGATCGACCACCGTCCGCTCGGCGATGCTTCCCGCGAGGACGTCCTGCACAACCGAGAATGCACCCTTGGCTAGAGTGACAACTGCCAGCACGCAGAAGAGTAGCAGCAAGAGTTCGAACGAATCCTTGGGCAATCGCGGCAGAACGCGCGTCTCGGCCCATGTCATCCACCAGCGATGCCACGAGGCCGCGTTGGAAGCGCGCTGCGCCCGCGCGCGATCGTTCAAAAGTTCCACGCGTTCCAGTTGCAGCCGCCGTTCGCCGGTTTCCGGAATTTCCACCAGCCGCGCATCAATGCGCGTCAGCTTCGTCTCGAAATGAGCCAGATCCCGCTCGGCAGCGTCGATCTCGTGCCGAACGTACTCGCCGAGCGACTGTCCTTGCAGGAAAACCTTGACGACGGGAAACGTCAGCAGCAGTTCCGCGCTCCACAACAGCGCTACCGCCGCTCCGAAGAGGAGCGATGCGAAAAAGCGCGCGCGGTACGGCCAGGCGTACCGCAGGATGCGGCCCCACAAATCCACGTCAGCGTCCTTGCCCGTTCGGCGGCCGTGAATGCGGCTTATTGCCGCTCCGCCGATTTCTTCCCGACATCCCTGCCGGGGAATCTTGCCAATCGTCCATCATCCAGTCCGGCCTATTGAAGCCGGATTTGCCGCGAACGTCCAGACCGGTTTCGGTCGAACGCTTCAGCGGCAGGATGGGGACATTCAGGGCGTGTGGAGACGGTAACCTTATCAGCTACAAAGCGTTACGCGTCGTGTCCTTGTCGGCCTGAACTGTGTCTGACGTCGATTCGGACGCGCTATCTCCCACGGCTTTCAGGCGGAAGACTTTTCCCTTCCCCGATCGCATGGCGAGCGTCTCGTCGTCCAGAGTGTCCAACGTATAAACGAATGACGACCCAAAGAGTTTGCCCAGCGTCTCGGCTGTCCCTTTGGGTTCTCCTCCGGTCATCGACAGCTTCAGATCGCGACCTTCCAGCTTCCAGTCGAACCGGAACAGAACTTCTTTCCCGTAAAGAAGTTGGCCGACGGAATCGAGTTCCAGCCGCATCGTGCCCTGGCCTTCCGGCAGAAACTCGAACGTGCGCACCCCATGAAAATTGTCGCGCCACGCACCCACGAGCAGCGATTCCAGCGTCGGCACTTCAACGGCCGCAGCGGAGGGAGTCGACGTCGCAACCGGCTTGGCCTCAGGCGTCTTGACCGCAACCATGGTGTCCGGAGGAAGAGATTCCGGCTCACCGGCGAGAGAACGCCAGAAGGCAAAGGCCAGCAAACCGGTCGGAATAAGAACCCAGAAGACGAACCGTCGGCGCGAGGTCCGCACAATGCCGGAGGAATCAGATGTCGACATGAGGAGCCTCAATCGCGTGGAGTCCCGTCCGTCACGAGCGGGGACTTCAAACCCTGGTCATCGCGAGTCAACGGCCCCCCGGGTCGCGATTGCCCACGTTGACAATCTTCGAGGGTTCCCCCATTTGGGTCAATGGGGGTTTTGCGGTGCCAAATCAAGTTCAGGGTCTTGAAACGGGGCGATTTTTCGGCGGTGTCGACGGGCGAATCGAGGCCCGCGCATTCTTTCGCTTTCGATGCCGTTCCTGCAAGATAGCGGCAGGACAGCGCACGGACCGGGCACGATTCAAAGCGGTGGAGTCACGAATGACGGCGGTTGATCGGTTGCGGCAGGAACTGCACCGATATTGGGGTTACGACTCTTTTCGGCCGCTGCAGCAGCCCGCGATGGAGGCCGTTCTCGCCGGGCGCGATTCCCTCGTGGTGCTGCCGACTGGCGGAGGCAAATCGCTCTGTTTTCAGACACCGGCCGTCGTCATGGATGGGCTGGCCGTTGTTGTCTCGCCGCTCATCTCGTTGATGAAAGATCAGGTCGACGCCCTCACGGCCTGTGGAATTCCGTCGGCTTGCCTCAACAGCTCCCTCTCGCCCGGCGAACGCCGCGACATCGTCGATCAGTTGCGCGACGGATCGATTCGACTGCTGTATGTCGCGCCCGAGCGACTCTGTTCCGAATGGATGCTGGATCAGCTTCAGTCGCTGAACGTCGGGTTCTTCGCCGTCGACGAGGCTCACTGCATCAGCGCGTGGGGGCACGACTTTCGGCCCGAGTATCGCCTTCTCGGTCAGTTGCGGGACCGGTTTCCCCGCGCGGGCATGCATGCCTACACGGCGACCGCGACCGAGCAGGTGCGCAACGATATTATCCGGCAACTCCGGCTGCGCGACCCTGAAGTCCTCGTTGGATCCTTCGATCGGCCGAATCTGAGCTATCGCGTGGAGCGCCGCAAGAATCTGCTCGACCAGATCCGCGAGGTTCTGGCCCGGCACGCCGACGAAGCGGGCGTCATTTACTGCATCTCGCGGCGGCAGGTCGACGAACTGACCGCAACACTCCGCGCCGAAGGCTTTAAGGCGGTCGCCTATCATGCCGGACTCTCGGACCTCGCACGGCAGCGAAACCAGGAGGCATTTCTGAAAGAGCGCGCCGACATTGTCGTGGCGACCGTGGCTTTCGGCATGGGGATCGACAAATCGAACGTCCGGTTCGTCATCCATGCCGGGGCGCCCCGCTCGATCGAGAATTTCCAGCAGGAAAGCGGTCGGGCCGGTCGCGACGGGCTGGAAGCCGAGTGCTGCCTGTTCCACGGACC
This sequence comes from Planctomycetaceae bacterium, assembly GCA_019636285.1. Taxonomy (GTDB): domain Bacteria; phylum Planctomycetota; class Planctomycetia; order Planctomycetales; family Planctomycetaceae; genus JAHBXV01. Next base: position 51,414 of record JAHBXV010000030.1, read on the forward strand.
GGGAGACTTCATCACCTGGCGGAAGATGCAGTCGGACCTCCCCGAAGAAGCCCTCGCCCAGGCGAACGAGGTGCTGAGGCGGATGGAGCAGTTCTGCACGGGCATTCTCTGCCGGCATCGCGCGCTGGTCGAATACTTCGGACAGGAGTATCCCGCCGAAAGTTGCGGGGCGTGCGATGTCTGTCTCGACGCGGTCGCGACCGTTCCCGACTCGGCGGTCCTCGCCCAGAAAATCCTTTCGTGCGTGGTCCGCGTGAAGCAGCAGTTCGGCGCGGACCATGTCGCGAACGTGCTCCTGGGTTCGCGCGAACAGCGAGTTCTCAGTCGTGGCCACGATCAGCTTTCAACGTACGGACTCCTCAAAGGGGCTCGCAAGCAGGATGTGCGCATGTGGATCGAGCAACTCGTCTCGCAGGGGCTGCTCGACCGCGAAGGCGAGTACGCGACGCTGGTGGTAACCGACGCCGGCTGGTCGATTCTGCGCGGCGAATCCCAGGGCGTGCGCCTGCTGGCCGGAACGGGGAAAGCCGCCGGGAAGAAGGGAACGCGCGCGACGAAAGCCGCCGCCGATGGCTGGGAAGGCGTCGACCGCGATCTCTTTGAAAGCCTGCGCTCGTTGCGGCGGACTGTTGCCGAGGCGAAGGGAGTGCCGCCATTCATCGTCTTCGGTGATGCCAGCCTGCGCGACATGGCCCGACGTCGCCCCACGACTCTCGAAGAGTTCGAAGAGGTCCACGGCGTGGGTACGAAGAAGGCGGGCGACTATGGCGACGCGTTTCTGCGAGCCATCGCCAGCCACCTCGCCCAGGTTGGCGCGTCGTAGCCCTGATCAAACAATAAAAAACCCGGCAGCAAATGCCGCCGGGCTTTTTTCAGAGGAGGTTAGTCGGACAGATTGTCCGGTCTCACCCGATCACGAACAGTTCGGAATTCGGGAAGCGGACCTTAGCGGAAGAACGGGCTGTTGTTGGACGCCGGCTGCGAATACCCCGACGGGTAGTAGTTCGGCGACGGCGTGTAGGGCAGTGTCTGATAGTTCGGCGAGCCCTGATAGACCGGCAGCGTCCGGTAGTTCGTCGGGTACGTCGTGGGATAGGTGTTTCGGTACTGGGTAACCGGCACCGTGCCGTAATTGGGACGGTACGCGTTGTACCCGTAGCCACTGTTCGGCGGGCAGTACCCGTTCACACAGCCACCCGGCAGAACTCCATAGTTCGCCCCGTACTGGCCGTTCGTCTGCGGAAAGCACTGGCCGTTCGCGCAGTTGGCGTAGCCGGTGTTGTAGCTCGAACCGCCAAACCAGTTCAGCGGATTGAGCATCCGCAGATCCTGGGCCTGGGCATTGCCCGAGGCAGCCAGCGAAGCAACGGCGACGAGCGAAGCGGACAGCAGATTCTTGGTCATGGCATGGTCTCCAGAATCGGGCCCCATGGGGGCGAATCAGTCCCGAAATTCGTCGGGGCGAGTGACCCACCAACAGTGGCGGGCGATGCACTCACTCTGATGCACGCGCCGTGCCAAAAGTTGTCTTTTCGATTCTTCTGAGTGTCGCGTTAATGTGGCATACCTCTTATGTCATGAAGAGAAATATCTCACCTGGGCCGCGAATCGCCAGCGTCTTTGCCGGATTCGTAGAGTCTGCCATGCCAGGCGTCGTCCGCGATTTGTCAGAATGACAAAGGTGAGTGTTGTCAAAGATACACCATTGAAAGTTTGGTGTCTCAGGGGTTGGCCGTAAACTTTACGCAGATTTCCTTCCATTCGAATCAACTGGATTTCGAGTGATATTTCGCAGCTTTTTCAGCCTTGGCACGAGGCGTGCGATACAGTTCTCCTGTGCTCGATGAACAATGTTGAGCACAGGACGCTCGCCGGAACAAGACAAGGAAAGGAAGTCGCCATGTTGATCCTGACGCGAAAACGAAACGCAACGATCCGAGTGGGTGAAGAGGTTGTTATCCATGTGATCCAGACGGCTAAGGGGAGTGTCAAGTTGGGCATCGACGCCCCCTCCCATGTCCGGATCCTGCGTGGTGAACTCGATGTCCGCAGCGGAGCCTCCGCGGAAGACTGCGAGCCGGTAGGTGTCTGCGGTGAGACAGGTGCGGACTGGCAGGTTGTGTCTTAAGTCCTCTTTTCAAATGCGAACGATTGGCAGTGTGGCCTTCCGGCGGAAGCCGGTCCTTTCAGAAAGGAATCTTGCAATGAACAACTGGAATGACGGACGTCGTGCCGTGGTGAGCTGGTTGATGATGGGGACCACGGTTGCCCTGGCCGTGGTCCTGGCCGCTACGTCGAGCGAGGCACAGTCGGGGTGGAACAACTCTGCTCCGGGAACGTCCGGTTGGTCGAACGACTTCGGCCCCAGCCCGGATGATTACCGAAGCCGCGGCGGAGCGGTGGACGACTTCCGGTCGAATGGCTGGGACATGCCCCGCTACGAGAGCCGTCCGCAGCGCCCGTCTCCTTCGTACGGAGACGACTATGGCTGGGACATGGGCCAGCAGCGATACCCGATGGGCAATTCGGGTATGCAGGGACCGATGCGCGATCGGCTGAGTCGCGGTCGGAACCTGGACGACTACGACCTGTTGCGGGACTATCAGTCGCGGCGGCCGAGCTACGACCGCAACGACCGCGGCTACCCGAACGACCCCTGGAATTCGGACTGGAACCAGCAGAATCCGCGTGACCCTTGGGCGAACCCCGCGCCGCGGCCCATGAACCCGACCCGCCCGGTTGCTCCGGCTGAGCCGACCGTTCGGGAGATCATTGCCAAGCGATACGGTGACCCGAAGGTCGCGAACCTCTTGCGGCAGCTTTCGCCGCAAGCCGCCGAAGCCCTGTTCGTGGAAGTTTCCCAGTACGTCGATGGTCGTCACGTCAGCCCCGCGCCGTATGCCCAGCGTGTCGCCAAGGCACTCGAAAACATCGCCGTGGCCGCCGAAGTGACCGAGTTCCAGAACCTGTTGCAAATCCGGCCGAACGGCCAGCAGTTGCAGAGCCTGTACCAGGGCCTGCGACAGGTGCCGGTCTCGTCGGCCCAGAACATGAACGATGCCCTCGGGATGATGCGTCAGGCTGGTCAGATCGCGTCGCAGACCGCGAATATTCCGCCAGCCGTCGTCACCCTCGAATTCGTGTATGCCTCGATGGAGTCGCTCGACAAGTTCTCGATGCTGGTCCCCGCCGAGCTGAGCGGTACGGCCAAGACCGGCCTGGAGAACAACTTCGTGGGAATTGGCGTGGAGGTTGAAATGGCCCCCAACGGACTGAAGATCGTCAAGCCCATCACCGGGGGTCCGGCTCACCAGGCCACGTTGCAGCGAGGCGATGTGATCTCGGCGGTGAACGGCCAGCGGTTGGCGGGAATGTCGATGGACCAGGCCGTGGCGCTGATTGCCGGTCCGGCCGGTACGCAGGTGTCGCTCGAACTGCTGCGAGGCAACATGGTCGGGGACATCACGCTGACCCGTCGGCAGGTGATCGTAAATAGTGTTGCCGAAGTGAAGATGCTCGATCCGCAGCAACGCATCGGCTACATCAAGCTGGAAAAGTTTGCCGAAGCGACGACGCGGGAACTGGATGCCGCCTTGTGGAGCCTGCACAACCAGGGAATGCAGTCGCTGGTGATGGACCTGCGAGGCAATCCTGGTGGCTTGCTGACGACGGCGATTGACGTCTCGAACCGGTTTCTGCCCCAGGGAACGATTGTCTCCACGAAGGGCCGAAACACGCAGGACAATTCGCTGGAACAGGCTTCGTTGCAGAATACGTGGAAGGTGCCGCTGGTGGTGCTGATCGACAGCCACAGTGCTTCGGCCAGCGAAATCTTCGCGGCTGCGATTCAGGAAAACGGTCGAGGGTTGATCGTCGGCGAAACGTCGTACGGCAAGGGGACTGTCCAGACGCTGTTCCCGCTGCGGACGGCTGGTGCGGCGCTGCGGCTGACGACCGCCAAATTTTACGCTCCGAGTGGACGGGAAATGGCCAGCGTGGGGGTGACGCCCGACCTGCGAGTTTCCGGTCTTCAGGGGCCGAATGCCGACACACTGGCCTTTCAGGCCGCCGTGTCGGCCATCAATGACCCCCGGATGCAGCAATTCCAGAACGTCGGCTTCAAGACGGGCGACGCCAGCAAGGTTCTGACCATCGAGGAGACGTAATCATTAATCTCGCACGAAAACGCACGGACGCGTGAGCGCCACGGTGAACAACCGTGGCGTTCGTGTTTTTAGGGGAACCCGTTTCACCGCTTCAATGAGGCGAGCCAGGACCGGGTTACGGAAGCTTTGCGGGCGGGCCTTAATTGGTTGCCAATGTCCACTTTGCGACGATCAAGAATTGTACGATCGGCAAGAGATTTTCGTCTTATCTGTTTCACGGATTCGCCGATGTAAGCCTTGGTGAAAATTGACCACTGAAACCTACCTCCTGTAGTTCAGGTAGTGAACGTAAGCCATCAAGCCGCGGCAGGGCTCAAGAAACTCGGGGCATAGTCGGTCCAGAGCGGGCCGATCTGACGACACAGAGACCGATGAGCAACACCCCGTATCGCGAAGCGATTTGATGCTCAATGAAGCCGGTATCAGGCTCGTCAATTGGTGGACAACCAGGAAGAAGTCGCGACGTGTCCAAGACTGAGTCATCCACAAAGGTCGCCGAGCACCTTGCAAAAGCGCGCGGCAACCAGAGTGGAGTTCGGACCAAACTGGGACACCGCTGGCGGAGCGTGCTCGCCGCGCGCGAATCAGCCGTCGCATTCGGGTTGCTATTTGCGCTCTCCATGCTCGTGCTGGTCACGTTCGATCAAGCGGAATCGAACGATGCCGCGACGGCGAACTCCGGCTGGACGCCGATTCTTGCTGCCGGCTTTTCCATGGTGGGTGCTCTGATTGCGGCCTGGGGACTGCGGCCCTCGACTTGGGAAATTGTTCCGACGACAGCCGGCCACGGTCTCGCGATATTTCCCGAAGGCAGCGTGCCGCCAGTTTGCGAGCCCCTGCGGCAACTGGCGGACGCGGAAGTCCGCGTGCTGTCCGTGCTCCTGCAAAGCAGCGAGTCCGATCGCTTCACCAGTCTGCTGGACGAAGTGCTCGAGCTGCTGGACAGTCCGAATGGAATGATTGGTTACATTCGCGAAGCTGACGGCGCGCTGGTTTGCCCCGCCTTCACGGGGGACGTGTACCCCAAGGCCATGGTGGAAGACGGCTGTGCCATCATTCCGCGAGCCATCTGGGGTGGACTGTGGGGGCGCGTGCTGACCAGTGGGCGCAGCGAGTACAAGAACGGCCATCTCGTCGTCCCGGATCAGCATCTTCCCATTCGCAGGGCCATGGCTGCCGCGATCATGGCCGACAATCGCCTCATCGGCTCGATTGTTGTTGCCAACCGCGATGTGGATTACACCGATTGCGATCTGCGGATGCTCGATCGGATCGCCGCCATCCTCGGGATGGTGCTGGGACGCACGCTGGAACGCGACGTGGCGCTCGCCGAATTGCGAAACGCGAATCGACAATTGGCGATCAGCGAGGCACGACTGTCCCAGGCCCTGGTCTGCGGACAGGGAGGATTCCTGGACTGGAACCCCGCGAATCAGCGTCTGGTCTTCTCGAACGAATTTCTCGGACTCCTGGGCTACTCCAGGGAAGACGCGCCAACTGGTCCTGTCGCGCTCGATGACCTGTTGCATGCGGATGATCGCGAGCGCGTTGCCTCCCTGGTCGCGAAAGCCCGTGAAGAATGGGTTCCCCTGGAGATTGATTGTCGGCTTCGCCGCGCGGATGGCACCGTTCGCTGGTTCCAGGTACGCGGACACCATGTGTTCGCCGACTCGGAAAGTACGACGCGGCTGCTTGCCGTGGCGTTCGATATGACCGACCGGAAGCTGATCGAAGAGGTGCGGATCGAGCACCTCGATGAAATGGAAGATGCCTGGAGCCGCCTTTCGCGTCAGGCGGAACTGCTGGAAGAGCAGGCCGTCAGCCTGGCATTGGCGCGCGACCGCGCCGAGGCGGCGGATCAGGCGAAAACCGTGTTCCTCGCGAACATGAGCCACGAAATCCGCACGCCGTTGACGGCGATTCTCGGATACGCCGACCTGCTGCCAGAGATGATCGACCTCGAGAACCAGGACGAGGAAGTTCGCGAAGGCTTGCAGAGCATCGCGACCAACGGGCATCGATTGCTCGAGGTGATTGGCGACATTCTCGATCTGACCGACGACCAGTCGAAACTCGGCCAGCCCTCGTTGTCCCGGCAGCAACTCGATCTGCGGACAATTCTCGATTCGGTCGCCAGTGCCTACAGGGTTCGCGCGCAGGAGAAGAACCTGAAGTTGTCCGTCGTCTGGTCGCCCGACACGCCGGCCCGCATCATCAGCGACGGGCATCGGCTGCGCCAGATTCTCATGAAACTGGTCGACAACGCGATCAAATTCACCAATCACGGCGAGATCGTCATCGAGACCGGGCTGCACGACAACACGCTGGAGATCGCGGTCCAGGACACGGGGATCGGAATTCCCGCCGAATTCTGCCGCCGGCTCTTTCAGCCGTTCCTGCAAGCGGACGGTTCCACCACCCGGCAGCATCAGGGGATGGGACTGGGGTTGGTCCTGGCCCGGCAGTTCGCCGAGGCGATTGGCGGTCGTGTCAACGTCGTGTCGCGCAGCGGCGCCGGCAGCAAATTCATACTGACACTTCCGGTGCGGGTCGGTGGCGAAACCAGCGACTCCCGTTCGGTCAATTCATCGACGCTGCCCGCCATCGGCTCGGGAGCACACGGCCACGCGGCGCGAGACGTCCAGTCCGAGGAATCCCTGTCGGGACTTCATATCCTGATTGCCGACGACATCGAAGCGAACCGTCGCTTTCTGGGATTCGCGGCGGAAAAATCGGGGGCGACGGTGGCGACGGCCACAGATGGTCGCGACGCGGTTGAGCGCGTTCAGTTCGCCGCTTCCCAGGAACGGCCGTACGACGTGATCTTCATGGACCTCCATATGCCCGTTCTCAACGGCATCGAGGCCATTCGCCAATTGCGGGAGAATGGCTACGGCGGCGCGATCATCGCGCTCTCCGCCGATGCTCAACTCGCCACGCGCCAGAAGTGCCTGGAAGCGGGCGCCGACGAGACGTTGACCAAGCCGATTAGCCGCGCGGATCTTGTTCGCCACTGCCGCGAACTTCTGAACCGCGTGCGAGTCAACGCCTGACAGGGTGTCTTCCTGTTTCGTGTGCCACTGGCTCCGCCAGTGTGTTTTTCTTCTTCTCGTTCCCAGGCTCTCCCTTACTCAACCTGGAAGGAGTCAAAGCTCTAATCGCCATCGGCGATATTCCTCGGCGGCGGCGGAATCAGAATCTTGCCGTTTTCCACGCGTAGCGCATGGCAACGCAGCCGCACCGGCGACTTTGGGTTATCGAGCCAGGTTCCATTCGCCACGCAGAACCGCCACGCATGCCACGGACAGGTGACAGCCGTCCCATCGAAATATCCGCCCGCCAGCGAGGCCCCCATGTGCGGGCAAATATCGTCGACCGCGAAGAACTCGCCGCCGCGGCGAAAAATCGCAACAACCGTGTCTCCGTAGGGATACGTTCGCGACTCTCCTTCCGGGATCTCATCGGCTTCGGCGATCATGATGGGTTCGGTCACGGGTACACGGTCTTGCTGGCGGTCGTCTCGTGGGGTGGTTTCGCCCGGATTGTAGCAAGTCGGCCCCCTGTGAAAGGCTGAAATCGGCTGGGAGGGTCGCTCCGGAATCTTCCGCCAGAGTCCGGTTCCAGCGGAACGGGGGCATTTTTTCCCAACCGCGACCGCGATACACTATCGGGGTTGCGCCCGTGGGGCGGTCGGCGGTTCGTGGCGAGTCGCCACCGGGCGAATGAATCATCGCTCGACTGCCGGATTCTCGCGAAATCGCGCTTTGCCAGTTCGGGCCGCCTGGGCCGTGGAACCTTCCGCGGATCGTGTTCCGTTCCTCCAGAAGAAGAGACAACTCGTGTCGGTGACTTCGGTAGTCGGTTTGCAGTGGGGCGATGAAGCCAAAGGCAAGATTGTCGATCTGCTGACCGACGAGCATCAGGTTGTCGTTCGTTACCAGGGAGGGAACAACGCGGGACATACGGTTAAGTTTGGGGGCGAGACCTACAAGCTGTCGCTCCTGCCAACCGGCATTTTGCGGCCCGGCGTGGTCTCGGTCATCGCCAACGGCTGCGTCGTTCATCCCGGCGCGCTGCTGAAAGAAATGCGCGGGCTGACCGATCGGGGAATCGACCTGACCGGGCGGCTGCTCGTCAGCGATCGGGCCCATGTCATTTTCCCGTGGCACATCGCGGAAGAAGCCGTTCTCGAGTCGAGCCGCAAGCAGGATGCCATCGGCACCACCATGCGCGGCATTGGCACCTGCTATCGCGACAAGGCCGGCCGGACCCATGCCATTCGCGTGGGCGACCTGTACCACGAAGACCTGTTGCGGCAGCGCGTCGAAGACGTGGCGGCGCAAAAAATAGCCGTCATTCGCGCGGTCGACCCTTCCGCGGCTGCCTTGGACCCGGCCGCAATTTTCGAGGAGTACCGTGCCTACGCGGCGGCCATCAAGCCGTGCGTGGTGGACTCCACCGCCTGGCTGCATAAGAAGCTTCGCGAGGGAAGCAACGTCCTGTTCGAAGGGGCACAAGGCAGCCTGCTCGATGTCGATCACGGAACTTTCCCGTTCGTGACCTCGTCGAACAGTTCGGCCGCCGGCATCCACACGGGTAGCGGCGTTCCCGAACGCGTCATCGATCGCATGATCGGCGTCGTGAAGGCGTACACCACGCGCGTCGGTGGTGGGCCTTTCGTGACCGAGCTGCACGACGAGATCGGGCAGCACATTCGCGACACGGGAAATGAATACGGCACCGTGACAGGCCGCCCGCGGCGCTGCGGCTGGTTCGACGCGGTGGCGACGGGCTACGGCGCTCGCGTCTGCGGCGTCGACTGCATTGCCGTCATGCTGCTCGACGTGCTGGCACAACTGGATGAGTTGTCCGTTTGCGAGGCTTATGAGATTCGCGGCGAGCGGACCACCGACTTCCCCTCGCACGTCGCCGATCTTCAGGCGGCCAAGCCCGTGTTTCGCAAGCTGCCGGGATGGAAGCAGGATATTACCGGCGCCCGCAAGCTCGGCGATCTCCCCGCCGGTGCTCGCAAATACGTCGATACCGTATCGGAACTGCTCGATCGCCCGGTCGCCTATATCTCCGTCGGACCCGATCGTGAGCAGACTATTCTCGTCTGAAACGGCCATTTCAGGCGTCTTAGTCTCGTAAGACAGACTAGCGCCGGGGCGCGACCGTTCTATCACGCATCGGCCGAATTCGCCGTACAATCGTCACGATGATCGCCTCTGGCGCGTCGTTCGATCCACTGAATTCTCTTGCGCGGGGGGTCGATACACCTCTGTGCCGGATGATTCGAGGGGACGGCGATCGTCACGATCGTCTTGAGAATCGACCAACTACGGATGGAATCGACCGGCACCCGACGAACCCACATTCACTGCCGCACTCCTGAAGTTACCCGTCGTCGGAGCGGACGAGTGTTTGAACCCACACCTTGAATCGACATCTGACGATCCCTCCCGCCCATCCGGCGGCAGGATCCGTGCTTTTCCGCAGTCGCCGTCGTCGTTCACCCCCCCTCGGAACGGCGGCGGCGATTTTTTCTTGCGCGGAACAAACACGCGCCGGCGTCTCCGACTGACCCGTTTGGGAGGTTGTCAAGGTTGAGTGTTCGGGTGTGCCACTGGCTCTGCCAGTGTGCCTTTATTCCAGATTTCTCGGACCTGGACTCCGCCTCACTCAATGTTGAACAAGGCAGATTCTCGGGATTCCCTGACCGCGAAGCGGTCAAAGACGGTAGCCGTGGGTCGCGCAGCGCACCCACGGTAAACAGAGACATCTTTTTTTCTATCGACCCCCAGAGGGGGTCGAAGATACTCGAGCGCTTCTGCGACCCCCGCAGGGGGTCGATAGCCAAGAGAGAAGGTCCATGCTTTCCGTGGGTGCGCTGCGCGAGCCACGGCTACCATCTTCGATGCCTCCGGCATCGGAGGCATCAAAGCCTCTCGATCGAGGGCTCGATCCCAGCGAATTCAGCGCTGTTCGCGAACGCCTGACGCCTGGCGGACGGTATTTACCTGCCCCTGGCGCACAACGGCCGTATTCGGACGGCCTTCCTTCAGACTGGCCAACAGTGCCTTCGCCGGCAGCAGGTCAGCCTTGATGGACAACGCCTTCTGCAGGTGCTGTTCGGCCAAGCCGGTTTGACCCTTCTCGTTGTAAATGAAAGCGATGTTGTAGTGCGCTTCCGCCGCGCCGACAGCCTTCTCCAGTTCCTGGTAAGCCGACTGCGAATCGCCGGAACGCATCAGCACGATGCCCAGTTCGAAGCGATACACCGCGTTGCCGCCGCTCGCATCGGTCGCGCGGCGCAACTGGTCAATTGCTTCCGGCCATTTCTGTTGCGCGGCGTACCATTGTCCATACGCGGCGAGCACGCGCGCGTCGCCAGGGAACGCGGCTTCGGCGCGAACCAGATGTTCTTCGGCTGCCGCCATCCGCCCGTTGAGCTGGTCAATCCGCGACAACCCCAGAAGCGCGTCGAGCGATTTCGGATTGTGCTCGAGCACCTTCTGATACGAGGCCCGCGCTTCGTTCGGCTGTTGGATCCGCTCCTGCCACCGGGCATAAGCCAGGTGAACCTTCTCCGGATTTTTGAGCTTCGTATTCGAAGTGAAGCTTCCCGCGCCCGGTTGAGACGTCGCTTCAACCGGTTTGTCACGCTGACCCAATGAGGCCAGATCGATGGTTTTGCAACCCGTCGCCACGAAGCACGCGGCTGTCAGCAGGACGCACCACCGGGCCGTTCGGGGCACGGCATTCGAGGGAGACGTCTTCATGATTCTTCTTTCCAGATTCGGGGGTTGGTCCGGAATTCTTCGCGATCGGAAGGCAGACGGCTAAGCCGTCGAGCCCACCGATTTCGTCATGTTCGCGGGACTTTGGAAGAACCTCTGACAGACGTCGTCAAAGGCGGGCGATTCCAGCGAGGGAGATTCGCCCAGGTAATGGCACGTGGCCAGCAGCAGATCAGCCAGGTCCCGGGGATCGCTGGCCCGTGGTCGTCGATGGGGGCCGTAGTAGCCCAGCGATACAAGGCGCTCGATTGTTCCCGGTCGCCACGCCAGACCACGGTCCTGGCAGACTCGCGCGAAGATCGCCGACAGCGTTTCCGCGCTCGGAGCCGGAATCGCGATGCGATGCCGAATGCGACGCAGGAAGGCGTCGTCCACCAGATCCTGCGGATCGAGGTTGGTTGAAAAGATGGTCAACTGCTCGAACGGCACGGCGAATTTACGACCCGTGATGAGTGTCTGGTAATCGATCCGCTCTTCCAGCGGCACGATCCAGCGGTTCAACAGTTCGCGCGGACTGACCAGTTGACGGCCAAAGTCGTCGATCAGAAACACGCCGCCGTTGGCCTTGATGTGCAGCGGAGCGGCGTAGAAGTTCCCGACCTTGTTGAATTGCAGTTCCAACTGTGAAAGCGTCAGTTCGCCCCCGGTAATGACCACCGGCCGGCGCACCCGCCGGTAACGGGGATCCGCTCTGAGTTCTTGCGTGATGGCACCGGGCCGATTGCCGGGTTCTCCGGGCAACAGGCCCGCCTGAATGAGTTCCTGGTCATCGCAAGTCCGATGCACGATCGGATCGAAGACCGTGATGATGCTCCCCTCGCTATGAATCGCGTAGGGAACATGAATCTCGCCACCGTTGTCGTGCAGGAACTGCCCGAGTCCCTTCGCGATCAGCGTCTTGCCGTTGCCGGGCGGTCCGAACAGAAAGATCGAACGCCCGCTACAAACAGCGGGTCCGAGTTCGGCCAGCAGTTCCGGCGCGATGACCAAATTCTCGAATGCCTGCCGCAACGTCTGGGGATTGCAGGTAAATCCCGCGACCGTTTGACGACGGCACTGTTCCACGAAGTCGGTCAGCGTGACGGGAGCTGGTCCGCAGTAGCGGCACTGATCGAACGCCTCGCGTGCTCGCAGCCGTCCCAGTTCGGTCAGATTGAACCGGTAAGACATCTTGCCGACCATGTCGGCCGAGAGGACTTCCAGACAGCGCTGTTGCTGAAGCGCGTCGAGGCCCGCGGCGATCACGCCAAACGACAGCCGCAACTGGCGCGAAATTTCCTGACCGGTCTGCACCCCTTGGAGGTACAACAGTTTCAGGATGAGCTCGTTCAGCAGTCCCGTCGGAAGTCCGCTTTCCGCCAGCGTTGCGGGCGGCTTTGGTCCGATCGGATTAGCCGTTCCACCGAACGGGCGCGAACTCGCCGCCGACTGCCGGGGAATCGGGGCGAACAGTTCTCGGTAGAGTTCGCGGCCACTTCGATCGGAGGTCCGCTCGCCCGCGGAACCCGCGGCTGGCGGCAATCCGCTCGGAATCGATGAAGGCTCCGTCCGCGAACTCATTCCTGCCAATCCTGGCGACGTCGTGCCGCTCTCTGTCTTGACCTATTGCGAAGTGGTGGGGCTGCCGGACGTTCCGCCGGAAGATCCCGAACCCAGCGGACTTGAACCTCCGCCGCCGGAACCGCCCGACGACGTCCCGATCGTGAACAGTCTCTGTCTGGGAATCGCCTGCAGTTCCATCTGCCGCAAGCGATCGATTTCGACGGCCGGACGTCCCAGCGGCTGATCGTGTCGCAGCAGAATCGGGGGAAGTTCCCCGCCCACCATTTCCCGTGCCGCGCTGGTCACGCTCGCCAGGCGTAGATTCGCCTGTTCGGCCGACCGGCCCTGCGCGACGTACGCCGTGCGATAAGCCACCGGCGATTCGGTCAAAATCCAATACAGATGCGCTTCACCAGCCGTGTTCAGCGCGTTGGTTTCCGGGTTGAAGTGATAGTCGTGCAGCGTCGTCGCGACGGTCCAGCCGTTGGCCGACTGCTGATGAACCACGTTCTGGATATAGGCCCTGTCTTCGCAGACATACGGATGCGGCCAGTAGTGAGCGTGGTGGTATTTGTGCCAGAAGGTCTGTTCGCGACCGACCGGTCGCGGGAAGGGGGGCCACAGTTTGCCCTTCTTTTCAACCTGCCGCTGTCCGGGAGGATCGCCGGCCCGCATCTGGTACCACTCTTCAGTATGCGGATAGGGCTCGCCCGCCAGCAGAACCCCGCCCATCATCGACGCGGTCCCGACACAGGACATCAGCAGGCGCTTCCAGCCGAGCAACGTGTTGGACATCCTTTTCCCCCATCCCTGACAACGAACTCGAATCCCGATCGATCCGAAGTTCGCGAATTCCCTGTCCCCACCGTCCGGGCGGATCGTCCCCACCCAGGCGTAGCCAACCCCCGTGGCCCGGTCGGCTCCCTCATCGTCAGTTATCGGCGCGAGAAACGGCCGATCGTGACGAAAAACCCGATTCGGGAAACTTTGCCGCCTTTGCCGGTGGTTCGGGCGGAGGGATGACGGTCGGGCCGTATTCCGGGCGGGTGAGGCGGAGCCTCCGAAAAAGGCGTCAGACGGAGCTTACCAACGAGAAATTCCCTGACCGCGAAGCGGTCAAAGAGGGTAGCCGTGGGTCGCGCAGCGCACCCACGGAACGGAATCGCCCTTTGAATCTTTCTTCCGACCCCCAACGGGGGTCGCAGAAACTCGCAAATGTCTGCGACCCCCGCTAGGGGTCGAGATTCTGGAGGCGACTGCATTCCGTGGGTGCGCTGCGCGACCCACGGCTACCGTCTTCGATGCCTCCGGCATCGGTACAAGCCGCTCAGCCAAACAACTCAATCAACGGCTCGCCTGAATCAAGCAGGTAATACGGTCGCCCCTGGCTGTCAAACTCTTCGAGATTCGTGATCCCCATCGCGTGGTAGACCGTGTGGGCGATGTGAGCCGGGCTGACGGGCTTTTCCATGGGGTATTCGCCCAACCGGTCGCTGGCCCCGTAAACCTGGCCCCCGGCAATGCCTCCCCCAGCCATGACATTGCTGTGGCAGTGCGTCCAATGGTCGCGGCCGGCCCCATAGACGCCGCCGGAACGCCGGTCGCCGATTTTGGGAGTGCGGCCCATCTCGCTGCTGACGAGGACCAGCGTCTGGTCGATCAGTCCACGATCCGCGAGGTCTTCGATCAGCGCGGAAAAGCCGCGATCGAATTCCGGGAGCAGGTCGTCCTTTAGGCAGTTGAAGTTGTTTCCATGCGTGTCCCAGCCGCCGGCGCTGGAGCATTTCTTCGCGAGCTTGTCTTCATTTTCTTTCCAGAAGACCGTGACAAACGGAACTTCCGCTTCGACGAGACGACGCGCTGCGAGCAGACTCATTCCGTTCACGGTTTCGCCATAGCGCTCGCGCAGCTCTTTCGGCTCGCGCGAAACATCGAGCGCGTCCGAGGTGCCTGCCGACATCAACAGGGACGCGGCCCGCTGCTGCTGGCGGCTCCACAAGTTCATGCGGTCGCCGCGGTCCCACTCGCGACTGTTCCGGTCGAGCGTCGACAGCAATTCGCGGCGATTCCCGAACCGCTGGGCGGTGACGTCCCCCTCGAACGTCAGCGAAGGCGCCTGAAAGACGAGCGGCTTTTCCAGGCTGCCCATCACATACAATGGGTCGAATTCCAACCCCAATCGGGCAGCGAACTGGCCCGGCCGCGTGTAGGGCAATTTGCTGGGCATATGGGGCAGCGAAATGGCGTTCGTCAGCGTCGGGTGCGCCGGACGGCGAGACGCCACCACCGAACCCATGAACGGCCAGTCGGTACGGTAGGGGGTGCGATTATTGCCCAGTGAGAGGAACGTCGCATCGGGCACATGGCCGGTCAGATTGTGGTAGTAGCCGGCGTGATGATCGTTCGTATTAACCGTCGCGCCGACCGATTTGACGATCGCCAGGTGATGGGCCTGTCGGGCGGTCATCGGCAGATGCTCGCTCAGCCAGAGTCCCGGGGCTGTCGTTGCCGCGGGGGCGAAGGGGCCCCGGTACTCGGCCGGCGCCTCGGGCTTCATGTCCCACATATCCAGGTGCGACGAGCCGCCGCACAGAAAGAACAGAATCGTCGACTTGGCCCGCCCGCCGGTGTTGCCCAGCGAGGCCGCATCGCCCGCCGCGCTGGCCGTACGCGCGAGTCCCGCCATCCCGACCGTCGACGCGACCAGAAAGGTTCGCCGCGACGTGATCCCCGACAACCGCTCGTGCATAGGATGCATGCTCGTCTCCTGACGTGGCGTCAAAATTCTTTGGACACCCGGCGGACGGTTTACTCTTTATCTTTTTCTTCGAGATTCCGAACGCAGTACACATGATGCCGCGTGCGGAGGAACATGCCGTCTTCCGTGATCGCGGGCGTGGCGAGAATGCTTTCCCCAAAGTCGTTATCGGCCAGTTCTTCGAATTCGGGATCGTCTTTCAGCACGATCACGTGACCATTTTCGCCGCAGAAGAAGATTTTTCCGTCCGCGAGCACGGGAGAGGCGAAATAACTCCCCCCGCTGCCGACGCGACGGGTTCGTCCATAAGTCTCACCCGTCGTGGCATCGAAGGAGGTGACGATGCCACCCTCTTTGAGCGTCAATATCCGGCCGTTGGCGACATGCGGCGACACAATGTGGTCGGTGTGCTTGGTCGGGTGTTTGTAGAGCAGGTGGGTTTCGGTCACGTCTCCCGAGCCGCCGCCGCGAACGGCCAGCACGTACTGGCTCGCCGCGTCATCGCCTCCCTTGGTGTAGTCGGCGCCCGCGAAGTTATCGGGGTGCAGGAACGCGATATCGAGTTCCTTGCCTTCCAGGAAACCGTCCTTGTTGAGATCGCCCCGAACAAACGTTCGTTCAAAGAAGGCTTCCGGGATCTTCTGTTTGCCGACGAATGCCTGAGTTTCTTCGCGATCGAGGCGATTGTCGTTGTTTCCGGTCGTCGCGCGATCGATCGATGCCAGCCACTGGTTGGCGATTCCGCCGCTTTGCACGGTGATGTAGATCACGCCGTCGAGCGCGACCGGGGTTGTCTTGATGTTGCGCAGCAGGACTTTCGCGAACCACTTGCGACGCCCCGTTTCGGGATCGTAGCCGATCAGCATTCCGGTCCCCGCGACGACGACTTCATCCACGCCGTCGACCGTGCAGACCACCGGGTGCGAGTAATTGACCGCCTGATCGATCCGGTCGTCGCGCCAGCGCAAGTCGCCGGTCCGCTTGTCGAACGCGTAGAACGCGGGATTGAGGTCGTCGTCCTGGCAGAACAGGAGCAAGTCTTTGTGCAGGACCGGCGACATGCCCGGACCCCACTTGAAAACGAAGAACGGGACTGGCAGATCGTATTGCCAGACATCCTTGCCGGTCTCGGCATCGACGCACAGCATGCCGAGCGTCGTGAAATACAGGTAAACGCGTTCGTCGTCCGCGACGGGAGTCGTCGGCGCCTGGCTGTTCGTCTGGTGGATCTCGCAAAGCTCGCCCGTCTCCCAATCGCGCCGCCAGAGGGACTTACCGGTCTTGGCATCGAAGGCGAACAGGCTGACCGTGTGATCCGACGTCATCCCGTTCACGAAGACACGCCCGGCCGCCACCACGGCCCCGCCAATCCCCTCGCCCACGTCGGCCGACCAGGCGACATTTTTCGTCGTCGAGAACTCGGTCGGCAACGTGACGTCGGCTACCGCAATTCCCGAACAATTCGGACCGCGAAACTGCGGCCAGTCCGCCGCTGGCAGAGATGTCGCCGCCCCCAGGAGGGCCAGAAAACTCGCCGTCTTGAACACAGGGCTAACGGTCATTCGTTTCCTCCAGATGGGGGCGAATTGTGGAGGTCTCAGGGCTGTGGAAACTCAGAAGCAGTCGAGAGTGTTGCACCAAAAAGGCCTACTCCCAGTTTCGGCGCAGGAACTCGATGAAGTTGCCCGACATGATGCCGGCGATGTCGTCCTTGGAGTAACCGCGTTTGGTGAGCAGGCCGGGCAGAACTTGCAGATCGGCAATGGAGTTCATGTCCATCGGCATCTGGTCGGTTCCATAGCCGCCATCGAGATCGGTCCCGATGCCGACGTGGCGGGCATTCCCCGCGATCTGGCAGATGTGATCGATATGCTCGCAGATCCGTTCGATCTTGAGATTGAAGTCCTGGGGTTTGCTGTGCCGGTGCCGCCAGCCGGGAACCATCATGATGGCGTCGAAGGCCATCCCCAGGACGCCGCCGCGCTCGATCACCGCCTTGATCTGGTCATCGGCGAACTGGCGATTCCACGGAGCGAGCACGCGGCAATTCTGATGACTGGCCCACAAGGGGCCATCGTAGACATCGAGGGCGTCCCAGAAGGTTTCATCGCAGAGGTGGGTCACATCGAGAATGATCCCCAGCCGCTGCATCTCTTTGAGCAGGTCGCGACCCTGCGGCGTGAGGCCCCCCTCGGAATCGGTCCCGTTGGCGTAACGTCCCGGACCGTAGTGAGCCGGACCGAGCGCGCGAAGCCCGTCTTCGTAGCTCCGCTCCAGGTGCTTCAGCGTCACGATCGAATCGGCTCCCTCCAGGCTGAGGATATAGCCGATCGGGAGAGGATTCTGCTTTTTGCGTGACTCGACGACGTAGGGCGTTCCGTCGTCGCAGGCCGGAGCGTTCTTCCACAACTCCAGGTGCGCGTCGAGCTGGGCTCGATTGCGGATCTGCACCATTTCACCCGCTTCTTCCATGGCGCGGTACCACGCCAGTTGCCCCTGCGTCTGGGCCCAGGCCTGTTCGGGAGACGACCAGCCGGGCAGGCGATGAAAATAGGGAGAATTGCGGCCGATCTGCGTGGCAACGCACAGGCCGACCTGCCCCTTCCGCATTTCCGGGAAACAGACCGATCCCAGTCCGCGATCGACCTTGTCGTTGAAGGGGGCTTCCCAGCGACGGATCTTCTCCAGCGACCACCGCAGATCGCGGTTCCACTCAAGAGCATTCATGCTGAGGTCGAGATGCACGTCAAACGTAAAATACGGGGCGTTCATGGTGTTCCCGAAGGAAGGTTGTCCGTGGGGTGGGCTTCCGTCAAAACCCGGTTGGCGGCTCCGCAAAGTCTACAAATTCACGATCATTTCGGACGTCCAGAGGGTTTTGACATTACTACTGAGAGGTCGCGGAGGTTCGCGAATCGGCATGCGGACCACTGGAGCGGGTTCCCTCAGCCGATGCGGCAGGCGGTTCAATCAAAGAAGAACGAAATTGCAGGCGAATCATGGCTCGTGCACGTTCCACATCCCGATCGCGGATCGCGCGATACAGTTCCCGGTGCTCCCAGCACATCCGCTCGGCGTCGGCCGGGGCAATGGACGGATGCTGGACCAGTGTGAAGAACTGCACGAGAACTTGTTGCAGCCCGGCAATCAATTTTGACCCGGTCATCGTCAGGATTTGGGCGTGAAACCTCAGATCGAGATCAATCACGGTGGGCGAGTCGGGATCGGCCCGCAGAAACATTTCCATTTCGGAGACAATCTCACCCAGCCGCTCGATCTGCACATCGGACGCGGCCCTGACCGCGAGTTCGATCGCCCCGACTTCCACCGCGTAACGCAAGAGCGCGATGTCGCGGAGATTGTCGGGACAACTGACGAGTGACGGCAGGCTCTTCGAAAGCAGGCTGAGCGGGTCGGGATGGCGAACCACCAGCCCTTTGCGCTTCCGGCCTTCGAGAATTCCGAGGGCTTGCAAGCGGCTGACAGCTTCGCGAGTCACGGTGCGCGAGACGCCGTATTCCTCGGCGAGCTGCGCCTCGGTCATGAAGAAGGCGCCGTCTTCGAGACGCTCGAGCTGAATGCGCTCGCGCACCCGTCGGGCGAGTTCCGAAGCCTGAGAGAGTGTGCGAGTGTTTGGCATCAACGATCGATTATGCCAGAATGCGAAACGTCGTGCCAGCCTGGCTTGACGAAAGTTTTGCAATTAAGTACTATTTTATCGCGTGGGTCGGGTCGCAATCGTAGAGGATCTCGTCAATGCGTCGCAGTCGCGTGAAGGCAAAGTTAATCGCCGGGGAACCGGTTCTGGTCACAACCTGTCATTTCACCGATCCTTCGGTCTTCGAACTGACCAGTTTGCTGGGCTTCGACGCCATCTGGATCGACCTCGAGCATCACGCCACCTCGGTCGAGACAGCTTCCCAGTTGATGCGCGCCGCACGCGTCGGCGCATCCGATATCATCGCCCGCCCCGCGAAGGGCGAGTTCATGCGAATGGGGCGTCTCCTGGAAGCCGGGGCCCAGGGGATCATGTACCCACGCTGCGAGTCGGCCGAAGAAGCTGCCGAAGTGGTGAAGTGGGGCAAGTTTGCTCCCGCTGGCGAGCGGGGGATTGACTGCGGTAATCCGGACAATCCCTACTGCTTTTCGCCTCTTCCCGGCTACCTCGACGAAGCGAATCGGGAGACGTTTCTGATGGTGCAACTGGAGTCGCCCAACTCGCTGGACCACGTGGACGCGATTGCCGCCGTTCCCGGCGTCGATGTGCTGATGTTTGGTCCTGGCGACTTCAGCATCCTCGCGGGAATCCCTGGGCAGTTCGACCATCCTCTGATTCACGAAGCCTATCGCAGCGTGGATGCCGCCGCGAAGCGGGCGGGCAAATGGTGGGCGACAACCAGCCCGTCTGCCGAACACAGCAAAATGCTTCTCGATCTGGGAGCCAACATCGTCTGCCACGGCGGAGATTTGTTGCATCTGAGGAACGGCCTGCTGGACATGCAGCGTCGTTTCGGGCCCCTGGGATTCAAGTTCGACGATCGATTGAATGGCCCATCTGTGTGATGGAGGTCGGCATGTCGATAAATCGGGTTTAATTACGCCGGCATTCTTATGGAATGCGTTGAGTCGCACTCTCGATTGACCTTCTGGAGTGAACCGGGATCGTGACGATTCCCATTTCCCGACTGACGCTTGGAACAGTCCAGTTCGGCCTTCCCTATGGAGTGGCGAACCGGTCGGGACAACCGCCGTTCGATGTCGCCCGTGCCATTGTGCGGATGGCTTTTGAGGGCGGCATCACGACTCTCGACACGGCGGCGGCCTACGGAACCAGCGAAGAGATCCTGGGTCGGCTCCTCGCCGATCTGGGATTACGCGAGAAACTTTGCGTCGTGACGAAAGTCCCCGCGCTGCCCAAGAGCACCGACAATGCGGAGCGGGTCATTCGCCAGTCGGTCGAACAATCGTGCCATCGCTTAGGACTCGAGACTCTTCCTTTCGTTCTATTCCACCAGGAATCCGATGCGGTTCATCTCCCCGTGCTACACGAACTGAAACGCGAAGGCAAAATCGCCGCCATCGGCGTCTCGTGCGACCACGACGGCGACGCCACGGCGAAACTCGTCGCGACCGAATCAATCGACGCGGTGCAAATTCCCGTTAACCTGCTCGATCGTCGTCATCTGCGATCGGAGTTACGCAGCGCGGCTGCCGCTCGGAACGTCTCGCTGTTTGCACGCAGTGCTTATCTGCAGGGACTGTTGACGATGGATGATGCAGCGCTGCCTCCCTGGTTGGCGGCCATTCGTCCCGCGCGAAAACAGTTGGGGGTGGTGGCCGAACAAGCCGGGTTGTCGCTGCCAGACATGGCTTTCCGCTGGCTGCTGGGAGTCAACGGCCTGACATCAATCGTGGTGGGCGTCGAGACGGTTGAGCAGATGGCCGACAACCTCGCGCTCTGGCGGCAGGGCCCGCTGCCGGTCGATCTACAGGCCGAACTCGATGGGTTGGAGTGGGAGCTTCCTTTCGAAGCGATCTCCCCACGCTGCTGGCCCGCGCTGGAGGCGGCCTGGCGGGCGGGAAACAATTCGCGAACACATGTGGCATCGTGACTGAAAGTTTTAACCGCACGGAGAGGTCGAGATGCAGGATCCCCTTCGAGACGAGTATGAGCGGACTGGCTACGTGGTGCTCCGTGGGTTCCTGACGGGGGCTGCGCTGGACACACTGCGCGCTGAACTGGACCGATACATTCGAGACGTTGTCCCGTCACTGCCGCCGGGCGATGCCTTCTACGAAGATCGCGCGCGTCCCGAGACGCTCAAGCAGATGAATCGCCTCAGTGCCGATGGATACTTTCACGAGTTGGCGCTGTCAGGACCATTTCGCGAAGTGGCCGTGCGACTCTTGAATGAGCCAGCCAAGCCGCACGGGGTGGAATGGTTCAATAAGCCCCCCGCAACCGCCCATCCCACGCCCGCCCACCAGGACAATTTCTACTTCTGCCTGCGGCCGTCACAGGTGCTGACGATGTGGCTCGCGCTCGATGAAGTCGATGAGGAAAACGGCTGCCTGCGATATATCCCCGGCTCGCATCAACGCGGAATTCGCGAGCACGGACGCACGGCGACGCTGGGATTCTCGCAGGGAATCGTCGATTACGGTCCGGACGATTTCGCGGGCGAGCAGCCAATCCTGGCCAGCCCCGGCGACCTGCTCATTCATCATGGAGAGACCATCCATCGGGCCGACGCCAATCGATCCTCAGTGCGGCACCGGCGCAGTCTCGGACTGGTCTACCAGGGCGAGAGCGCGCGGCGAGACGAGGCGGCGTTCGAGAAGTACCTCGCGTCGTCGAAAGCACACGAGCAGCAACTGGTCGGGCAGCGTTGACCGGTTGCCCCGCGCAAGCCATCGAAAGTGGTTTGTCATGGCTTCCAATTCGTGTGCCACTGGCTCCGCCAGTGTGCCTTAAGTTGATCGCACATAGATAGACGCACTGGCAGAGCCAGTGGCACCCTACGCCCTTTCCCCTTTTGGAAGATCAATGGCCACGAAATGAGTTTGATCCTTCTTGCGGCGGCCCGACCGCCCCGACGGGCTTGTCCCGCCGGACGGATAGTTTGACGGCTAGAGCCGTTCGACCTAGTTTCTCTCGGCTCCCCTGCCGGCTTGGCCGGCAGGAAGCCAAGTTTGGCAGGCTAGAATGGGTGCCAGCCAGCAAACTTTCGCTCCGGCCAGGCGAGCTGGCCGGGGGCGGACTGAGGTGGTCGCGGTGTTGTCCTAGCTATCAAACTCCGGTTCCCACCGGTCAAGCCGGTGGGGGACGCCGCAAAATAAGGGGTAACGGCGTAGAGTGGCACACACTCATACCCTTCACATCGACAAAGCACTAACTCATCGATTCCATGAGCGATCCGACCATTTCCGAACTGTTCGATCTGACAGGCCGCACGGCTCTCCTGAGTGGGGCGTCAGGCTTCCTGGGGAGCGCGTTCGCGTCCGCTCTGGCGGAAGCCGGCGCGCGCGTGCTGGTGACGAGTCGCGACCGTGCGACGGCTGAACGCGTGGCTGCGAGTCTCGGCGGCCGCGAAGCGGGCAACCATCGCGGCATCGCCATGGACCAGACCAGCGAGGCCTCGATCGAAGCCGGGTTCGCTGAGGCGCAGAAGCTGTCCAATCGCATCGACATCCTCGTCAACAACGGACATGCCGCGCTGGGAGCCGACTGGTCGAGCGTCACTGGCGATCAGTTCCAGGAACACTTCCGCAATGTGACCGGATACTTCTTGCTGGCCCGTCATGTCCGCAACGCGGCGGTCGAGCGAGAGCATGCGGCCTCGATTGTCCTGATCGGTTCCATGTACGGCGTCGTCGGTTCGTATCCCGATGCCTACGCAGGCGTCTGTTCGGCCAGCCCGGTCGCCTATCACGCGCTCAAAGGGGGCATCGTCCACATGACGCGGCATCTGGCCGTCTACTGGGCGACCGACGGCGTGCGCGTCAACTGCCTTAGCCCGGGGCCGTTTCCCAGCGAGAAGGCTCCTGGCGAGATGGTCGACCGACTCATTCAGAAATTGCCCATGAAACGAATGGGGCGTCCCTGGGAACTCAAAGGGGCGCTCGTGTTTCTGGCAGGCGACGCCAGCAGCTATGTCACCGGACAGAACCTGCTGGTCGATGGCGGCTGGACGGCGTGGTAGTCGGCGACGGGCCTTAAGGATCTGGCGGGAGCCTCCGTCAAAACCCGGTTGGCGGCTCGGAAACCTCTGCAAATTCAGGAACATTTCCGACGTCCAGAGGGTCTTGACGGTACTACAACGGAGCAGACAGCATGAGTGGGCAATCGCGCGTTCCCGAGTCGATGCGGCTCTTTGATCGGGCTCTGGAGCTGATTCCCGGCGGAACTCAGCTCGTCAGCCGTCGTCCGACGCGCACTGCTTACGGTGTCTCCCCAATCTACGCGCGCTCCGCGAAGGGAGCCCGTTTCATCGATGTCGATGGCCATGAATACATCGACTGGATCAGCGGAATCGGGGCGATTCTGCTCGGCTATGCCGATCCGGTGGTTGATGAGGCCGTGGCTCGGCAAATCGCCAATGGGACGATGTACTCGGTCAATCACGAACTCGAAATCGAACTGGCCGAGGAATTGTGCCATTCGATTCCCTGCGCGGAGATGGTCCGCTACGCCAAATGCGGCGGAGAAGCGTGCGCAGTCGCCGTTCGGATCGCGCGGGGTGTCACCGGCCGCGACAAAGTCCTCTTCTGCGGCTATCACGGCTGGCACGATTGGTATCTGGCCGCGAACCTGCATGCCGACGCGGGTTTGAATTCCCACCTGTTTCCGGGAATTGAACCAATCGGCGTGCCGCGCGGCCTGGCGGGAACGGCGATTCCCTTTCCTTATGGCGATTTCGCGGCGCTCGGCCAACTGCTCGACCAATATCGCGGCGAAGTCGCGGCCGTGATGATGGAACCGTTGCGCTCGGAACTTCCGCCCGAGGCATATCTCGCCGCCGTTGCCGAGCTGGCCCACGAACACGGTGCGGTTCTCATTTTCGACGAAGTCTCGGCTGGTCTGCGTTACGGCATGGGCGGCTCGCAGGAGTACCTCGGCGTGACACCCGACATGGCCGTCTTCGCCAAGTCGATTTCCAACGGCTATCCGATGGCTGCCGTCGTCGGTCGTCGCGACGTCATGGAACCGGCCGGCCGGATGTTCATCTCCAGCACCTACTGGAGCGACACCATTGGACTGGCGGCCGCGCTGACGACACTCCGCGAGGCCCGCCGCCGACAGACCTCCGCGTATCTCTGGAACTTCGGTGGTCGATTGAAGGCTGCCCTCAACAAGGCGGCGGGTGAGACAGGTTGCCCGGTGAGCTGCGAAGGCGTCGACATCCATCCGCATCTCAAGTTTCGTCCACCGACACCGGACCTGGTGCCGCTGATGACAACGCTCTACATCCAGGAAATGGCCAAACGCGGCTGTCACGGTTACGCGGCCTT
>JAHBXV010000031.1 GCA_019636285.1 Planctomycetaceae bacterium
ACGCGTTCCCGGGCTCGGCCCGGGAACGCCGTCTCTGCCGAGGGTCACTGCCATCGGTCGACTTCCCGGTGCGCGGCGGTCTCAAGTGCTGGTGTGTTCCAGGCCAGATCGGCAGCAAGATGTTGCTCCATCCCGGCTGCGGGAGCCGAGGCGTGCAACAGGTCGGATCCCGGAATGCCGCTGGAAGCCGACAGCAGACAACTGATGATCAGCCCGAAAACGATCGTCGCGGCAAAGCTGGCGCCCACGCCTACCAGTGCCTGAGTGTCTGACGCATTTCGTCGGCTCATCGTCTTGTCCCTTCGCTCCGTTCGTCGGTCGTTTGCCACGGCATTCCAAGAACTGCCGTTCCCCCGTCTGGCGGTATTGGCTCGGAATCTGCGAGGGGGAAACGCAACCGGCGTGCCAGTGCCCGCGCATCGCCCGAAAGTCCGGCAAATTGAGCAGAATTGCCGCCAAATGCATGTCGAACTTGACGAAGGCCGTCATATGTCACAGGATTTACCAGTATCCTTCCCTAGCAAACCCGTTATATTTAACGGCGACACCGAGAGCCAGGCGCAGTTCGTGCAACGCACCAGCCAACTTCTGCTCGACATCTGGCGGGAAGCCTGCCGCCATATCGAGATCGATGAATTCCTGCGAACGGTCTCGCCGAGCCTCGTCCGCCACGCGCCAATCGACCAGATCATCGTGCGGCGGTTCGATCGCGAGACAGCGAGCCTGGTCCACGTGGCGGCTGCTCCGACCCTGGACGGGGAGCATCCCCCCGGTGAACGGCACGAGTATCCGCCAGCCGACTTCAAGCAGCTTCTGCGTTGGGGTGCCAGCGACCGGATTGTCACTCGCGGGAAACGCCTGACCGGAATTCTGGGGCTGCTGGTCCCCGACGGAATCCAGGCCGACGTCATCGCCGTCCCCCTCTCGCGGGAGACGGAAGCCTCGGGCGTCCTGCTGTTAATTGGCCGCGCGGGCCGGGAGTTTGAGTCAGGCCACCTGGAACTGGCCGAAAAACTCCGGGAGCCCTTTGCGGTTGCCCTCGAAAACGATCGCCGTGTTCACGAAATGGCGACACTGCGCGATGCCGCCGTTGCCGACCGAGGTTCCCTCCTCCGGCGTTTGGGCCGCAAGGAGATTGTCGAAGACATTGTCGGCGAGCGGACCGGTCTGCGACAGGTTATGGATCGTGTCGGCCTGGTAACCGGCTCGGATGTCCCCGTGCTGATTCTGGGTGAGACGGGGACCGGCAAGGAAGTGATCGCCCGAGCAATTCATACCCGCAGTCCCCGCCACGATGGCCCGTTCATTCGCGTCAATTGCGGCGCGATTCCCTCGGAATTGATCGACTCGCAGCTCTTCGGACACGAGCGGGGAAGCTTCACCGGGGCCGATCAAAAGCGGCAGGGATGGTTCGAACGGGCTGACCAGGGAACGCTGCTACTTGATGAAATTGGCGAGTTGCCGCTCGATGCCCAGGTCCGTTTTCTGCGCGTCCTGCAGGATGGCGCCGTCGAGCGGGTGGGTGGAACGCAGCCGGTCCATGTGAATGTCCGCATCATCGCCGCCACGCATCGGGATCTGGCCCAGATGGTTCGTGAAGGCCGCTTCCGCGAGGATCTGTGGTATCGACTCGCCGTCTTTCCGATTCTGATGCCGCCGCTGCGAGACCGTAAGGACGATATTCCCGACCTCGCGCGGCACTTCGCCGAACGAGCCGCCGTCCGCTTCGGCTTGCCGGTCAACATCCCCACCGAGCAAGACCTGAAGCTGTTGGCCGCTTACGACTGGCCCGGCAACATTCGCGAGTTCGGCGCGGTCATCGACCGGGCGGCTATCCTCGGAAATGGTCAATCCCTGGAGATTGCAAAATCCATCGGCTTCGGAGCAACACCGCAACCCGCGACCCCCAACCGAACCCCAGCCCATCCCGCTGCTGGAACCCCATCGCCTGCACCGAGCGATCGCTTCCTCACTCTCGATGAAGCAATGATCGAACACATCCGCCGAGCCCTGGAAATGACCGAAGGCCAGGTCGAAGGGCGACGAGGCGCGGCCGCGCTATTGGGGATCAACCCCCATACACTGCGGGCACGCATGCGGAAACACGGCCTCGACTGGTCCGAGTTTCGGCATCCAGACAGTCGCCGATGAGCATGCGAGTTTATAAGTCGATGCAGGCGGCCTCGTAACGCCGCCTGCATCACAGTCTCGGGAACGGGACTAACGCCGGAACGGGGTCTCCACCGAAGCGTCTGAATCCGTGATTTGGAAGGATATGGGAGCATCAATCCGATACAGCCGCCAGCCGGGCAGCCCCTCAGTTACGGGGACTGCGACTTCTGCCAGCGACGCCGGAAGTTGTTTTAGAAGCTGGCTCTCCGAACTGGCAAGAACATGGCTGGGCTGCAGCCCGCTCAGCAACGCCGCGTATTGCGGATGGGTATAATTGGACCGGATATAGGCGACGCGGCGCGGCTGAGCCGCGTATTCCACCATCAGGAGTTGATCAGCAAAGACAGATGGCTGAGCATCAACGAGTAATGTGGCATCCGTCGGAATAAGCCCCGTCAGCTGTTGGCGGACTTCGGCAACCGCCGCCGTGCAACGACGCCCGTCGTTGACCAATCGCAGCATCAGGGCCGCGTCAAGTACGAACAAAATCGTGAGGATCGCTGCGACGCTCGGCACGAACGGCGGACGTTGGAGAGTCTGTCTGCGAGCGGTGAGCCACTTCCACAGCGGCTGGGAGTTGACGACCGCGGCCGCGAGAATTACTGGGAACCCGGGGACGAGGTAGCGAAACTGATTCTGGTGCAGGACGATCTGCAGAACATGGATCCCGATCATTCCTGAAGCGAGCAGACTCAGACGATATTCCGGGGATTGAGCAGGACGACGAAACAGGCCGACCACCGCTAGTCCTGCGGCGAGGTTGAACGGCCAATAGAAGAGACCGAGACTGTTAAGGGGGAACTGCTGCGAGATAGCCTGGGCAGCCTTAGTGGCAATACGTCCGGCGTCGAGAGCTCCGCCCTCCAGTGTAAACAGAAAGGCCATATTGTCCCCTCCGTCAGTACCGCCGTTCGCTAACAGATCCCGAACCGACGTGGGCATACCGTTCGGAAGAAGTTGCTTCGCA
The DNA here is from genome assembly GCA_019636285.1 of Planctomycetaceae bacterium. Classification (GTDB taxonomy): domain Bacteria; phylum Planctomycetota; class Planctomycetia; order Planctomycetales; family Planctomycetaceae; genus JAHBXV01. Next base: position 3,140 of record JAHBXV010000031.1, read on the forward strand.
ACGACGACCACCGCCACCGTCGCCCCAACGAGCCCCACCGTCACCAGCAGCCGGCGAGCATTCACGGGGCGTGAATAAAACAGGAAAACAAACGGAAGAACGGCCAAAACGGGGAGAAAAGACATCCTGCAGAGAACAAGCCCGGCGAGTGACAGTGCGACCCATCCCCAGTTCCGCGGCCGATCACCCGTCTTAACCAGGAACCAGCCAGCCAGGGCGGAGAAGATCGTGCAGCTGGTTTCCAGAAGAGGTTGAGTCGCCTGCCAGTAAACTGCGGGATACGCCAGTGCCAGACCGTACGCAAGACATGCGGCGTCGCGCCCGGTGAGGCGACGAACAGTGAATCCCACAACAGCGGCTGCGGCAATCGCTACGAGGCAATTCGTCAAGGTCCAGCCCAGTACGGGTCCGAATATGCTGCTCAATGGCAAGGCCAGGTACAGCCCTAGAGCGTTATGAATGAAGTGTGGACGGCCCTCGAATCCCGATTCGAAGAATTGTCGAGGGAAGACATGCCCGGCGACGGATGGACGGCCAGCCAAGAGAGTCTCGGTATCCGTGATGTACCAATACTGATCCGATCCGCGGAGTTGCCATCCGCCCGCGAGAACGAGTCCGATAAATAGCAGGGTGACCACGGTCACCAGGACGCGGCGAGACCGAAATCCAGAAACAAACGGAGCCGCACCGATCGTTGTGTCCATTCTACGGTCTCGTTTACTTGCCAAGAATTCTTAGGCCGAGCGTCGTAATGCACATTGTGACTCGACACGCGGGATTGGTGAGGCGGCTGACCGGTCGCCACCTGCCGACAGGGTTTGGACGTCGACAACCGAATGGGAGGTGTGCTTCACCTGACGGTAGATTCTCCCCAGATACTCCCCGAAGATGCCGAAAAAGATCGCGTTGATCCCCTGTGAAATCAGAATCAGCACTACTAGCGTCGTAAACCCGGCTGGCCATTCGACGCCGCCGAACAAACGAGCGCCGGCGTAACCGGCAATCAACAGCCCGGTGAGAGCAAAAATCCCGAGTCCAACCCATGTCGCCAGCCGCAGCGGCTTTATCGAGTGGCCGATGATTCCATCGACTGCGAGGGCTGCCAACTGCCGAAAACGAAATTTGCTTTCGCCCGCCAGCCGCGCCTCACGTTGATAGAGAATCCCGACTTGCTCAAACCCTAGCGACGCGATGACTCCGCGGAGGTAGGGGGTGCTGTCACGAAGTTGGGCAAGTTCTTCCAGGACTTTACGATCGATCAACCGAAAGTCGCCGGCGTCGAGCGGAAGATTGTCCTCGCTGAGCCAGTTGATGACTCGATAGAACATCATTCGCGCCAGGGTGATTCCGGAGCCTTCCTTCCGACCAATACGGACGCCGTAAACGACCTGATAGCCTGACTCCCACTTGGCGAGGAATTCCGGGATCAATGTCGGGGGATCCTGAAGATCGCAGTCGAGCTGGATCGCCGCTTCGCCTCGCGCGTTCCGGTAACCGGTGAGAATCGAGTTCTGGTAACCGAAATTGCGCGAAAAGCGATAGGCCCGAATGCGCGGATCCCGCTCCGCCAGCTCGCAGAGAATGGGGAACGAGCGATCGGAACTGCGATTATCCGTAAAGACGTACTCCCACTTGTAGCGGTCTGCGAGGGGCGCCATCACCTCCTCGATCGTGGCGTACAGACGAGGAATATTTTCTTCCTCGTTCAGGACAGGAACAACGAAGGAAATCAACTTGCGGTCGGACGACATCGCGAAGTTCCGTGCGCCGGCGGAGAGAATCAGAAGAAAGGAGGGGGAATCGCGCCAAGAGTCACGCAGCGCGGTGGTTCTGAGCCGGCGCCGCCCGACATGCCTCGCGGAGTGTCTCAGCAACGTAATCGAGCATTTCGTGAGTCAGCCCGGGATAGACCCCGACCCAGAACGTGTGATGCATGATCCGCTCAGTGTTCGTCAGGTCCCCGACAACTCGATGGGCGACACCGTCGTATGCCGGCTGCCGCAGCAGATTCCCGCCAAACAGAAGCCGGGTTCCAATCTTCCTCGCTGTGAGATGCTTCATCAAATCGGTGCGAGAAATGCCACTCTCAGCCTTGAGTGTAAGGGGAAAGCCGAACCAGGACGGGATACTAGCCGGCGTCGCTTCAGGAAGATCAAACAGGTCGCTGCAATCGGTGAGGAGGCTCCGCAAATAGGCGAAGTTTTCCCGGCGGCGATCGATGAAGCCCGGCAGTTTTTCCAGTTGCCGCACGCCGATTGCAGCCTGCATGTCGGTTGCTTTCAGGTTGTAACCGATGTGGCTGTAGATGTACTTGTGGTCGTAGCCCTCCGGAAGAGATCCGAGCTGCCAGCGGAACCGCTTGCCGCAGGTGTCATCGCAGCCGGTAGCGCACCAGCAATCGCGTCCCCAATCGCGGAATGATTCCACCAGTTTCTTCAGAACGGGGGAATTCGTGAGGACAGCTCCTCCCTCCCCCATCGTCATGTGATGAGCCGGATAAAAGCTGACAGTTGCCAAGTCGCCGAACTGCCCGACTTTCTTACCGTCATATTCGGCGCCGACTGCGTCGCAGCAGTCCTCAATTAGCCAGAGTCCATGGCGTTTACAGAAGTCTGCGACGGCACCGAGATTGAAGGGATTCCCCAACGTGTGAGCGATGACAACGGCCCGAGTTCGCTCCGAACGGGCGGCTTCCAGGTGTGTCACGTCGATGTTGTAGGTCGGGATATGGACATCCAAGAATACCGGGACCGCTCCGCACTGTAGAATCGGGTTCACGGTCGTTGGGAATCCTGCCGCCACGGTGATCACTTCGTCACCGGGACGCAGTCGCCGATCTTTCAGGCGAGGAGAGGTTAGGGCGGCAACCGCTGCCAGATTGGCGCTCGACCCCGAGTTAACGACCAGGCAATCGCGGAGCCCCATCCAGTCGGCGAACTGCCGTTCGAACTGCTCCGTAAAACGCCCGGCCGTCAGCCAGAAATCGAGCGATGAGTCGACGAGGGACGTGACTTCGTCCCCATCGAATACCTTGCCTGAAACCGGCACAGGCGTCTCGCCGGGAACGAACGCCTTCTCCTGCCAATTCTTCTTTGAGAACTCGCCGACAAGGTCGAGAATTCGTTGACGCAGTTCCGCCGCGGACTCAGACATGAAAAAATTTCCTCAAACCGGAGATGATTCGTGGGACAAACGCATGACCGCGGGACGCCGATGCGGCGCGGAACAGGTGGTATGCGAGGCATACAGAAGGTGTTGCACGGTTGCCGATAGTCCCTCTTGAAGGGACACCCGCGGCGACCACCCGCTCGCCACCTGGAACTTTGAAGCGTCGCCCACAATCCAATGTGGCTCTCCCGCGCGATTGGCGCGGGCGCCCCAGCAGAGAAGCGAGCTTGGACGATCGACAAGTCGCGCCAATTCCTCACCCACTTCGCGAATTGTGACCGGTATTCCCGTACAAACATTGAACAACTCGGGCGGCGTGGCAGACGCCAGTCGTGGGGCGTGCAACAGCGCTTCTACCGCATCGTCAACGAACAGGAAGTCACGAATCTGGCAGCCGTCCGTCAGATCCACCGATTCGGATCGCTGCAAGCGTTCGATGAGGTAAGGGGTGAGTCGTGACGCCGCTTCGCCGGGCCCATAGACATGAGACAAACGAATGACAACGAGGGGCCGCCGGCGTGAGATGGCGAGTTGAAGGGCTCGCTCAGTCCCGGCAACCTTCGAGCGGCCGTACTCTGAAAACGGGCGGGGCGGCGTCTCCTCAGTCAGCGCCTGTCCCACGGGGCATCCCCCGTACTCGAATAGGCTTCCAATGTGGACGACCGGGCAATCTTCCGGCACTGCGGCGAGCAAATGATCGATCAATTCTTCGTTCGTCGCCCGCATTCGCTGCGGATCCTGCTGAGTTCCGTGGACCCCATATGCTGCCAGATTAAATGCCGCGACGATCCGCCGATTTCTAAGCAGTCGATTCAGCGACCCGGGCTCCGACTCTTCGTATTCAACCAGTTCGAGTCCGCACATGCCGTCCAGTCGGCCGCGACTGGTCGACGCTTGGCGACAGAGCCCGAGCACCGCCCGGCCTTCCGCGATCAGGCGGCGCGCGAGCGCGGAACCGACGAATCCACTGACGCCGCAGACCAGTACGCATTCATCCGCGGACATTTCCGAATCCTTTCTTCGTACTGGCCGATTTGTTGTTCTGCGAATTCGGCCATGCGCTCCGGCTGTGCGCTGGCGGCGCGATACCAGTTAATGGTCCATTCGACGCGACTGGCATTTGTCAACAGGGCTTTCCATCCCAATCGTGTCGCCGCCAAACTGGAGTCAAGCTTCAAATTCATCGCCTCATGAAGTCCACCATCCGTGTATGGGGCAATCTCCAATTGTCCCCGGCCGAAGACGCGGACCACTTCTTCCGCAAGTTCGCCGACAGTCAGCCTGTCTTCGGTCGAGGGACCGAAGTTCCAACCCTGAGCGAACGGCGCCCCGTCTTCTAGGAGCCGTGCGCCAAGTATCAGGTAACCGCTAAGGGGCTCAAGAACATGCTGCCATGGTCGGACGGCGGACGGCGATCGAATGGGAATCACTTTATTGGCGAGAACGCCCCGCACCAGGTCGGGAACGATCCGGTCAGCAGCCCAGTCTCCTCCTCCGATGACGTTGCCGGCTCGCGCGGACGCCACCGCGACTCCCGCACTCTCGAAGTACGATCGTCGCCAAGCCGCGGTTATCAATTCCGCGCATCCTTTACTGACGCTGTAGGGGTCGGCCCCTCCCATGGGCTCGTTTTCGCGATAACCCCAGGTCCATTCCCGATTCTCATAACACTTGTCGCTCGTCACATTAACGACGGCCCGCACGCTGGGGGCCTGGCGGATCGCCTCGAACAGGTGAACTGTCCCCATCACGTTGGTCGCGAGGGTTACTGCCGGCTCACGGTATGACAGCCGGACAAGAGGCTGCGCTGCGAGATGAAAGACCAGTTCCGGCTCGCGGTCGCGGACGAAGCGCAGCACCTGATCGGCGTCCCGGATGTCGAGCAGCGAACAATCGCATTCGGCGGAAACCTGCCGCCAAAATGCTTCACCTTCGGGAGACTCAGGCGCCAGTCCGAAGCCGGAAACAACCGCCCCAAGTTGCTTAAGCCACGCGGCGAGCCATCGTCCCTTGAATCCGGTAACACCCGTCACCAGGACTCGCCGGCCCTCCAAAGAACTGACCACCGTCATTGCTTCCACTCCAGATTTTCCAGGGGGCCGCGCCGCCTTCCCAAAGTCCTTCAAGCAGACGCTTGTCGCGGAGAGTATCCATCGGGTGCCAGAAACCCTCGTGCCGGTAGGCCGACAGCTGTCCGTCGGCGGCCAGACGCTCCAGCGGTTCGCGCTCCAGAACCGTCTCGTCCCCCGACAGGTAGTCGAACACTTCTGGCTCGAACACAAAAAATCCGCCGTTGACCCAGCCTTCAGAATTCTGCGGCTTCTCTTCGAAGCGCTCGATCTGGTCGCCTGTCAGCTGTAGGCAACCGAACCGCGCCGGTGGACGGACGGCGGTCAGCGTCGCGGCCCGCCTTTCTCGTCGATGCAGATCCAAGAGCGCCGAGAGGTCAACATCAGCCACGCCGTCGCCGTAAGTCACCAGGAACGGCTCGTCACCAAGAATCGTGCGCAGACGCCGAATGCGACCGCCGGTCATTGAGTGAATGCCAGTGTCTACGACCCAGATGTCCCAGTCGGGGACCGACATGCTGAGGCGTTTCGACACGCCCGACTGTAAGTTGATCTTCCAGTCGCTGTGCTTGCAGTCGAAGTTGGAGAAGTATTCCTTGATGTAATCGCCGCGATAACCGCACGCGATCACGAACTCGCGGAATCCTTGGGCGGCGTAAATCGCCATAATGTGCAGGAGAATCGGCACGCCGCCGATTTCAATCATCGGCTTGGGTCGAACTGACGTTTCCTCGGCAAATCGAGTGCCGAGGCCGCCGGCCAGCAACACGACTTTCACGGCCCCCTCCTCCCTGAGCGTCGTCGAAAGCGGGCGATTCTTCGCCTCGCGGTATCCCCCTCCATGGGATAAGCCGGATAGTAGGCTGGCGTCGTCTGACCTGTCAACACGAATGTCGCCGACGGTTGCCTGGCCGAGAGCACGTCTTCGTGCTCTCGCTTGCCGAAAAACAGGAGGGCTCCTCACCGTATTCGCGTCGAGCTACATCGCAAGCCGCAGCGTCGATTCGCAAGTCCCCATACACGGCGGAGACGAAAACGAAGCGGCTTTACCCGTCAGATAAGCCCCCCCGGAGCGAAGTGCGGCTTTTGGGACGCTGATCGATCAACCGTTCATCGCCCCCACGCCGCCTTGGCGAACGCCTCGATGTGGTCGAAGTTGTCGGTCCAGGTGGTGTACATCGCGCCGTTGACGCCCCGGGTACGGGTTCCGGCTTCCAGCCAGTCGCGAATTGCCGCCGGGTTACTGTCGTAGTACCCGGCAAGGACTTGGTCGTGCCCCCGTTCGCCGAAGAATGGCAGACTTTTCTCGGCCTGGCCGTGGTTCCAGTTGACGACAATCATGTCTCGCGGAAGCCCTTCCCACGAACCGGCCAGATCGCCTTGAACCAGGTAGAACTGGTTCCGCGCGTTGTGGTGCGGATCGAACATGTCCGACCAGACGCACAAGTGGGCCGTGGGATTGATGCCGCGAATCACGCTGACGCAACGCCGCATGTTTTCAGCCAGAAGTTCCCCCGCCGATTGGCCCTCGCGATGGCAGGCCGGGCACCAGTCGGCGACGCGAATTTCATCGTGCGAGAGGAAATATGTCTTCGGCTGAAAGAGCTTTTCGACTCGTCGGGTCTGCCGTTCCAACACCTGAAAGACTTCTGGATCGCCCAGGCAGCAGGTCACCTGATTGTTATAGATGGTGACCGCGTGAAAGTAACTGACCGTCAGGCGATCGCCGTTCTTCAATTTGGACGCGGGCAACAACCGCAGTTCGGGCGGTTCATGAAAGACGTCGAAGCTGCCAGGATAAGGGACATTTCCGAGTTGGTGATCGACAAGTGCGTCGAAGTCAACGCCCTCTTTCAGCTCGCGGCCATCCGACGTGCGAACGACGAGCGGGCAGGCTTCGCGGCGCACGAGATTCACGAACGCCGCCTCTTCGAGCCGGACTTCGTCCATCCAGAAGCGCCCGCTGGTCCCTCCCCAGCTACCGACATAAAACGTGATCTGGTCGTTCTCCAGCGTGTTGAGCATCACATGATGCTGCGTCCAATCCTGCGTCGATTTGGCTCCCAGGTTGGAGTGCGACAGAACACGGCCATCCGAGCCGATCGCAAACATTCGCAGGTTGTTCGCGCCGGCGAACTGGTCGGTCTTCAGCCAGACGCTTGCGTGCAGCAGTTGCCACGGATTGACGGAGATTCTCCGGCTGACGCGCCCGTTCCTACCGGACAAATTCTCGAACCGGAGCGAGGCACTGCCGGAATGTTTGACCTCCCGATCCGCCTGGCTGGCGTCGCCGGGAAAGTCCTGGTGCCCCCAGCCTACGGCAGCGGCGTCCTTGAAGTCTTCAAAATCCCCGCCCGGGAGTAGATTCTTTCGTTTCGACGCCAGCAGGGCGAAGCCATCGCGAACGACGAACTCGGCGTTCCGAACCGGGATTCCCTCCACCAGATTCGGATTGTGAGCCAGCAGGCCATCGCTGTAGCCGATGGGGCAAACGGTTGGAATGATCTCCAGGCCGAGTTCCTGACACGTCTCCTTGAATCGCTCGGCATGCCGAAAATAGTGCTGTGGAACCCGTTCGAGAATATTGAGCTTATAGTCGGCCAGAACCACCGCGTTGTAGCCCGCGGCCTTCGCTCGCCGCGCGAGCGCCTCGGCCTTGGTTAGGTTGTCTTCTACCTGGAGGTTCGTTTGCAGATAGAGCCAGCGGCGGGACGGCTCTTCAGCCCGTCCCACAAGGCCCGAAACGCAGACCAGACCAATCGCGAGCGGAATCCACAATCGTTGAGACATCGGGTGTCCTTATCGCGGGGTTTTTCACGTTCACCCCATGATCTCATCGCGCCCCGCGCCAAAAGAAAAGAGCCGACGGCTGAACCATCGGCTCTTTCTGTGAAAAACCCGGCGGGTGAAACGCTCGGTTTTTGGCGGGGCGGCCGAGTTGAATGAGTTTGTCGTTGGGTGCCACGGCTCTGCGAGCCGTGATGCTTGGTCAAAAACCGATAAATACACACGGCTCGCAGAGCCGTGGCACCCTCGATGAGGACCACTCCACCGAGCCACCCCGCCAAGGATCTCCGGATAGCGATCCGTCGTAACTCGTTTCGCAGTTTGACAAATCAAATTTCACCAGTCCATACTACACCGCCGAAGTGCGGTGGAAGTCTACCGCACTACGGCGGTCGAATACCTGTAAGGCGGGAGCCTTGAATGTTACCTGTAAACCACAGTCTCATTCTCACAACCCAGGGTGAATGTTTGATGCGACGGTTTGTTCTCGTCGGTGTATTTGTTCTTCACCTTGTCCCCGCTGTAACAGTTTGCGGCGCTGACGCCAATGACGAAGCGGAGTATCTTCCCGCGATTGCGAACAGTGGAAACGTCGAGATCGAGGCAATTCGAATATCGCGTGAACGAGTTGCAAGGCAAGCCAAACATGCGGACTTAACGAACATGACCGTCTCGTTGTGGCTGGCGTGGAAAGGCGAACCGCCAGAGCGAATTCTATTGCAGATCGTCGAACTCGACCCTATCCGCGACAATACCGGCAAGTTGCTGACAACCAAGCAGCGACTCGATTCCCTTCCATTCCTAAAAAAGAACTTTCGCGGCAACGAGTTCAAGTCCCAAGGAGACAAGAATGGCCCTGTCGTTAATCTCCTTCTCGATGCTCCGGCTCGAGAAGCGACCACGATAAGATCGATCAAAGGGAAGGCTGTGGTCTCGGAAGTAACTGCCGCTCGCATTGACTTCAAAGACTTGGCAGCAATCAAAAAGAAAGTCCTCGAAGATCCAAAGTTGAAAGATTTTAAAATTGAGGCCGACATCGAAATTTTCGACGGAGATACTGAACTGAAGTTGCAAGTTCCGCCCGCTCATGAGCGACTGATGTGGTGGGGCTTGGTGACCAATTCGCGACGCACCGTTCCAATCACAGCAGAGAGCCAAAATGGAGATATGTTGACCAAGACGTACTCGGGCGATCAAACTAAAGATACATTTCTCGGAATCGTGATCGCAGAACCAACCAAGTCACATGAAATGGAATTCCAGTTCACTGATATAAAGTTACCTTGAACTCTGTCCAGTGCCGCGCCGAACAAGCCAGTCAATCCGAGCGGCGGATCTCGTTGGACCTGGCATCAACAGTTCCTGGCCGCCGGCAGGTTAGCTCGCTCGTTTTGCTGCTCAAAGGAAATCTACATTGAATAACATCGACCTGAACCTTGGTGGCCTCATCGGGGCGTTGGCCTGCGGTGGTATTGCTGCCGCTATCGTGTTCTCGACTCTTGACACTACCAACAGTGGCCGAGGGCCGTACAAGCTTGTCATCTTCGCATTGATCGGCGGCGCGTTGGCTGGCAACTTCCTGTGGGGGCTCGTCTTCAAGAAGCCTGCAAAGAAAGACTGATCTAAAGTAGGGGCGGGGTGGCCGGGTTGAATGAGTTTATCTTTGGGTGCCGCGGCTCTGCGAGCCGTGCCGAAAGGCGTTGGCAACCGGCGGGCGAAGATAATGCCATTCCTTGGCAGTCGAGAACGATCCAGAAGGTCATCGATTCCATGCAAGCCAATCCGGTGCGACGCTCGTCGAGCGGCCAAAAGATGAGCGGTCGTCGAGTGCGCTCGCCCATAAGGAAGCCACGGACGTGCCGCTCAGAGTTGACCCGGCCAATCTCTCATGAGGCCGCTACGCACACCGGCACGGCTCGCAGAGCCGTGGCACCCTCGATGAGGACCATTCAACCGAGCCACCACGCCACGGGAGCCTTGTGCGGTGTAGCCAGGAACTCCGGGCAGCGCTCCGTCACAACTCGTTTCGCAGTTTGACAAATCAAATTTCACCAGTCCATACTACACCGCCGAAGTGCGGCAGAAATCTACCGCACTTCGGCGGTCGAACACCTCTTCTGTTCCGGAGGATTGGCTTTGACGCAGGCATCCGACGATTATGAACTCTTCACCCAGCGCGTAATGCAGGAACTTTCGCGCGGCGGTGTGAACGTGCGTCACAAGCATCCCTACACAGGGAAAGTTTCAGGGCGAACGATTGTCGTCGATGTGTCGTTCGAATTTACATTCGTGGGCGGCGCAAGAATCCTCGTGCTTGTTGAATGTAAACACTACTCGAACACGGTTGAGGTGGGCGATGTAGAGGAGTTCCATTCCAAGCTAGATGACATTGGTGCGCACAAGGGGATCGTGGTAACAACCAAGGGGTATCAATCGGGAGCACGCGACGTGGCAGCGGGGCGGGAGATCGCGCTGGCGTTACTGACCACTGAAATGCAACCAAACGAAATTCGATACATCTATGCTGCCGCCGCAGAAGAACACGATCAAGAACCAGTTTTGCAGGGCAACTTGCAATGCATCATCGACAATCACGATGGTGGATACCGCTTTAACGATGCGAAGCGGTTGATTAATCTTATGTACGAGGATTTGGAACCGGACACCGAATCGGGAACAGAAAAAACGGTTGAACGTGATCGGCGGGCGGCGTCCAACTTGAAGTAACCGTTCTTGGCCGCTGCCACGTTAACCGAAACATTTCTGCTAACGCGCCGTCCCCAATTCCATTTGAACTCGAACTTCTCGACTCGGCTCACGATCCGATCTCGTCGTGGCGCGAGGTAAAAGAAAAGAGCCGACGGCTGAACCGTCGGCTCTTCCTGTGAAAAATCCCGGCGAGTGAAACACTCAGTTTTTGCCGCGTTTCCAGCGGCGCCATTCCCGATGCGACATCGGCTGCTGCGATCCCGCGACCAGAGTCGAGGCGGCTGCCGATTTGGTCGGCGTCTGGTCGACCAGCCAGATGTTGCGGAACTGGACGGGGTCGCTGTGGTTCTGAAAGAGGATTGGCAGGGCGTCGGGGCCTTCCTGCTTGCCGCCGCCGGTCTTGTTCTCAAGTTCCACATTGTTCTGCACCACCACGCCGTTGTGCCACACCGTAATGCGGCCTTTGCTCAACCGGGTCGTTCCGTCTTCCGCGAAGCGCGGCGCGGTGAACTGAATGTCGTAGGTCTGCCACGTGAGCGGCGGCAGCGCCATGTTGAAGTCGGGAGCCTTAAAGCGATACAGGGCGGCCGAGCCATTGAAGACTGGGTCGAGCGCGAAGCTGTCGAGCACCTGTACCTCATAGCGGCGGTGCAGGTAGAAGCCGCTGTTGCCGCGTTTCTGATCCGAGAAGGCCGGCATATACGGCGTCTTGAACTCGGCATGCATCCAGAAGTCCTGCCAGGCCCCTTTCGTTTCGGCGCCCACTTCCATCCAGCCCTCGGGCGAAATCTTCAGGTTGCCGAGCGCCCCGGTGTCCGTCCCGTTGAAGAGCACAGTGGCTCCCTGCGGTGGCACGGCTCCCATCGTGGGGCTCTGCCGTGTCACGAGGATGAGTTCGCCCAGCTTCGTGCCTTCGAAGTCGTAGAGATCGGCCCGGCCGGCGGCAGGAATCGAGACCCGCAGTTCGTCGCCGGTCAATTCGATGGCGGCGGCCGGATCGGACGAGAGCCGCCCACCCTGGACGGCGACCTTCTCGCTACCGTAATAGCCCCAGCCCGGAAGCCCGCCGGGATAGAAGTTGCCGCGAAAGGCGCCACTCCCCTGGGCGGCTAGCTGCAGTCCGCACGGGCGCGTACAGCCCTTCCAAACCGCACAGCCGTAGTATTCGCCCTGAATCGCATAGTCGGCATCGGCGTCTCGTGGATCGGTCACCGCACGCGGAGTATCCGCCGCCTCAAGCATGCAACATCCCATCGCCAAGGCGAAGACGGCCAGACACAACCTCATGACGCAAGTCCCTGACAGGATCGGAGAAACGGACGAAGCACTTCGGAGCCAAACCAGTCTGTGGTGCTCTTTGAGCGGACACAACTCGAAATTTATCGCGTAATCACGAACCGCGACGATTCCCGACCGCGAAATTCCGCTTCGCGCGATGAGAAGCTCTCGAGTTCGGAATAGAACTTCGCGGAGGGGTCGATGCCGCGCGCGGCGTTCCGTTCGATGCGGGCCGCCATGCTCGGCCACGTCGCGACCCACGGGAGGACCAATCCCCACAAGAAAATGGCGGCCGTGCAGATCCCGCAGAGCGCGAGCCACCCGCCGGGATTATCGCAATGCGGCGGCTGCATCGGGGAACACCTTCGTGAACATCAGCCAGGCCATCAGGAACGTCAGCAGAACGTTGAGCGCCTGACCGCACACATACAGGACCAATGGCTTACCCCCCACGAGTTGTTTCGACAATTCGCGGAAATTCGACTCCAAGCCAATGCTCACGAATGCGAGGCAAAAACACCAGCCGCGCAGTTGGCCGGAAGTCTTCGAGATCGCCGCAGTAGTTGCTTCACCCGTCGGCCCCGTCGAAGTCAGCCAGGTGAACAGCAGCGAAGCCAGCAGAAATCCGAGAACAAACTTCGGGAATCGCCGCCAGATTTCCCACAGCGACGGAAACTTGTCGCCAGGACGGCGCTCGACACAGGTGACCCAGTACACAGCCACGCTGAACGCGATCACGCCGATCAGAATGTTCTGAATCGTCTTAATCATCGTCGCCGTCAGTTCGCCCGCCGGTCCCAGCGCGGCTCCCGCGGCGGCGACCGCTCCCGTCGAATCGATCGTCCCGCCGATCCACGCCCCACCGAGAACCGGGTCGATGCCGACCGCCTTTATGAACGCAGGCAACGCGATCATCATGATGACCGTGAACCCCAGCGACAGGCTAATGGCGAGCGACAGTTCTTCTTTCTTCGCTCGGCAGGCGGCCGCCGTCGCGATGGCCGCCGAGACGCCACAGACGGACATATCGGCACAGATCACCATGTTGAGCGACCGCGACGGGATCTTCAGAACCCGCTGGCCGAAGATGTATGTGCTGACCAGAACAATGGGCGTGACGACCCAGGCAATAAAGATCCCGGGCATGCCGAGCGCGACCAGTTTGTCGAGCAGAACCTCTGCCCCGTAGAGCACCAGGCCGGCCTTGATGTAGAGTTCCGTCCGTAGCGCGGGTTTCAGAAATACGGGCGTGCCGATCGTATTGCTGATGAGCAACCCGCCGAGCAGCGCCCATAGGGCATATTCCAAGCCCAGGTTGTTGATGACGACCTGCCCCGACGCGACGTAAGCGATCGTCGCCAGCAGGAACACCACGAGATACGCCGCCGGAAATCCACGCGTGCTGGACGTGCCTCCCAGATTCCAGACCGCCACTCCAAACAAGGCGAACGTCACGAGAAAGACCCGCACGATCGGGACGATCAGCGATTCTTTCTTCTTGCCGACGAACGCATCCGCCGGGTTCGACGTCCATCCGCCCGGTTTCGCCAGGTAGCTTTGCAGCGGATTCACCGCGAGGGCAGCCTGGGCCTTGACGACCTTCTCATTGGCCGATTCGAGCGTCTTGTCATCGGCCTTTGCCGCGAGAAGCGCCGCGTATTCGGTCTTCGCCGCTTCATAGGCCGCCTGCCGTTCGGAGAGATCCGATGGCTGATAGGCGAGCGTGACAGCGAGAACCCCTAACAGGACGAACAAGCCGACGAAGTTGGCCCACCAGTCTTCGGTATTCCAGCCCCGGTCGGTTCCGATCGTCACGACATCATCGGGGCTATCCCCCACAGGAGGCTGTCCGGGACGAGGGTTCTCCGCATCGGCCATGTCGTCAATCCATGAGGGTCAGCAGGCGGCTACCGGGACAAGCCATGAAATTCGCGAGTGGCCTCGAAAAGCGCACTGGCGATTCGTCCCACGTGTTCTACTGTCGGATTGCCAACGATGCCACCCGCGCGTCGCGGGCCGTCTTGACGTGACGTGCTGTTTCCCGACCTCAGGAAGGGACACATAGATCGCGTGGCCGCTTGACCGCCCGCGACCAGGACCTGCCTCGTTCGATTGGCAGGAAGGGTCTCTCACCAAGGCACAAAGACACTGAGAACGATAAGAACGAGGTTTGGAGGTCGGACGGAATCCATCCTTGAAGATTTCTCCGTGCCTTCGTGACTCCGTGAGAACCAAATTCCTTGCCCATCGACACCCTCCTCACCGATCACGGCATCGGACCATACACCTCGGCCGCTCCACCGACGAGTGGGGCATTCGCTCCAGAGAACTTGAGCCGAAACCCTCGCTACGGGGCAAACACTTGACTGTCGCCCCCGCGAATCGCTAAACTCGTCGCATCAGCGATCTCCTGCGCATTGAGATTGCCTGCCGACGTTTTAGCGGATTTGAACGCGATCGATTCCGGTCCGGTCGTCCGCAGGGTGTTCACCACCCAAAACTCCCATCCTGACTCCGCGCCCGACTTTAGCCAAACTGTCGTTTCCGACAGTTTCTTGAGATTTTTTCGCTGTTTTCCGCGAAGGTCTCGGCAGGTTGAATGGTTAACGAGCAGACTACTTCGGACGGGGCACGTTCCGCCCAGGTGGTCGAGGGCGGCCCGGCATCAGATGTCTGGCCAGGCGTTCGGTGTGATGAATCCGACTCCGGGTTGTGAGTCGCGTTCCTGAGAGTATTTCGACGGCAGGCCTGGGGTGGAGACCTTAAACTTCACTTCTGGCCAGCCGTTCACGGGGATTTCAAGAGAGTCGTGCAGGTCTCGACAGAGTGGTGTCGGGCAGCCTTTAAAACAGGGTCTCGGCCGGTCCCGTATCTCGGACGGTCTCCATCTGAACTGGAGTTTCAAACATGGCGGATGTCATTGGTTCTTGTGCTCCCGAGCATTTCAAGCGGTTGAGCCGTCGCGGATTTCTGTCTGTTGGCTTCCTCGCGGGAACATCTCTCACCCTGCCCGACCTGTTGCGTCGTCAGGCCCATGCCGACCTGAAGCATTACGAAAATTTCGAGGGGACCGCGAAGTCGGTCATCCACATTTACCTGCCGGGCGGCATGGCCCATCAGGAATCGTTCGACCCGAAGCCCTACGCTCCGATTGAATACCGCGGCGAAATGGGCCAGGTCGCCACCAAGATCAGTGGCGAGCAGTTCGGCGAAACCCTCGCCAAAACCGCTCAGGTTGCCGACAAGCTCTGCGTGATTCGCTCGATGACGCACGGCGAAGCGGCCCACGAACGCGGCACGCACAACATGTTCACGGGCTATCGCCCCAGCCCGGCCCTGCAATACCCGAGCATTGGCTCGGTCGTCAGCCACGAGTACGGCCCCCGCAAGAACCTGCCGCCGTATGTCTGCATCCCGAACGTTCCGAACGAATTCGCCGGCAGCGGCTACCTCAGTTCGGCATTCGCGCCGTTTGCCCTTGGCAGCGACCCCGCGTCGAACGGCTTCAAGGTCCGCGATCTCGATCTGCCGAACGGTATCGACGACAGCCGGTTCGCCACGCGTCGTAGTGCTCTGGAAGCGGTCAACGCCTACTTCCAGAAGAAGGAAAAGTCCGACGACCTGACGGCAATGGACACGTTCTACGACCGTGCCTATTCGCTCATCAGTTCGCCGGAAGCCCGTGCGGCGTTCGACATCAACCAGGAGCCGGAAGCCGTTCGCAATGAATACGGTCGCGGCACCGCCGGTGCTCGCATGCTGCTGGCCCGTCGTCTGGTTCAGTCCGGCGTGCGTCTGGTCAATCTGACGTTCGGCGGCTGGGACATGCACAACCAGATCGTTCGCGGCTTCAAGAACCAGATGCCCGAGTTCGACCAGGCGTTCTCGACACTGATCGCCGACCTTGACCGCACTGGCCTGCTCGGTGAAACGCTGGTCATGGTGTCGTCGGAATTCGGCCGCACGCCGAAGATCAACGCGACCGCCGGCCGCGACCACTGGCCCAAGGTCTTCAGCGTCGCCCTGGCTGGGGGTGGGATCAAGGGCGGCACGATCTACGGCACTTCGGACGCCACCGCGACCGAACCCGATATGAACCCGGTCGGGCCGGAAGACCTGTTCACGACGGTCTACCACTGCATGGGAATCGTCGCCGACAAGGAACTGATGGCCCCCGGCGACCGCCCGATCGAAATCGTCGATGGCGGTAAAGTCGTCAAGGAAATGCTGGCCTAGTCCGGCAACTGAGACTGGGCAAACCCACCTCTCGCCAAATCGCGAGGTGGGTTTGCTCGTATGTGGAGAGGAATCATGAGCACGGGGTCGCTGACGGAGGTCTACCGGGCTGCCAGCGTGCTCGACGCAAAGTTGATGCAGTCCGCGCTCGAGTCCGCAGACATTCCCGCGGTCGTCTCGGGTGAATTACTCCAGAACGCACTCGGGGATATCCCGCTAGGCTGGTCGACAGCTCCGCGTATCATGGTGCCAGAAGAGTTCGTCGATGCCGCGAAAGCGATCATCGAGACCGTTGAAGCCGATGCCCAACGCAATCGAGACGAAACGGCCGAGGAGAGTGACGAATCACCATCAGCGGATTCTGTCGAATAGCATCGGAATGTCTCTTGAGGTCATGTGATTGACACGTATTTACGACGATGTGACCGAGTGGATGATCGACGGTTGCCCGAGTCCCCCGACCGACTTGCCCCCGCATCCTGACCCGCCGATTGCCCCACCCGGTTTCATCCGACCACGATTCACAGTCCAAAATCTGCAGATGTCTCAAATGGGAGCGGTGCCCTCCCGAATTGTCCTGCACGCGGCACAATGAGATTTGCCCGGTTGAACTCGGTTCCATGGACGGAGCCGTTGGTTGAGGTGTCCGAGAATTCCCCGAGCGGCTCACGATGAGCAGCGGGAAGCCGGACACCGGCAGGGACGCCCGAACAACTCCCGAAACTGACGGAACCTTCGCCATGACGTGTTTGAGCAAATCCCCGGTGGGGAGCGCGATCGTCGCTCTGGTGCTGCTGGCCGGCGGCATGGCCGAGGCTGCCAATCCCACCCTCGCGAAAGTGACGCCGCGCGGTGCCCAGCGAGGCACCGAAGTGGAAGTCCTCCTCGTGGGCGACCGCCTGGACGACGCGCAGGAACTCGTCTTCTACCAACCGGGGATCGAAGTCGCCGAGCTGACGGTCGTCGATGCCAAGCAGGTGAAGGCCAAACTTAAGATCGCGGCCGACTGCTATCCCGGAACCAAATACGTCCGCGTCCGGACGAAGACCGGCCTGTCGGAACTTCAGAACTTCCGCGTCGGCGTGATGCCCAACGTCGCCGAAGTCGAGCCGAATAACGAATTCACCGCTCCCCAGGCAATCGAAAAGAACGTGACGATTGAAGGGGTCATCACCAGCGAAGACCAGGATCTGTTCGTCATCGATGCCAAGCAGGGCGAACGGATTTCGGTGGAAGTCGAAGGAATTCGCCTGGCCGACTTCATGTTCGATCCCTACGTGGCCATCCTGAACGAACAGCGCTTCGAACTCGCCTCCAGCGATGACGCCGCGCTCGTCTGGCAGGATGGAGTCGCCAGCATTCTGGCTCCTGCCGATGGCAAGTACATCGTCCAGGTTCGTGAAAGCTCCTACGGCGGCAACGGCAACTGCCACTATCGGCTGCACGTGGGGAATTTCCCGCGTCCGCTGGCGATCATCCCCTCCGGCGGCAAGCCGGGCGAAACCTTGAAGGTCACCTACCTGGGCGACGCGCGCGGCCCGTTGACGAACGATGTCACCATTCCCAGCACCTGGGCGGAACGGGACTTCGCAGTCTTCGCGCAGGACGAGTTGGGAATCGCCCCGTCTGGCAACATTTTCCGAATTTCTCCGCTCGACAATTTCGTCGAACCGCTGGAAGAAGCCAACGAAACGCGCGAGACGGCGACGCCCATGACGCTCCCGGGCGCCGCGAACGGTGTCATCCGCACTGCCGCCGATCAGGATTATTTCAAGTTCACCGCCACCAAGGGCCAGGTCTTCGATGTGAAGGTCTTCGGTCGGCAACTTCGCAGCGAAATCGACCCGGTGCTGTACATTCAGAATGCCGGAGGCGGAAACGTGGCCGCCAATGACGACGCCAATGGAACGCCCGACAGCGCGTTGCGGCTGACCATTCCCGCGGATGGCGACTACTTCCTGCACATCAAGGATCACCTGGGCCGCGGCGGCGACGCTTTCCATTACCGCGTGGAATTCGAACCGGTAACCCCCACACTCGAAGCCAGCGTCAACGAAATCACGCAATTTGTCGAACATCGCCTCGTGGTGGCTCAGGGCAATCGCGCTCCGCTCGTCGTCACCGCGACCCGCCGCGATTTTGGTGGACGGTTGACCTTCCTCGGCGAGAATTTGCCGGAAGGCGTGACCGTGGAAGCCCCGGGAATGCAGGACAACCAGAACACCACTCAGGTGACGCTTCTGGCCTCGCCTGAAGCTCCCCTCTCCGCGAAGCTGAGCAAGCTCTTCGCCAAGTTGGACGACGCCAATAACCCCTACCCGCCGACCGGTGAAATCCGTCAGGACGCCACGCTCGTTCGCGGACAGAACAATCGCCCGTTCTGGACCGAGCCGCTGCCGGGGCTCGTTATCGGGGTCGTTGAAAAGGCACCCTTCACTGTCGAGATCGTCCAGCCCAAGGTGCCGCTGGTTCAGAACGGCCAGATGCACCTGAAGGTGGTTGCCCATCGCGATGAAGGGTTCACCGCTCCGATCAAGGTCGACTTGGGCCTGAACCCGCCCGGTGTCAACTCCAGCCGCGAGGTCTCCATCGCCGAAGGGCAGACGGAAGCGCTGATCCTGATGAACGCCGCCGGCAATGCCCCGCCCGGAGAATGGGATCTGTGCATTCGGGCGGAAGCTCCCTACGGCAACGGTCGAATCGTGGTTGGTTCTCCGTTCGCGAAATTGACGGTCTCGGAACCTTTCCTGAAGTTCAACTACGCCTCGGTCGCCGCTGTCGAAACCGGTGCCGAAACGGTTCTTCCCATTCAGATTGAAGTCGCCAAGCCCTTCGAGGGGGATGCCAAGGTGACGCTCGTCGGGCTGCCCAATAAGGTCACCACCGAAGAGAAGGCGATCAACACCGAAGTGAAAGAGCTGCTGTTCCCCGTGAAGGCGGAAGCGGACGCCAACCCCGGATTGACGAAGAACCTGTTCTGCCAGGTTGTCATCATGAAGGACGGCGAACCGATCCTCCACAACCTCGGCTCGGGTCAACTGCGGGTGGACAAGCCGCTGCCGCCGAAGCCAAATGCCCAGCCGGTGGCGGAAGCTCCCAAGCCAGCCGCGCCAGCGGCTCCGGTCGCCAAGCCGCTGAGCCGACTCGAAATGCTCCGGCAGCAGCAGAAAGAGAAACTGGCGGCGGAGTCGGCAGCACCGGGTGGGCAGTAGCCGCCGAAGACTCATGCCTTGCATCGCTCCGATTGGAAATACTGTTCGTCCTTTGCTCCGTCAGCCAGACCGTGAAACTTCCGTTTGGACAGGATAAGTCGTCATGAAGTTGGCCCCTCATCTGGTCGCGATTGCCGTGACATTGGCCGCTGGATCGGCCTTTGCCGAGTCGACGCTGACCGAACTGCGCGTGTTTCCCGCAACGGTTGAACTGAAGACCGCGCGGGATCGACAATCGATGGTCGTGCAGGCCGTCTATTCGGACGGCATCACTCGCGACGTCGCCGCCGAGTCGACGATCACGATTGGCAACCAGGCCCTCATCAGGCGCGACGGCCTGACATTTCATCCGGTCGCCGACGGACAGACCGAGATCAAGGTCGATTTCGGCGGCAAGTCGCTGTCGGTTCCGGTGACGGTCGCGGCCGCGACCACGGATCGCCCCGTCAGCTTCAAGCTCGACGTGATGCCGGTCTTCATGAAGTCCAACTGCAATACCGGCAGCTGCCACGGCGCGGCTCGCGGCAAGGATGGCTTCCGTCTGTCGCTGTTCGGCTTCGATCCCGATGGCGATCACTACCGGATCATGCGGGAATTCCCCGGACGCCGCGTCAATCTGGGCGTGCCGGAAGCGAGCCTGCTCGTTGAAAAATCGATCGGCGTGGTCCCGCATACCGGGGGCAAGCGATTCGAAGCCGACTCGGAACTGAACCAGACGATGGTCGAGTGGATCACCAAGGGTTGTCCGCAGGATCCCGCCGACGTGGCCACGTGCGTCGGTCTCGAGCTCTATCCGCCGGACGGCGTGCTGGATGGCGAAGGAGCCACGCAGCAGGTGACCGTACTGGCCAAGTATTCCGATGGCAGCGATCGCGATGTCACCGGACTGACGCTGTTCCTGACGAACAACGAAACCTCTGCCGCGATCTCGCCCGAAGGGGTCATTACCGCCGGGGCGCGCGGCGAAGCTTTCATCATGGCGCGGTTCGCCACGTTTACCGTCGGTTCGCACTTCGTGGTGCTGCCGAAGGGACTCGAATGGCAAGACCCCGCGATGCCTTCGCTCAACTACATTGACGACCTCGTGAATCTGAAACTCAAAAAACTCCGCATGGAACCGTCGCCGCGCGCGGAGGATGACATTTTCCTGCGTCGCGTCTACATCGACCTCGTGGGTCAGCTCCCGACGGCCGAAGAATACACGGCTTACATGACCAGCACGGACGCCGACAAGCGCGCGAAGCTGGTTGACGACCTGCTCGGCCGCAAGGAGTTCGCCGAGGTCTGGGTCTCGAAGTGGGCCGAATGGATGATGATGCGTTCGAGCAACCAGACGTCGTACAAGTCGATCGTCCTGTATTACACCTGGCTGTCGGACCAGATTTCAAACAACGTCCCCCTCGACCAGATGGTCCGGTCAATCCTGGGAGCGAACGGCGGTACGTTCAAATCGCCGGCGACCAACTTCTACCAGATTGAACGCGACACGCTGAAAGTCTCCGAGAACGTCGCGCAGATCTTCATGGGGATGCAGACCCAGTGTGCCCAGTGCCACAACCACCCGTTCGACCGCTGGACGCAGGACGACTATTACAGCTTCGCCGCCTTCTTCTCGCAGATTGGTCGCAAGCAGGGTGAAGACTATCGCGAGACGATCGTGTTCAACTCGGGGGGCGGCGACGTCCGGCACCCCGTCGGCAATCGCGTGATGGCTCCCGTCTTCCTCGGGGGCGGCCCGGCCGACACGCAGGGGAAAGATCGCCGCGAAGTCCTCGCCAACTGGCTCGCTTCGCCGCAGAACCCGTACTTCGCGCAGAATTTCGTGAACCGGATCTGGCACCACTTCTTCGGAATTGGAATCGTTGAACCCGTCGATGACGTGCGCGTCAGCAATCCCCCGTCGAACGATCCGCTGCTGAAGGAACTCGCCAAGCAGTTCACCGAATCGGGTTACGACTTCAAAAAGC
Organism: Planctomycetaceae bacterium; assembly: GCA_019636285.1. GTDB lineage: Bacteria > Planctomycetota > Planctomycetia > Planctomycetales > Planctomycetaceae > JAHBXV01. The sequence continues at coordinate 24,566 of JAHBXV010000031.1, forward strand.
TCGTCCGCGAAATCTGCCTGTCGGAAGCCTACCAGCGATCGACGGTCACCAATCCTTCGAACGAACTCGATAGTCGCAACTTTGCAAAACAGACGCTCCGCCGCATCAAGGCCGAGTCAATGCTCGATGTCATCAGTCAGGTCACCGAGACCAAGGACAAGTTCCGCGGTTTGCCACTGGGCGCCCGCGCGGTTCAGATCGCCGACGGCGCGACGTCGAACTACTTCCTGGAAACTTTCGGCCGCGCCAGCCGGCTGACGGCCTGCACCTGCGAAGTGAAGATGGAGCCGACGCTGTCGCAGGCCCTGCATCTGCTGAACGGGGACACCTCGAATAACAAGATCCGTCAGGGGGGCGTGGTTGCCAACCTCCTCAAGGAACAGATGCCGCCGGAGCAGGTTGTCGAACAACTCTATGTCCGGTGCCTCAGCCGCAAGCCGACGCCGGAAGAAATGGAGGCCCTGAAGCCGATGCTCGCCGATCAGTCGAAGATTCGCGAAGGTCTGGAAGACGTCTTCTGGGCCCTGCTGAACAGCCGCGAGTTCCTGTTTAACCACTAACGATTTGCTTCCCGTGTGCCACTGGCTTCGCCAGTGTGCCTTTCGTGACGTAGATGGGTCCGAGACGGCACTGCCAAAATCAGTGCCATCCACCCGTGTATCTTGAATAGAGACAGACACCCCCTGCCCGTGATCCGCCCGCGAACGGCCCTTTGGCCGTAACCCGCCGATGGAAGGTTTTGAAATGCCGACGATGTTCCGCTGGTCCTTTGATTTTGTGTCAAAACCCTCTGGACGACGGTCGCGGCGAGGAAACTCTGATAGTTCACGAAACGCCAACCGGGTTTTGACAAAGATCTTCGTCTGTCTGTTCGCCGTCGTTCCGGGTGCGGCTGTCCTGGCCGAGGACGCCAAACCCGCCGACAAGGCGGAGATGAAGATCACCTACGTCGATCACGTTCTGCCGCTGCTTCGCGAGAAGTGCGGCTCGTGTCACAACGCGAACGACAAGAAGGGCGACCTGGTTGTCGATAACTTCACCGCCCTGATGCTCGGAGGCGGCTCCGGAGCGGTCGTGGCGACCGATGGCGACGCGGAAGGAAGCACGCTCTATCGCGTGGTCGCCCATCTGTCGGAACCCATCATGCCGCCGGGTCAGCCCAAGCTGCCCGACGAACAGCTCAATCTCATCAAGAAGTGGATCGAAGGGGGCGCGCTCGAGAACTCGGGGAGCGTCGCGAAGATCAAGAAGAACGCGGTGACCAAGGTCGTCGTTTCCAGCGAACGCCCGGCTGGTCCGCCCCCCATGCCCGAAAACCTGCCGCTCGACCCGATCATCACGTCTCCCTCCGCGAACGCTGTGACGGCCCTCGCCGTGAACCCGTGGTCGACGCTCGCGGCCGTCTCGGGCCATACACAGGTGCTCCTGTACAACACTCAAACCATGGAGCTTGTCGCCGTCCTCCCCTTCCCGGAAGGCACCCCGCACGTGCTGCGGTTCAGTCGCAATGGTTCGCTGCTTCTGGCCGCGGGCGGCCGTGGCGGGCATTCAGGCCGGGTGGTGTTGTTCGATGTGAAGACCGGCACGCGAACCGCGGAGATCGGTTCGGAGTATGACGCGGTCCTCGCGGCCGATGTCAGCCCGGATCATTCACTCGTCGCGCTCGGCGGTCCCAAAAAGCTTGTTCGCATTTTTGACGTGGCGACCGGCGAGCAGCTCTATGAAATGAAGAAGCACACCGACTGGGTGACCGCGATGCAGTTCAGCCCGGACGGCGTTCTGCTGGCGACGGGTGATCGGAGCAATGGCTTGATGGTCTGGGAAGCGAGCACGGGCCGCGAGTTCTACAACCTGACCGGCCATACCGGCATGATCACCGACGTCTCCTGGCGACCCGATTCCAATGTGCTGGCTTCCGCAAGCGAAGATACGACCGTGCGCCTGTGGGACATGAACTCCGGCAATCAGATCAAGCAGTTCGGCGCGCACGGCGGCGGAACATGGGGCGTTGACTTCTCGCGCGATGCCCGCATGGTCACCACGGGTCGCGACAACTCGGCGAAACTGTGGACGATCAATGGCGACGCCGTGCGAACTTTTGGCGGCCTGCCCGACCTGGGGATGAAAGTCGCCTTTTGCTCCGAAACCGATCGCGCCCTGGCCGGTGACCTCGCCGGAAATGTGCATCTGTGGAACGCGGCCGACGGAGCCGCGATTGGCAAACTCGTCACCAATCCGCCGTCGCTCGCCAGCCGCATTCAGACCACCCAGCAGGAACTCGCCCAGGCGGAAGCCGCCGCCAAGCAAGCTGCGGATCAACTCGCCGCCTTGCAGAAGGGGATCGCCGATCGCAAGGCCGCCGCGGAAGCCGCCATGAAGCAGGCCGCCAATGCCTTAGCCGCTGTCGACCCGGCTGCCAAGGCGAAAGTCGCCGCCGATACCGTGGTGACCGGCAAAGCCGACGAACAGAAAAAGGCTGAGACCGCCTACCAGACCGCTGATGCCGCGAAGACGCAGGCGATTGCCGCGAAGGACGCCGCCGCGAAGGGGCTGACCGACTTGAACACACAACTCGACGCTGCGACCAAGGCCGCGCAAACGGCTGAGGCCGCCGTCGCAACCGCCAACCAGGCAGCCGAAGCCAAGCCCGATGACGTCGCCTTGCGGCAGGCCGCCGATCAGGCCGCGGTGCAGGCGACGAACGCCATCAAGGCCGTGGCGGATCTCCTCACGAAGAAGATGGCCGCCGTCGCCGATCTTCAGACCAAGAGCACCGCCGTCGGCCAGTCAACCGTCGCCGCGAATGGTGCCAAGGCGGCCCTCGATACCGCCATCGCCGCGAAGGCCACCGCCGACAAGGCCGCTGCGGACGCCGCCACGGCTCTCAAGGCCGCGATGGACGCGGAAGTCGCTGCCAAGGCCAACGCCGAAAAAGCCGTCGCCGCCGCCACGCTGACCCCCGAACAGCAGAAGCAACTGCAAGACACCGAAGCCGCCGCCAAGGCCGGCACCGACCGCGTCGCCGCCCTGAAGGGCAAGGTCGAGTTCCTGCAAGCAGCCGCCGCCCGGGCGACGCAAACGGCCGCGGCGCAGTAGCCAACTGAGGGTTTCACCCACGGAAGTTCGACTTTACATCGACTCCAATCAACGACCGGCTCACCTCGCAAACCAGTCGTCCGAGGCACGGAACCAGTACCAGCCTGCACTCAGTGGGAATGTTCGATAGCCGGCCGCTCCAAAGGGTGAGCCTGCCTGGCTCGGATTTCGGCAGAAACCGTAGGACATCATGTCAGGGCCGAGTCCTACGCGACTGGCGTAGGCGCGGAAATAGATTCCACCCTGATCGTCAACAAGACACTGATCCACGTAGTACGGGCCGATCCACGTGTTGAATTCAGGGTTGCTGACTATGCCCCGGTCGACAATGTCCTGAAAGGACGAATGGCAGAGTCCGAAGGCAATTCGCCGAGGTAAGTAGAACTTGAGCGCCGCGAATGTGGCAGCGAGCAGGATGACGGCAATGGCCGCGTGCTTTTCAGGGAATTGGCATGTTGGCCAATAACCGCGGTGATAGCAAACGAATCCGACCACGATGAAGGCCACGAACATGAAGGGAGAGGCCACCAGCGTCAACAGCAATGCCACGGCAATCAGGTCGTTCAGCCAACCCGGCCAGATGCTGATGAAGAGAAATGCGACACAGACGACAGCAGTGGCGACAATGAGAAACGTGCCGAGCTTCGAGGCGCCCGATTCGCCGCCTTCACCTAACGGCGCATTGTCGACAGAAATCGTCATTGCTGGTCGTTGATACCTTTCGCCGCCGCATGATTGGAAGGGGCTCGTTCCCGGAGCACTTTCATGGCGATCTCCTCTACCTCACCGCCAACAGCGACAGCATCTCAAAGACCAGATTCGCCGCCAGAATCGACGTGATCTGGGCGTGGTCATAGGCCGGGGCGACTTCGACAACGTCCGCTCCGACAAGGTTCAGTCCCGCCAGGCCGCGCAAAAGTTGCAGGGCTTCGTGGCTGGTGAAGCCGCCGACTTCGGGCGTGCCAGTACCCGGAGCGAAGGCGGGGTCGACCGCGTCGACATCGAAGGTGATGTAGACGGGACGGTCGCCAACGAGTTGCCGGGTTTCGGCGATCGTCGCGGCGATTCCCCGCTCGGCGACTTCGTCGCGGGTCATCATCCGGCAGCCGAGCTTGAGCGCGTCGGCATAGTCGCTGGGACCATACGTCGGTCCGCGAATGCCGATCTGCACGTAGGCCGCCGTGTCGATCAGCTTCTCTTCAATCGCCCGAATGAATGGCGTGCCGTGGCTGTAAGGGTAGCCGGGATACTCATAATCCCACGTATCGGGATGCGCATCGAAGTGAACGACGGCGACGGGTCCATGCTTGCTGGCGCACGCACGCAACAGCGGCAGGCTGATTGAGTGCTCGCCCCCGAGTCCCACCACCGCGGCCCCTGCCCCGACCCAGCCGGCAGCCTCGGCTGCCACGCGGCGATGAGTTTCCACGATGTCGACCGGGACCACATCGACGTCGCCCGCATCCACGATCTTCAGATGCTCGGCCGGGGCAACTTTCAGAGCATTGTTATAGCCCCACAAGAGCAGCGACTGCTCGCGAATTGCCCGCGGACCAAACCGCGAACCACTGCGATAAGAAACTGACGCATCGAACGGCACGCCCAGAATCGCCACATCGGCACACTCAGGGCGCGGCACATGCGGTGACCGCAGGAACGTCGCAATGCCGGCAAACGGTGGTGGCGGCGCGGTCATGATATGACTTCCCTGTGTGCTGTAAACCCTGGATCGCTCTCAACCCGTGTGCCACGGCTCTGCGAGCCGTGCGCTTTTCACATCAAGACACGGCTCGCAGAGCCGTGGCACACGGATTTCATGCTCTGGCCCGTTCCAGAAACGTCTGAATCCTTGCGGCATCCTTCACCCCCGGCGACGACTCCACGCCGCCGGCGACATCAACTCCCCAGGGACCGACTTCGGCGACCGCATCGGCCACGTTCTCGGGAGTCAATCCGCCGGCCAGAACCAAGGGCGGCCATTCGCATTGCCAGTCGCGGCGCAGCACGTGCCATGGAGCCTTCACGCCGGATCCGCCATATGTTCCAGCCACGCGCGCATCGACGAGGGCGGCGAATAGCTCAACTTGCAGACTTCGTAACGCATCCATTTCTCGCGCGACATCGTCGAGGCCGGTTTCGTCGACCCGAAATGCCCGAATGACGAACCGCGGGCCGACGCGGTGAGCAATCTCGGCGACCAGGTCGGGCGTTTCATCGCCATGCAGTTGCACGCCGGTGAGGCCCACCGTCTCGGCGATCCGCACGACGTCATCAGCAGTGCGATTGACGAACACGCCAATCGACTCAACGTGCGACGGCAAAGCAGCGACGATCTGACTGGCCGTTTGCTCATCGACAAACCGGGGTGACGGAGGATGAAAGTTGAGGCCAACGGCGTCCGCGCCGGCGAGCGCGGCGACGCGCGCGATATTGACATCCCGTATGCCACAAACTTTGATCCACATAATCGACCGCTACCGTTCTCCGCCAGATTTCGCGTCGGTCTCACCGACCAGGCTGGCCCCCACAATCTCTGTATCGCTACGAGCATAGACGCTCGTCCCCGCGAAGGCGGGATGTGCCCAGGTGAAGCCGATCAAAGGAGCCCGCGAGATTTCCTCATACTTCTCTGGAGTCAACCGGGCGAGGATGAGTTCGCCGTCCGCATTGAGAATCAGGGCCCGATCGGTCTCGCCAAGCCAGACCAGCGAAAGCTGCGGATTGCGGTCACGGGGCGTCGCCGTGTTGCCGTCGTCCCATTGCTTCTTGCCCGTCGCCAGCTCGAAACACGTCAAGCCGAATTGTTTGTCGAGCAGATAGACATACCCCTCGCGATAAAGAGGCTGCGACATCAGCCCCCGCAGGTAGCGATTCTCCTCCCACGCCAGTTCCGCTGACATAGGGTTATCGGCGCTCACCCGGATGGCTTTCGACCCATGCCAGTAGCCGGCGACCAGCAGCAGGTTCTCCTGAAAGATCGGCTTGGCGATCGAAACGCCGTAGGTGATCTCGTACGGAATGCCCCACAGCGGTTTGCCGGTCGCAAAGTCAACACTTCGAATATGCGACGGCGTCCAATGGAAAATCCGCTCGCCTGTTGGAAACGTCACCACCAGCGGCGTGCAATAACCGGCCTCGTCGGATAATGATCGCCACCGTTCCTCGCCCGTCACACGATCGAGTGCCACCAGTCCCGCGTCAGGACCGCCGGGCGCTAACAGGACGACATCGCGATGAACGACAGTCGAACCCGCGTAGCCCCAGGTCGGCAATCGCCCGCCGAAGTCGTCGCGATAATCCTTCGTCCAGTTGACCTTCCCGGTCGCCGCGTCGAAGCACGCAACGTGCCCGAGCGCCCCGACAGTATAGACACGGCCCTCATGCACCGTCGGCGTGCAGCGAGGACCATTCCCGTAGTCGAGGCTCCCATAGGTAACGGGAACCTCATACCGCCAGACAATCTCGCCGGAGGCGGTGTTGAGACAAAGAACCCGTTCGCGTTCAACCGGTTCGGTCTGACGATCCAGCGTGTAAAGCCGGTCGCCCACGACGGCGATTCCCGCATAACCTCCGCCGATCGGCTTCCGCCAGTGAACCTTCAGTCCCGATTCCGGCCAGGCTGCGGGAAGTTCGGGACCGTGCCACGTTCCATCACCGCGCGGCCCCCGAAACTGCGGCCAGTCCTCCGCGGTTAAGGCGCTCGCAAAGAGCACCGACGCCACGATGAAAAATAGAGACTGCCGCAGACTTTCCACGACCGAACCCTTCATCCGGCAGCTCTCTCTGGTCTCAGCGAACTTCGCATCCTCTGCGGTCAGCTCGCTTCATCACGGAAATGGCAAATCACTTGATCTCGAAGATCGCCTCGACCTCGACGGCAACGCCGGTCGGCAACTGGGCGAACCCAATTGCACTGCGGGCATGGTAGCCGTCACCCGTCTTGCCGAAGATTTCGTGCAGCAGGTCCGACGCGCCGTTGATGACGAGGTGCTGGTCCGTGAATTCGAGCGTCGAGTTCACGCAGCCGAGCAACTTGATCACGCGGAGACCATCGAGCGTGCCATGAGCGTTCCAGACCGACTTCAGAATCTTGACGGCACATTCGCGGGCCGCCTTGTAGCCGTCGTCGACGACCAGATCCTTGCCGAGCTTCCCCTTGATGTCGCTGACATGGCCGGACGTGATGAGCAGGTTGCCCGTCTTGGCGCACAGGTTGAGGTAACCTGGTTCCTGCTTGGCGAACGTGATGCCTAACTGCTCGGCGGTCTTTTGCGCTGACATGAAACAATGATCCTCACACAAGGTCCAAAAAGCTGTTCTCAAAGCCGCGCCCATTTCCAGTCCGGCTCTCGGCTTTCCGCTCTCCGCTTTCCGCCCGCTATGATACCGCACGACCTCGCCAGCGGCATCCGAACGCAGGATTTGCGTCGATACCGCCCGATTTGCCAGGAACCATCAGACATGGCCATTTCGTACCAGCTCGAACCCGATCTCACGGTCGAAGACTTCGTCGATGTCCTTCGCCGGTGTTCGCTCGGGGAACGCAGACCGCTCGACGATCGCGAGCGCATCGCCGGCATGTTGCGGGAGGCGGACGTCATCGCCACCGCGCGCGATGACGCGGGCCGCTTGATTGGCGTCTCCCGCGCGCTCACCGACTATCAGTTCTGCACGTACCTGTCCGATCTAGCCGTGGCGGAAGATCATCAGCGGCAGGGGATCGGCCGGGAACTCATCACGCGGACCCACGCCGCCGCCGGATTGAAGACCTCGCTCATTCTGATCGCCGCGCCGACCGCACGCGAATACTACCCGCACATCGGCATGGAACAGCACCCGTCGTGCTGGTGGATCCCCTGGACACCGTAAGCCACGGCTGGCGCTGGGGCCGTGTTCGGAACATTCGTGTGGCACGCCCTGAAGGCTTTGCGGAAGGGCGTGGGATGTGCCTATTCGCCACGCCCCTCGAAGACTCATGGCGTGCCACCGTGAATGGGATGCCATGATTGGAAGTTTTACTTCTTCGGCAACGCCTCCTGAATGGCAGCCGCGACCGCTTCGGCAAGGTACTTCGAACCCTCCGGCGAGAAGTGGACATTCTTGGGGAGTTGCACGTCGTCGAGCTTCTTCGCCGCATGCGCGCCCAGATCGTTGATCGCGACGTTGTGCTTCTTCATGACTTTCGCGGCGGCCCCGTTGTAAGGAGCTTCATCTCCGCCGACGCGGCCATTCGAGCCTTCCGGGACGGGCGTGGTCGTACACCAGATCAGCTTCGCGCCGGTCTTTTCGAGTCGTGCGACGATCGTCTCCAGGTTCTTTTCATAATCGGCCAAGGAAACCTGCGGCACGCTGCCGTCGGTGTTGGGCGTCGCGAGGTCCGTCGACCCCGGCCGCACGTACTTGAGGTCGTGCAGACCGAAGTTGAAGTGAATGACATCCCACTTTGAATTCCCCAGCCAAGAGTCGATCATCTCGACGCCGCGCGTTGTCGGACCGCCGTTGGTGGGAATGCGATGGACGTTCGCCTTCCCCCTGAGCAGTTCCCGCACGGGAAGCGTGTAGCCCATGGAGATCGAGTCACCGATCAACAGCACGCGCGGCAGCGCGGGGTCATCGGTGATTGGAGCCAGCGTCGGATTGGGGGCCCGCTTCTTCGCGGTCGGCTTCGTTTCCTGAGCCGTTGCTGTGAGAGCAAGCGATCCGACAATGGTCAGAACCAGCCAGAGACGAACAGAGGCGATCATGGCGGCGTATCCTGGGCGACGATCGAGAAGGGATTTCGAGGCTTTCGACAATGACGTTCGCATCCGGAGACGTCAAGATGTTGAAGCCGCCGGGTCATGTTGCGAGAGTCTCCCGGCTGGCAATCACCTCGACATCGTCCGGAGTGTTCGCCCATGCATCGCCTGCTGCTGGTCGTGATGTGCCTGGGATCATCGGCTGCTGGCCTCGCGGCCGAGCGTCCCGCCTGGACAACATCTCGCGTGGTCGGAACCCCGGAACCGCCCCTTCCCTATCGAACCGAGCCGATCTGGCCAGGCGTGAAGTTTGAACACCCCACGCTGCTCGCAGTCATGCCCGGTGAAGACCGGATGCTCGTGGGAGAGCAAGCGGGCCAGTTGTGGTCGTTCCCCATGACGCCCGATGTCGCGGCGAAAGACCTCGTCATCGACCTGCGCGCGGCAATCGCGCTGCCGGAAGGACATTCGGTGGAAGCGCTCTATGGCCTCGCGTTCGACCCCGACTTCGCGACGAACCGGTTCGTTTACCTCTGCTATGTCCTGCGCGGCAAGCCGGACGAAGTCCTCAAAGAAGGTTCTCGCGTATCGCGATTTCGGATGACGGACACCAGCCCGCCGACAATCGACCCGGCATCGGAACGGATCCTGCTGACGTTTCTGGCCGGGGGGCACAACGGCGGGTGCCTCGAATTTGGTCCGGACGGTTATCTCTACATCACCACCGGCGACGGAGCCGGGCCGAACCCTCCCGATCAGCTCAAGACCGGGCAGGATTGCAGCGACTTGCTGTCGTCTTTGCTGCGGATCGACGTGAAAGATGCGACCACCGATCGCCCCTATCGAGTCCCCGACGACAACCCCTTCGTCAACATTCCGGGAGTTCGGCCCGAAATCTGGGCTTATGGGCTGCGAAACCCCTGGAAGATCACATTCGATCGCGAGAACGGCGAACTGTGGGTGGGCGATGTCGGCTGGGACCAGTGGGAACTGGTGCATGTGGTGACCAAAGGAGCCAACTTCGGCTGGGCCGCTTACGAAGGCGTGCAGCCAATTTTGCCGGGACTGGATCCTGGCCCCAGCCCCGCGCAGCCGCCGTTGGTCGCGCTCCCCCATACCATCTCCGCCAGCGTCACGGGGGGCTACGTCTATCGCGGCCAGCGCTTTCCCGAACTGCGCGGCGAATACCTGTTTGGCGACTGGGAGACGAAGCGGGTCTGGGGCGTCCGTCGAGACGAACGCGGGCAAGGGGTCGTGCGTGACATTGCCGACAGTGGATTGCAAATCGTCGCCTTCGGACAGGACCACCAGGGGGAACTCTATCTGGCCGACTATGGGCAGGGGGTGATTCACCAACTTGTGCGAAATCAAGTTGATGAGAACCGACCTCCTTTCCCCACCCGGCTGAGCGAAACCGGTCTCTTCGCCGACACGGCCCAACAGATCCCAACCGAAGGCGTGCTCCCCTTCGAGGTCAATCAGCCGCAATGGTCCGACTTCGCGACGGCCCGGCGATGGATCGCCATCCCCGGAACCGAGCCGATCGTCTGGCATCCAGCGGATCGGCCGATTCCCGGCAGCATGTTCACGCGGCAGCACGACTACCCGGCCGGTACCGTGCTCGTAAAGACGCTGTCGCTTGAATTGACACGCGGCGAACCGTCATCCGCAAAGAAAATCGAAACACAACTCCTGCACTTCGACGGCGTGAACTGGCGGGCCTACAGCTACGCGTGGAACGACGACCAGACCGACGCGGAACTCGTCCCCGCCGACGGATCCGAACGCATCATCGCCGTTGCCGATCCCATGGCAGCCGGAGGTCAGCGGAACCAGCGCTGGACGTTCGCAGGACGATTGCAGTGCCTGTCGTGCCATAGCCCCTGGGCCCAGCAGGCGCTGGCCTTCACGCCGGAACAATTGAATCGACCGGTAGACAAGGACGGCACGGCCGTCAATCAACTGGCCTGGCTCGAAGAGCACGGCTACTACCAGCGCGTCGACAAGGACCAGCAACCGCTCCAGCCACTCGAACAACCAGCGCTCGAAAAACTGCCGCAACTGGCCCGCAGAGGTGACGACTCAGCTTCGCCCTCCGCGCTCGCACGCAGTTACCTGCATGTGCAATGCAGCCACTGTCATCGCTTCAACGGCGGCGGCGCGGGAAGTTTTGAACTCCTCCTCAAGCTGTCCGATGCCGACACCAAATTGCTCGATGAACCCGCCCGCCAGGGAACGCTCGACATTCCCGGCGCGCGACTGGTGGTTCCCGGCGTTCCGGAACAAAGCATTCTGTATGTGCGAATGGCCAAGTTCGGCCGTGGCCGCATGCCGCATCTGGGTGCGGAGCTGGTCGACGAAGAAGCGCTCGGCTGGATCGACGCCTGGATCCGAGGTCTCTCCGAAACACCCGAACAACAACCGGCGATCGGACTCGATTCGGTCGTCGCCGCGATCTGGACGGCTCGTGCGCTGGGTCGGGGTGAACTCACGACGGCGGACCGGGATCGTCTGCTCGCGGAAGCGGCTGAACACCCGTCGCCGCTCATTCGCGACTTCTTCGCCGGCTATCAACCACCGGAGCGACAACGCCTGACGCTGGGTAGCCAAATCGTCGCGGAGCGGATTCTATCTCTGGATGGTTCGGCCGCTCGGGGCGAGACGCTGATTCTGCGCACCGCTGGCGTGCAGTGCAAGAACTGCCACAAGCTCGATGGATCGCCGAGCGTGGGTCCGGACCTGCGGACCATTGTCGGCAAGCGAACGCGCGAACATCTTCTGGAAAGTCTCATCGACCCTTCGCGCGTCATCGAACCCGCCTGGAAAACGCGAATCGTGGAAACATCGACCGGTCGCGTCCTGTCCGGGTTGGTGATCCGTGACGATGGCCGGGGAATCGTCCTGCGAGACTCCAATGGCCGCGACGAATTCATTCCGCGAGACGACGTCGAAGGGACGTCGGAGAGCAACAAATCTCTGATGCCCGACGGCCTCTTGCGCGATCTGACGGCCGAGGAAGCCGCCGATCTGCTCGCATTTTTGCGGGAAACGGGTCGCACGGCCCAGGCGACAGGAAGTCCCTGAAAACCTGAACAAAGTTATTTGGCAACAGGCCGGAACTTGTCGCCCGCTTGGCAAGACTTCTTGACGATGGCAGGGCGTTGCCCGTACGGTCGTACCAGTTGCCGGACGACGAGTTCTGGAACCAACCGACTCCGCCGTTCCGCATCTTTCACGCTGTTGTGTCTTTGACGATTCGCCACCGCCGAGATTCCGGGCTTCTTCGGCAAAACATGGACCGTTTCCAATGGCTTCGCGATTCTCTGGAACCTGTGGCCCGATTCTGGCGGTTGGCTTATCGGCTGGAATGTACTGGACGTCCGCGTCGAGCCCCTTGGCCGTCGATCCGCCCAGCCCTCCCGCGACCGTGGGATCGACCGCTGTTCCCTTGTCGATCGTTTCGGGGTGCGTTCATCGGGACGATGCCATCGCGTGCGCGATGTACGCGCCGGGTTACCGTCCGCTGTGGGACGGCGAAGACACGCCCAACGGCCCGAGACCCAACGAATTCAACATCGAGAACCCAAACTGGAAGTGGCCGCAACCGGGTGGTCTCGGCACGCCGGCCGTCATCAGCTACAGCTACAGTAACCTGCTCGACGGGAACATGCGGGGCGTGACGACGACGCAGCTTCGAATCGCGGTCGAGGAAGCCCTGGCCCTGTGGGCGAGCCATGCTCCGCTGCAATTTGTCGAAGTGAATGACTCCGGGCCCGCGGTCAGCGACGCTTCCTACAATGCCGCCGGCCATCCCGACCTGCGATTCGGACATCACATGTTTGACGGCCCCTCGGGAACGCTGGCGCACGCTTACTATCCGACGTCACTCACGAGCGGAATTGCCGGCGACCTGCATTTCGACAACGAAGAAAACTGGTCGATCGGCCGGGCCAGCGGCAGAACCGACTTCCTCGAAGTCTGCGCCCATGAACTGGGCCATGCTCTGGGCCTGGGTCATGAGAACCCGCCTCCCGACGCGATCATGAACCCCTTCTATGGCGCGCGGTACACCGGTTTCGGAACGGCGTTTCTCTTTAACGACGACATCAACGGCATCGTGGCTCTGTATATTACCGGAGACACTGCCACCCCCTCGGACTGTCTCGTCGAGGGACTGATGAAGCAGGGCCGACGGCTCGGACTGAATTGGGGCCGAAAGTTACTGGGCAAAGCTAGCCAGGCCGACAAAGTTCTCGTTTCGCTACGAAGCTTTCGCGACCAGGTGCTCGGGAAAACCCCCGCCGGTCGCGAACTCGTCGAATTGTACTATGCCCATGGCGACGATGTTCTGACACGAATCGTCGCGCATCCGGCCCTGCTCGCCGAAGGACTGGAACTCGCCGCCGAGTTCAGTCGCGCGGTTCCCCCGGGCCAACGAGTCAATGAGTGGACCATGACCGTCTCGTTCGATGTCTTCGAACGCACACGCGGCTGGCTCGACCGGGTCGAACGACTGGTCAATGACGAAACCCGCATCCGCCTCCAGCGAGGCCGGAGCCTCATCGAGGAGCACGCCATCCCAACCGACGATGGATTCGTGACCATCGATTGCCGCTTCGGCGACGAGTCACCTCGTCCGACGGGCCGCGTGGTCCTCGGGCGCTGAAGCGAAATTTGGCGAGCGAAGGCAGCGCTCCCCGTTGGGTCGCGGCTAGTTTGCCGGTGACGTGACGCGGAAGTCGTGCCGGCTTTCCCGTCCCGTCGCTCCTTCGCGAACGCTGATCGTCCACGCGCCGGGGACGTCGTTCGCGGCAATCTGCAGGTTCAACTTCAGTTCTCCTCCGGCCGCACCATAGAACCCGCTGAATTCGGCCATTCGCCCGTGGGCATCCTGGATCTCGACCTCCACCGGAATGACTGCATCGACCACCTCGCCGTCTTGCGAGGTAACGCGAACCGTCACCGGCAGCATGCCACCCCGCCGCACGACATCGGCCGCATCAATCTGGACTTGCTCGATGGGCCGCGACGCCACGAGGTAAATCTCGCCGCCGCCCGGTTCCAGATTGACCGGCCACTTCAGAATTCCGCCATCGCTGGTCGCCGGGATCGACCGCGCGCGCCGCAGGTCATAGACATGCCCCGCATCGCGACGCAGATGAACCGTTCCCACGCTCGGCAGCCCGACTTCCTGCACCAGACCGTGCTGCCCGACATAGGTTCCCGCTTCGCGATGGTCGTTCACCAGGAAAACATAGTCGCTGGTCTCGAACACGCGACGTCGCGGAATGATTTCGGCATTGCCCGTTTCCACGACGCGCGAATAGCGCTGGTCGAGGGCCACTCGCAGTTTCGCCGCGTTGGCCAGCAGAGTCGCCTTATCGTCGGCTGCCTTTCGGGTCCGCGTGAATCGCGGAATCACAATGTCGGGCTTGATGGCGGGAACCAGGTTCGGATCGCCGATAATAATCCCGCCCCGCTTTTGAAACGCCAGAATCGCGTCCGCCACCGATCGGGTGAGGACATCGCAATCGACCAGCACGAGAACCTTGTACGCATCGAGACCATCCTTGAGCAGCGTTTCCTCGAAGATGACTCGCGGCTGCAACTGGGCATGCAGCAGCGTCAGAAACGCTTCGTCATGCGAATAGCCATAGCTTCCCCGGCGGGCAAACATCTGCGACGTGAAGCTATCGAGGTAGGCGACATCGGTGGGGTCGTCCTGAACTTGCAAGAGCGTCGGCCCCAATCGCGGCAGCACTTCCGTGTGCAATCGGCGGAACTCGGTCTGGGTATCCGGCTGCGTGAACTTGTAGGCGTGGGTGCCATCGGTTTCGACGAGCGATGACCAGCCGTGATACATGAGGCCCGCGACGGGTCGCGACAGCTTCGTCCAGAACGACTGCCGCAGGTGCATCGGCGAGATCGAGATATACGCCGCATCCGGATCGTGATCGTCGAACGGGTTGCCGATGGCATCGGGCCCCGTCTTGATCGGCGCGCTCGATGACCGATACCAGAAGAGCTGCGTCATCTTCATCACCTTTGGCTTCTGCGGCGACGCAGCCGACATCGCGAAGACTTCATCGGCGAAGTACCCCACCCGTAGCGGAGACGGCTCGGTGTAGGTCCACTGCCCCAGCACGTCGACCAGTCCGCCGCTGCCGCCAATGCTCGCCACGCGAATTGCCGGGTCGTACCACGTCCAGATATCGTCGCGGCCGGTCGACTTGAGCCCCTTGTGAACAGCGGTATGCAAACCATTCCAGCCATCCCCCACCGTCCAGAACCAGCGGTAATACTTCAAAATCGGATGGTCGTCGGGAATGACGCGATCGGCAGGAAAGTCCTTAATGCCGGTCCACTGCACGCCGTTTTTAATGACGACGTCCTCGGGAATATCGGTCCCCGCGAACTTGCGGTAAGCGTCACGATCGAACTCCGAAAAACTCGGCTGGCTGCTATCCCGCACTTCCGAATCAATCAAGGCAGCCTGCAAGGCCGGATGATCGCCAAAAGCCCGCGCGACGCTGATGCCGACGTTCTCGCAATACTCATAGAGACCAGGCAGAGACGCATTCAGATCGACTCGCTCATACGGTTTGCCGGTCCGATCGACTCGCTGTAGCGATTTTTCATTCACCAGCGCATGGCCCGGCGCGAAGTTCGCCGCGATGCCGAACTGATGAGCCAGCGCGAGATCAAGCATCCGCCGAACCCCCTCGGCTCGTGGTCCGCTAATGGGATCGATCGGCTTCCCCGCCTTCCAGATGGCATATTCCTCGGGTCGGAACCCCAGGCTATGCGTGAACCCCAGGTCCAAAAGTCGCGGCAGCTCCTCGGCGAATCCTTCCGGTCCGCCAATCCCCCACATCGTCACCGGCATGCGGTGCGGCAACGGTCGCGACACCACATGAATCGGCTGCCGGGCCTCCCGCGTTGTCGGAATCTCGCCGGGAACTTCCAGCCGCAACACGATGTCATAACGATCAGGACGAAGCGTCGTGTCGAAGACAATTGGAATTGCCTGCACGCTCGCTGCCACGATTTCGGGGAGTTCGGTCGATAGCGCCGGTCCCGCGCCCATCACCGTCAGGCGAGCTTTAGTGAGGGGCTGATCGCTGAGGTTGTGAATCTTCGCGACGATCGGACCCGCCTCTTCAAACCGCAGATAGCTCGTGCGCCGCGTGGCAACCTCCAGCTTCGCCCGGCCGAATTCACGAACGCCGTTCGTCAGCCGGACCTGATCGAGCACGCCGGGAAAGCCGCCATAATTGCTCCCCGTTCGATCGGCGATCGACAGCCCCAGCGGCCCCGGTGAAATCGCCCGCCGCGCCGGCGACGTCCGGCCACCAAACGCTTCGCCATTCCGATAGAAACGGACCGTACCGGCGGCATCGTACGTCACGGCCACATGCTGCCAGACATCGGCCGGCCACTCCGCCGGTTCCGACTGAAACGCTTCCGAATCGGTCCCAAACCCCAGATTCAGCACCAACGCCCGCCGCTTCGCCCCGGCCGGTGCCAGGTAGAACTGATAGTCATTGTGCGACACGTACTTCTTGCAGAGAAGATAACAATACCCCGTGGCGGGCATGTCCGCCGCCGGCTTGATCCACATATCGATCGTGAAGGCTCCCGCTGGCGACAGCGAAGGATGCGCCTTCACGAACGCCGCATGCCGCTTGTCCTCGACGGGATAACCCGGAAACGACCGCAGCCCGCCGCCAAACTTGCCGTCCGCGACCGCCTCGGCCCCGAACAACTGCAGCTCATGGCCATGCCCCGACCGGTCCTCCAGCGGATTGTCAGCCGAGAACTGCCAGCAGGCCACGACATGCGGCTGCCGCAGCGCCTCATCGGCGTACTCGCGCGTCCAGTTGTCGAACGAAGGGTCCGCGGCAACGGCGGCCGCGAGCAGCATCCAGGGGGAAGACATCATCGGTGGGGATTCCAATTCATTGAATGAAGACAGCGCTCCCCGTTGGGTCGCGGCTAGATTATTCGCGCCGTCGCGCGAGGATGATCTCTTTTCTCGGGCGATCAATCCCGATTAAACCCTCCA
The DNA here is from genome assembly GCA_019636285.1 of Planctomycetaceae bacterium. Classification (GTDB taxonomy): domain Bacteria; phylum Planctomycetota; class Planctomycetia; order Planctomycetales; family Planctomycetaceae; genus JAHBXV01. The sequence continues at coordinate 41,465 of JAHBXV010000031.1, forward strand.
CGCCATCGACGGCGATCCCCTGCCCCGTAAACGGGACCGACAGGGTTTCCACGTGCTCAAGCACGGTTCCGGCTTCCGGGAGTTGCAGTACAAACACGACCGGATCGTCGTGACCCGTGGCGAGCAGTTTGTCCTTCCACCAAAAGCCTCCCGAGATGCTGTAACGCCCGAGTTCAGAGATTACGGATTTGGGATAGGTCCACTTCCCAACTTCCCGCCACTCCGAATCGTATTTCACGAGCGCGGTCCGGGCATTGTCGTCCCCATAACGGGCGAACGTACACCACCAGTAACCATCGTGCAGGACCGCCCAGGTGAGACTGCCATGCATGGTTTCGCCGAAGTTCTTGTACTCCGTGAGCTCCATCGTCGCGGGATTGAGCACCTTGATCTCGCTGCGTTCCGGCGTCTTCGGGTAGTTCGAATGCGCGCAGTACAGCTTGCCGTCGTGAAAGAAACCGCTGTTGAGATGCGTCGCGGGACCGGTGCTCACGGCGAGACGTTTTCCCGTCGTGCGATCATATTTCGCGATCCGATTTCCAGCGATCGCGTAGAGGTCGTCACCATTGGACGCCGCCGCCTGGATCGCTTCCGGCGCGGGGATGACCTGCGACTTCTCCCAACCCGTCGGCGACTGGACCGTGAGGATGGCGAACAGGACGATCGTCGCGCAGCGCATGGTGTTTGGGCCCGTGGTACGAATAGGGGAATCGCTCCCCGTTGGGTCGCGGCTAAGGGGGCGAATCGAGGAGGGTGCCTTCCCAGATGGTGACGGCCTGACCACCGAGTTTCACGCGGTTCCCCGCGATGCGCAGCCGCAAAATGCCGATCCGTTTGGAGACCTGTTGCGCCAGAAGCTCCGTCTTGCCGAGTTGACCGGCCCAGTATGGCCCCAACGTGCAATGAGCCGAGCCGCAAACGGGGTCTTCGTTGATCCCCACCGCCGGGGCGAAGAACCGCGAGGCGAAATCATACGGCGGTTCGTGCGAGCGAGCCGTCACCATGATCCCGCGAGTCGGCACGTCGCGCAGCAGCGCATAGTCGGGACTGACCGCTCGCACGGCGTCGGGCGATTCGACGACGACCAGGTAATCGAACTTTGATCGCCCCACGAATAGAGGCTTGGGAATGCGAAGCGCTACCAGCAATTCCGGCGGCGGTTCAACTTCTGTGGCGGGTAGCGCGGGGAAGTCGAGTTCCAGGAAATCCCCGTCCACCGTGCAGGTCAGCACGCCGCTCCGGGTGTGATAACGCAGCGGCTGATCGCGCGGAACCAGCCCGGCCGAGAGGATGGCGTGCGAGGTGGCCAGCGTCGCATGGCCGCACAAATCAACTTCAACCTCCGGCGTGAACCAACGGAGTTCGAGACCATCATCCAGCGGACGGACGAACGCGGTCTCCGAAAGATTCATCTCGGCCGCCACGTTCTGCATCCAGCCAACATCCGCTTCGCGGTCCAGCCAGCAGACGGCCGCGGCATTCCCGCCAAATGCCCGATTCGTAAACGCATCCACGGTCCAGCACCGCACCCGCGGCATATCACGCCCCTTCAACAACCCGCCACCTCGTGCCGCCGCCCATCATCCCGAATTCAACGCCCCCTGTCACCCCGCCCCCCCTAGCCGCGACCCAACGGGGAGCGTTCTTCCCCCATCGCCGCCGCCATGATCGCCGCTTCGCTGAACTCGTCCCGCCCCAGTTCAGCCGTCAATCGCCCTTCGCACAAAACCAGAATCCGGTCGCACACCGTCAGCAGTTCCGGCAGTTCGCTCGACGTGAAGAGAATCGCCAGTCCGTCACGACAGAGGCGGTCGATGAGTTCATAGATTTCCGCCTTCGCGCCCACATCGATGCCGCGTGTCGGGTCATCCAGAAGAAGCAGCTTCGGCCGGGTCCGCAGCGCGCGGGCAATCAGGCATTTCTGCTGGTTGCCGCCGCTCAGCGAGAGAATCCTGGCCTCGCGCCCGGCCGTTTTTACACGCAGGGCCGCAATCGACTCGTCCGCCGCCAGTTGCTCGGCTCCCGCATTAACCAGCCCCCCGCGACGCGTTTCCGCCAGCGACGACAACGTGATATGTTCGCGGACCGACAGTTCGGGAAAGATGCCGAGCCGCTTGCGGTCTTCGGTCACCATCGCCACGCCGGTCGCGATCGCCTCTGCCGGATGCGTGAACCGCGCCGGCTGACCATCAAGCCGGATGTCTCCGACAAACGGCTCATCGCTGGCTCCATACAAACATTCGAGCAGTTCGGTCCGCCCCGCTCCCATCAGTCCCGCGACACCGACGACTTCCCCCGCGCGAAGGTCAAAAGAGATATCCCGCAGCCGCCAGCCCCGCGCGTGGCCGAGCCACTCCCGCGAAAGATTCCTAACCTGTAAGACCACTTCGCCCGGAGTCCGCGCGGATCGATTCGTCGCACGTCCCACGTCGCGGCCAACCATCAATTGCGTGATTTCGCGCGGCGACGTCTCGGCTCGTGGCAACGTGCGGATTACGCGGCCGTCTCGCAGCACGGTGATCGTATCGGCCAGGCGAAAGACTTCATCCATCTTGTGCGAGATATAGAGGATGGTCGTTCCCGCCTCGCGTAACTGAGCAATCACGCGAAACAGCCGTTCGGTCTCAGCTTCGGTTAACGCCGAGGTTGGTTCATCCATAATCAGAATGCGGCTGTTGAAGGAAATCGCCCGCGCGATCTCGACCAGCTGCTGGTCGCCAATCCGCAGCGAGCGGATGCGATCGTCCGGTCGAAGCGGACACTCCAAACGTTGGAAAAGCTCCTGCGTCGCGCGAGACATCGCCGCGTCATCAAGGAACCCGAACGGCGACCGGCGTTCACGACCGAGAAACAGGTTCGCCGCAGCCGTCAGATCGTTCACCAGGTTGAGTTCCTGATGAATAATCCCAATCCCGCGCTCGGCTGCGTCGCGCGGCCCCGTCAGATGCAACTCCTCACCCGCCAGCCGCAGCGAACCGGTGTAATCGACCAGCACGCCCGACAGAATCTTCATCAGCGTGCTTTTCCCAGCCCCGTTCTCTCCGCAGATGGCGTGAAAAGAGCCCGTGGCGACCGAAAAGCCGACATCCTCCAGCGCGACCACCCCGCCAAAGCGTTTGCCAACCCGATCAAACTCAATCAGCGGCGTGGTCGACATGAACTCTTTCCCGCCAGTGAGTGTCACCGTTCGACATACTCAACACGCACGCCCGACAACCGACGTTCCAGACGGGTCGCCGCGCCGCGTGTCACCGGGAGCGACAGTCGCACATGCCGCAATCCGCGTCCCAACTTCTCCAGGTCAGCGACACTCGTATCAGTGATCCGAGTCTGGCTCAGATTGAGTTCCGCCACGACCGGGAAGAACCGCAGCGTCGATACGAGCGACTTCAGGTCGGCATCGGTGAATGACGTCGGGGACAGATCGACCAGGATTCCAGCGTCGTTCCGCGTGATGGTTCCACCAGCCGACTGGATGAGGGCTACGGCCCGGTTCTGCTGCCACGCGGGATAGCCGCGTTCGAGCGCGACGAAACTCACGGCGGCAGCAACAAGCCATGCCAGCCAGAAGACGCCCCGACGCCGGGCCCACCAGTCTGTCCGCATCGAGAGCATCAGCCCCGCCACCAGCCCGCCGGCCCACAGCGAAAGCGGGAGCGCATCAACGCTTGTCCGGCCGCCCAGCAGCTTCGTGCCAATCAATGCCGTTAAAGCCATCGTGAGAATCGTGAGATTCAGGATCGCGACGGCTCCCAGCGGACCGCTTAACAACTTTCGCGAACCGCTGCTTCCCGCCCGAGCGAACGTGACGGCTCCGACGACGAGGACACCGACGATCAACCCTTCGTAGACATCGGCTCCGGTCTTGATGATCTTCGCCACCGCATCGATCACCGACCGCAAGAAGATCGTTCCCAGCAGCGTGCCGGGGACCGTGCCGACGCCCCCTTGCAGACTGCACCCGCCAACAACGGCCGCCGCGATCGCATTGAGTTCTGCCCCGCGGCCGAGCACCTGCGGATTCGCCACGCCCGTATCGAGCATGGCGAGCATCCCGGCGACCGACGACAGCACAGCGCTCAGGCTATAAGCGAGCCATTTGAGGCCATCGGTCCGAATCCCGGACAGCTTCGCCGCCTGCTCGTTCCCCCCCAGGGCATACACATGTCGACCAGTCACGGTCTTCGCCAGCAAGACCCACAACACGGCTGCTGTTATTAACAACAACACCGCCGGGATCCAGACCGAACCGGCCACGTAGCGAAAGCGGGCATCGGCGATGTTGATCTGCGTGCTCATCCCGCCCAGCGTCGCGGCGGTGGCTCCCTCGCAAATCGCCCGACCGAGACTCCGCAGGCCAACGAGCGTTCCCAGCGTGGCGACAAACGGCGGCAACCCGACCACCGTGATGAGCCACGCATGCAGACTTCCAATGAGAAACCCGACCACCAGTGTCCCGCAAACAGCCAGCACAATCGCCCACAACGGCAACGGCTGGCTGGCCACCATCTGCTCAGGCACGAGCAACAGCAGCAGCACCGCGCACGTCGTACTGCTGAAGGCCATGACCGAACCGGCCGAGAGGTCGATCCCGCCGGAGATAATGACAACCGCCGCCCCCAGCGCCAGAAACCCTAGGAGAGTCGTCTGCCGCGTGAGATCAATGGCCGACGTCGCCGGATTCACCCAGTAATTGTGCTGACTATCCAGCACAGCCGTCAGCACCCAAACGCCAACGATCGCCCACAGCAAATTCGTTTCATGCAGGGCAATGAGGCGGCGCATAGGGGGGGGACGAAGAGAGTGGTTGGTGGATAGTAAAGAGGAATCAGGAGTCAGCCGTCAGGGATCAGGCAGAAGTGAAGTGGTTGGTGGGTAGTGGATGGTGGTTCGTGAAGAGCTAGGAAAAACATAAGGCCCGGATTTCACAATCCGCAGCTCATACTGATCCCTGACCCCTGATTGCTGATCCCTCTTTTCACCAACCACTAACCACCAACTACTAACCACTCTCCGCCCCCTCAACTCCCCGTCAAGCCATTCTGCTCCAGCCAGCCCTTGAACGCCTCCAGCGTCAGCACTTCCACGTTTGAGCCGTAGTCGGCCGACTTCGCGGGGGACTGGTCGTTGGGGATGACGACCTTCAGGCCCGTGTCCAACAGGTCTCCATCGGGTTGGCCGTGCCGGGGGTACATCGATGCGATCGTTTCCTGATCCTTGGCGACCAGAGCATGCAGCAACCGAACCCCGTCGTAACCCATCCGGTAAGGGTTCTGCACAACCAGCGCGTCGATCTGGTTGCCGGCCATCGCCTGAATGGCTAACGGCTCGGCGTCGAAACAGACGACCGTGTACTGGCTCTTGTCGAGCTTTCGCTCGCGAACCACGTCCACGATGGCCGGCGCGTTGTACGACCAGATCCCGACCAGGGTCCGCAGGTCGGGATTGTTGATGAGTGCGTTGCGGACATTCTCGCGGGCGCGGGAATCGTCGTTTTCGTCCTGCATCGAATCCTTCGACGTGAAGCCGGAACCGGCTCCTTGCGCGAATCCGCCAATCCGCTCGATCGCATTCTGCGCGCCGGTCCGGCCGACAAACGTCACATATTCGCCGCCGTCCGGTCTCAGAGCGGCCGCCGTTTTCCCGAGGACCACGCCTCCCGCCAGGTTATCGGTCCCGATGAAGGCAAAGCGGGCATCGCGAAACTTGTCGCGATCGACGTCGGAATCAATCGTGACGACGGCGATTCCCTTCTTCTGCAAGGCGCGCAGTTCTTCCGCGATCGCGGAATTCGCCGCATCAATGGCGGAAACGCCGATTCCCGCCACGTCGGCCTGGCTGCCGAACTGCCGCAGCTTGTCGAGCTGTCCCTGCGGCGTCCCATCGTTGACTTCCATCACCCCGACGAAGCCCTTCGCCTCCAGGTCGAGTTCTCGATTGGCGTCGAGAATGCCGGCCCGGCAGGCATCCCAGTAGGGGCTGTTCCCATTGGTCAGAACAATCAGCCGTTTGCGGGCCGTCGAGTCGGACGGCGCGGTGCCGGAAGTCGTCGCGGAGCCATCCGACGGGGCCGCCGCCTGGGGAATTTCAGGACCGCAACCGACGGCGAACACCGCCAGCGTGCCGAGTGTGAGGAACCAGGAAGAACCGCGCATGGACGTCAATCCGGAAGGGTGTCGGTCTGGGTGTGAATACGAGCCGAGAGAATTTCTAAAGAACTGAATCAAAATAGGCCGGAGCCAATTGACGGTCAAGCACCCGGCCCCGCGACCCATCGGTTCACTCGCATGTGATGGCGGGTTGGGCTAGTCTGGCTCTGTCGAACATTCATCGCAACTGGGAATCTTCGCAGCACCGACTGAGACTTCCGGCGAGCGACCTGCCAGCCCCATGAAAACGAGGCCGTCCACGATGACCACCGATACGACCCGACGCGAGTTCCTGCAGTCCTCCACCCTTGCCGCCGCGGGTGTTTTGGCCCACGGCCTTTTCCGAGGAGCGGCTGCCCAGGAATCGCCGACGGAACAGCTTAATGTCGGAGTCATCGGTCTGGGGCGCGGACTCGCCCACGTGAATGCCATCCTGAACGGCAAGGCGGCCCGACTGAACTACATCTGTGATGTCGACACCGGTCGCCTCGAACGGGGCATGAAGACCGTTGAAGGGAAGATCAAGGATCTCGACAACAAGCCCGAAATGCCGACGCCGATTAGCGACCTGCGGCGAATGCTCGACGATCCCAAACTCGACGCCATTTTCGTCGCGACGACCAATCACTGGCATGCTCCGGCCGCCATCCTCGGCTGCACGGCCGGTAAGCACGTCTATGTCGAAAAGCCCGGCAGCCATACCCCCTGGGAAGGCGAACAGTTGATTGCCGCGGCACGCAAATACAACCGGGTGGTCCAGATGGGGAACCAGCGACGGACGTGGCCCGGCGTGCAGGAGATGGTCCAGAAACTTCACGATGGCGCGATTGGGAAACTGCTTTACGCGCGCTGTTTCTACGAAAGCGCCCGCGAGTCGATCGGGATCGGTAAACCGGCCCCCGTCCCGGCTTCGCTCAATTGGGATCTCTGGCAGGGACCGGCCCCGGAACGCGAGTACAAGGATAACCTGGTGCCGTACAATTGGCATTGGCACTGGCACTACGGCAATGGCGAACTCGGCAACAACGGCATCCATTCGCTGGACGTCGCGCGGTGGGGCCTGAATGTGACCTATCCGAAAAAGATCACGTACCTGGGTGGCCGCTACCACTTCCAGGACGATCAGGAGACTCCCGACACCGGGACGGCTGTCTACGATTTCGGCCATTGCGGCATTTCGTGGGAATGCAGCAGTTGCCACCCCCGCCGCGAGGAAAAACTTCCCATCTGCATCTTCTACGGAACCGAAGGAACGATGCACAACACGAACACGGGGTGGGTGCAGTACGACCTGCAAGGGAAGGAAGTCGGAAAGGGCAACGGCCCCGGTGGTGAGCAGGACCACATCGACAACTTCCTGGCCTGCATCAAATCGGGCGAAACCCCCAACTCCGAAATCGAAGTGGGCCAGACCAGCACTCTGCTCTGCCATCTGGGGAACATCGCCTATCGCACGAACTCCGTGCTCGATTTTGACGGCACGTCCCGCAAGATCGTCGGCAACGAGGAAGCCGCGAAACTCTGGAAGCGCGAGTACCGCGACGGCTGGGAACCCCGCATCTGACGGGTCGAACGAGCCGGTTCGTGACATGTGAAGAAGCCGCGCCTGGCTGAACTGAGGCGTTGCCGGGCTGGCGGATCGGTCCGTCGGAACTTACGATCTTGGATGGCGAGGTGAACGATTCGACCGTCCTTGTGGCGGAAGGAAGGGTTCACCTGTAGCCTGATTGACCTGCCGGGCGTTTCCAGAGGAGGTACTCGCGTTCCCGAACGCGACAGAATCCGCCGTCTGTCTGAACGCTCCCGCCTCTGCCGCTGCCGAAGAAGTCATTTCCATGCTGCTGATCGTTCTTCGAGTCTTGTACGTCTTCATCTGCGCCGGCGCGATCGCGACCATGGTGCATCCGCAAAGCAACCCGCCGAAGATCATCGAAGATCACCCGCTGTTCGCGTTCTTCCTGCTGCTGGCCATGTCGCAGTCGGTGATGGTGGTTGACTTTTTCGTTCGCCGGAAGCGGCTCGACCTAATCTCCGCCGTCTATTTCGGGCTGCTGATCGGTGTTCTGCTCGCCTACCTTTCGTCGCTGGCGCTCCGTCCCATCATTCAGCCTCAATTTGAACCAATCACGGTCGGCCTCTTGCTGATCGCGTTTCCGTACATGTGCATTTCGCTGCTGCTTCAGACCAAGGACGATTTCCGGTTCGTCATCCCGTATGTCGAATTCGTGAAAGAAATGAAGGGAGGAAGCCCATTAATAGTAGACACAAGCGCACTGATCGACGGTCGCATTGCCGACGTCATGGACACTCACGTCTTCGAGACCGAAATCCTCGTGCCAAGCATGGTGCTTGAGGAATTGCAGGGAATCGCCGACAGCAACGACAAATTGCGGCGGACCCGCGGCCGTCGCGGCCTGGATGTCCTGACTAAGCTGCAACAGAACCCGCAGGTCGACGTGCGGATGTACGAAGTGAAGGACAAGGACGAAACGCTGACGGTCGACCAGCAGATTGTCGCCCTGGCAAAACGACTCGGCGGTCGCATCGTCACCAGCGATTTCAACCTCAACAAGGTCGCCAGCGTGCAGGGCGTCACCGTCGTGAACCTCAACGACGTTGCTAACTCGCTCAAGCCGCGCTACCTCCACGGCGAACAGATTCGCATACGCGTGATTCGCGAAGGCGAATCGTTCGGCCAGGGGGTTGGCTACCTCGACGACGGCACGATGGTCGTCTGCGAACAGGCTTCGCAACTGGTCGGGCAGGACATCGACGTCGTCATTACCAGCATGTTGCAAAACAGCGCCGGACGCATGATTTTTGGCCGACTGGCCGGGTCGCTGACCCCATCGCGCGTCGGAAACTGATGGAAGCAAAAGCCTCCTCAACCAACCGTGCGAGAGTCTTGCCCGCGAGCGGCAACGTATCGGCAAAGTTGCAATTCTTTGCGCGAAACGCGCCAGATGGGCTTTCGGAATTTCGGGCCAGTTCGCTAAAGTAGATTGAGGCCAGCCAAACACGCTTCTGAACTTCCATCCCGGAGCAAGACTGTCGAGCCTGTTGGCAGTTCGTCAGTCGTCTCCCACCGACCCGACTCCCTCCAAGCAGCCACCATGACTCCCACCGAAGTTTTGGAATCTCGCCGCGGAGGACCGCGACGGGGGCTTCATTTGTCCCAGCAATCTCCTGCCGATGCTGCCGAAACGAACGGGGTTGGAACTGTCGACAGTTCCAACCTCTCTTACGTTGAGGGGCTTTACCGGTCGTACTGCCAGGATCCGCAGTCCGTCTCTCCCGACTGGCAGCGGTATTTCGGCGAGTTGAGCCTCGCGACCAGCAATGGCTCGGCCTCGCCGGAAAATGGCCTGTTCAGCAAGCCGCGGGTTGGCTCATCTGGAGTCCTCAGCCCGGCCATTCTCGACGCCTCGATTCTCCAGGAACGGGTCGAGCAACTCATTCGCAACTACCGGTCGATGGGGCACTACGCCGCCGCGATCGACCCGCTCGGCCAGCCGCGGCGCGAAGTTCCCGAACTGGAACCGGAATCGGTAGGCTTCACCGAAGCCGACCTCGACAAGACGTTTTCGACAATCTCCGCCGGCGGGCCGAACCTGCGCACCCTGCGCGAGATTCTGCAATGGCTCCGCAACACCTATTGCCGCTCGATCGGCGTGCAGTTCACGCATATCGACGACTTCAACGTGCGGCAATGGCTGCAAATGCGGATGGAGTCGACCGAAAACCGCGTGCAACTGACTCGCGAAGAACAGCTTCGCATTCTCAAACGGCTTAGCGACGCCGTCGTGTTCGAGGAGTTCATTCTCAAGAAGTTCCAGGGAGCCAAGAGCTTCTCGCTGGAAGGGGCCGAAACGCTGATTCCGCTGCTGGAACTGGCGATTTACCGCGCCGCCGACCAGGGGGTGAAAGAAATCATCCTCGGCATGGCTCACCGCGGCCGGTTGAACGTCCTCGCCAGCATCATGGGGAAAAGCAACCAGACGATCTTCCGCGAGTTCGCCGACCTCGATCCGCAGTTGCACGTAGGCCGCGGCGACGTCAAGTACCACCTCGGCTTCAGCAACGACTGGCACTCCGGCGACGGACGAACCGTCCACCTGTCGCTGTGCTTCAACCCCAGTCACCTAGAGTTCGTGAACCCCGTCGTCCAGGGTCGCGTCCGTGCCAAGCAGGATCGCCGGGGCGATACCCGCCGCGAGCAGGTCATGCCCATCCTGATCCACGGCGACGCCGCCTTCGCGGGCGAGGGGGTCATCCAGGAAACCTTCAACCTCTCGGACATCGAATCGACCCGCGTCGGCGGAACCGTTCACGTCATCGTGAACAACCAGATTGGTTTCACCACCGGTCCGCAGCAGGGACGTTCGACGGCCTACGCGACAGACGTCGCCAAGATGCTGCAGATTCCGATCTTCCACGTGAACGGCGAAGACCCCGAAGCGGTCGCGTCGGTGGTGCGGCTGGCGATGGACTTCCGCAAGGAGTTCCACCGCGACGTCGTCATCGACATGTATTGCTACCGCCTGCGTGGCCATAACGAGCAGGACGAGCCGGCGTTCACCCAGCCGCTCATGTACCGCAAAATTCACTCGCACACCCCGGTTCCGCAGAGCTATCTGGAGCACCTCCTGAAGCTCGGCGAAGTGACGCGTGAAGAAGGCGAAAACCTCATCGCGCTGCATCGCCAGCAGTTGGAATCGGACCTCGAAGTTTCAAAAAGCTCCGAATACGTCCACCGCTGGGACACGATGCAGGGTGTCTGGAAGCCGTATCGCGGCGGTCCGAAAGCCTCGGTTCCCGATGTCGAAACGGGCCTGCCCGTCCCGCAGCTTTCGGAAATCCTCGAGCTTCTCACGCGGCTCCCCTCGGGGTTCCAGCCGCACATGAAGATCCATAACGGCGGGGCCGTCAAGAAGCCCGATGGCCTCCTGCAAAAGTGGGCCGCCATGAGCCGTGGCGAAGCGCCGCTCGACTGGGCGGCCGCCGAGGCCCTTGCCCTGGGAAGCCTCGTGCTGCAGGGCCATCGCGTGCGACTGCACGGGCAGGACTGCGAGCGCGGCACGTTCGGCCATCGCCACGCGGTTCTGCACGATGTGGAAACTGGCGGAACCTACATCCCGTTGCAACACCTGGCGGCCGATCAGGCTCCCATCGAAATCTACAACTCGGCTCTGTCGGAAGTGGGCTGCCTGGGCTTCGACTACGGGTACAGCCTCGATACGCCCGACGGGCTGGTGATGTGGGAAGCCCAGTTCGGCGACTTCGTCAACGTGGCGCAGGTCATCATCGACCAGTTCATCAGCAGTGCCGAGGACAAGTGGAACCGCCTGAGCGGTCTGGTGATGCTATTGCCGCACGGTTTTGAAGGAGCCGGTCCCGAGCACTCCAGTGCCCGTCTGGAACGATTCCTCACCATCGCCGCCGACGACAACATCCAGGTCTGCTATCCCACGACGCCGGCGAACTACTTCCACCTCCTGCGACGGCAGGTGCTTCGCCCCTGGCGCAAGCCGCTGGTCGTCATGACGCCCAAATGGGTCTTGCGGTGGCCGGCCGCCACGTCGCCGATGCTGGACCTGTCGATCGGCACGTTCCAGCGCGTGCTGCCCGACCCCGCGCAGCACGATCGTTCTCAGGTGCGTCGCATTCTGTTGTGCTCCGGCAAGATCTTCTACGAGCTCGATCATTGCCGTCGCAAACTCGAACGCGACGACATCGCGATCGTTCGCCTCGAAGAACTCTATCCGCTTCCCGAAGAAGAGCTGCGGCAGGTGCTGTCCGCCTACCCGGACGGCACGCCCGTGTTTTACGTGCAGGAAGAGCCGGAGAACATGGGGGCGTGGCGATTCCTTCGCAGTCAGTGGCTGAATTCGATCTTCGGCAAATACCCGTTCGCGGGCATTTACCGGCCGGCTTCCGCCAGCCCCGCGACGGGCTCGAAGGAAAGCCACAAGTACGAGCAGAAAGAGCTTCTGGCCGAAGCCTTCAGCGTCGCCAAGGACGCTGTCGAACTTCCTGTCTGAAAACGAAACGCGACGCCCCGCTGGACTTGTTCAGCGGGCTGGTCGTCGCGAGAATTCAGCGCGGAACTCGCGTGGCCTCGAATGGGCCGCGATGGCAGCAGCTTCGGTCGTATCGGCAACGGCAAGTCACGGTTGGATCGGGAATTCCATGGCAGTTGAAGTGAAGGTGCCCGCATTTGGCGACTCCGTTTCGGAGGTCATGATCGGCGAATGGCACAAGAAGGTCGGGGAAGTCGTCCAACTCGACGAGGGACTGGTCGAAGTTGAAAGCGACAAGGCGACGCAGGACATCAACTCACCCGTTCGCGGCGTGCTGCTGAAACTGCTCAAGCAACCCGGCGACACCGCCACTGTCGGTGAAGTCGTCGCGATTCTCGACGAGACCGCCGCTGGGGCCGAAAATGGCGCCAAGCCCGCCGCGCAGCCGCCGGCAGCCCAGGAAGCAGCCAAGCCCTCATCGGCCGAGCCTCGCGTCATGCCGGCCGCTCAGCGTGCCCTGAACGAACGCGGTCTTTCGCCGGATGATGTCACCGCGACCGGTCCCGGCGGTCGCATCCTGAAGGAAGACGTGCAGCGACACGCGTCTCCGCCTCCCGCTGCCCCGGCACAACCCGTGTCCGCGCCCCCCGCGCCGGTCACGGTTGCCGCCGAACCGACGACCGTCGCGCGGGTCACCGGAGAACGATCGGCCCGCCGTCAGTCGATGAGCCTCATTCGTCGACGCATCGCCCAGCGACTGCTCGAGGCCCAACAGAACGCGGCCCTGCTGACGACGTTTAACGAAGTCGACATGTCGGCCGTCATGGAACTGCGCAAGCAGCACCAGGAAGCATTCGTTGAAAAGCACGGCGTGAAGCTGGGCTTCATGTCCTTCTTCGTGAAGGCATCGGTCGAGGCCCTCCTCGAATTTCCCGCCATCAATGCCGAAATCTCCGGAAACGACATCGTCTACCACGACTACTGCGACGTGGGCATCGCCATCGGCGGCGGTAAGGGGCTCGTCGTGCCGGTTCTGCGCAGCGCCGAAGCGATGACCTTCTCGGAGATCGAAAAGGCGATCGGCGACTTCGCGAAGCGGGCGCAGGCCAACCAGTTGACCCCGCAGGAACTGACCGGCGGCACGTTCACCATTAGCAACGGCGGCGTCTACGGATCGATGCTGTCGACGCCGATCGTCAATCCGCCGCAGTCCGCCGTGCTGGGAATGCACTCGATCCAGGAACGAGCCATCGTCCGCAACGGTCAGATTGTTGCCCGCCCGATGATGTATCTGGCCCTCACGTACGATCATCGCATCGTCGATGGCCGCGAGGCGGTGACGTTCCTGAAGCGCATCAAGGACTGCATCGAAAACCCGGTGCGACTCCTCCTGGAAGTGTGAGCGGCGACCGCTCCACCATGACTCCCACCGCGGCGTGACCGCCGACCGGCGGCGGACTTCTTTTAGAGATTCTAACACAACCTCTGTGCAATCGATTGCATGCTTGGTCTTTGGCGGGTTTCTGACAGGCACAACCGGTTGTGTTAGGAGTTTTTAGAATCACGGCGCGGCGAACATTCGGCCCGCCAATCACCTTGGAGCGGATGCCGAAATGGACATTTTTGACCTCGTGGTGGTGGGTGCTGGCCCCGGCGGCTATGTCGCCGCCATCCGTGCCGCGCAGAATGGCCTGAAGGTTGCCTGCGTCGAAAAAGAGGCGCAACTCGGCGGCACCTGCCTTCGTGTCGGCTGCATTCCCAGCAAGGCGCTCCTCGAAGCCAGCGAACTCTACAAGCTGGCTCGTACGAACCTCGGCGAATTCGGCGTCGTCTCGAAGGAGGTCTCCTTCGACCTCGCGAAGATGATGTCCCGCAAGGACTCGATCGTCGGCGGCCTCACCAAGGGAATCGAAGGACTCTTCCGCAAGCATAAGATCACGCGGTTTCACGGCCATGGCCGTCTCCTCGGAAACGGCAAGGTCGCCGTGGAAGGGGATTCGCCCACCGAGATTCAGGCCCGCAACATCCTCATTGCCACGGGCAGCATTTCCGCCCCGCTCAAAGGAGTGAAGGTCGATGGCACCCATGTCGTCACGAGCACCGAAGCCCTGTCGTTCGCCGAAGTCCCCAAACAGTTGATCCTCATCGGCGCGGGCGTGATCGGTCTCGAACTCGGCTGCGTCTGGTCGCGTCTGGGTGCGAAGGTGATCGTCCTCGAGTATCTCGATCGAATTCTCCCGGGCATCGACGCCGAAATCGCCAACGAGGCCCGCAAGCTCTTCACGAAACAGGGACTCGAATTCCGGACCGGCATGCGCGTCACGTCTGCCGAGTTCAAGGATGGCCGTTGCGTCGTCACCTGCGATGGCCAGGAACCGCTCGAAGCCGACAAGGTTCTGCTCGGCGTCGGCCGCATTCCCTGCACGTCGAACCTGGGCCTCGATGCGGCCGGAGTGAAGCTCGACGAACGCGGACGCGTCGCCGTCGACGCTCATTTCCACACCTCGGCGGAAGGGATCTACGCCATCGGCGACGTCATCCCTGGCCCGATGCTGGCTCACAAAGCCGAAGAAGAAGGCGTCGCTGCCGCCGACATCATCGCTGGCAAGTACGGCCACGTGAACTACAACGCGATTCCCAGTGTCGTCTACACCGACCCGGAAATCGCGGGGGTCGGCAAGACCGAAGAGCAGCTCAAGGAAGCCGGGATTCCCTACAAGAAGGGGAGCTTCCCCTTTATGGCCAACGGACGCGCCCGCGCCCTCGGGCATACCGACGGCCGCGTAAAGATTCTCGCGCACGCCGAGACCGACCGGATTCTAGGGATGCACATCTTCGGGCCGCGGGCCGGCGACCTGATCGCCGAAGCCGCCACCGCCATCGAATTCGGTGCCTCGGCTGAAGACATCGCCCGCACGTCGCACGCACACCCGACGCTCGCCGAGTGCATCAAGGAAGCAGCCCTGGCGGTTGAAGGCCAACAGATCCACATGTAGCAAGTTCGCTTCTCTCGTTCCCAGGCTCCGTCTGGGAACGCGGTGTCCTCATGTTGCACTCGCCCGACTGGCCCGACCATCTCGTCCTGCTTGACGACATCGACCTGCCCCTGGGCGAGCAATTGGCTCTCGACGACGAGTTGCTCGCGGCAGTCGATCACGGGGGCCATCCTCCGCTTCTGCGTTTCTGGCAATCCCCTCAAACGAGCGTTGTCCTCGGCCGCGGAAACGCTCCTGAACTCGAAGTCGATCTGCCAGCCTGCCGCGACCTCGGCGTCCCGGTCTGGCGGCGATCCAGTGGAGGGGGGACCGTCGCTGTCGGCCCCGGCTGCCTTGCCTTTACTCTGGTCTTACCGGCCACCTCGCAACTGAGAAACCTCGGCGCCGGTCCCGTGACGCGTCTTCTTCTGGAGCGATCGCTCTGCGGCTGGGGCGAATCGCTCGGCCTCTCCGTGCAGGGTGTGAGCGACATCACACTCGGCGATCGCAAGATCTCCGGAAACGCCCAGCGGTGGAAGCGAGACTCCTTCCTGCACCACGGGACCGTGCTTCTAACATTCGATCTGAACCTGGTTCGCCGACTGCTGCGGGAGCCCGCCCGCCGTCCCGAATATCGATCGACACGCACGCACGCCGACTTCGTCCAGAACGCCCCCTTCACCGCTGACGAGTTTCGCGATCATCTGGTCGAACGCTGGAACGCGACGGTTCAGCAACCCATTCCGGCTGAGATTCTCGCCGCGGCGCGACGACTCGCGAATGACCGGGCCAAACACGCGAACTGGCGAATCGCGTAGATCGCGCTGCGACGTTACTCAGCGAACCGCAACGGGTCGGCCGTCACGAAATAGCCCGGCCGGCAGGCAACATTGATGACCAGCCCCAGGGCAACGGCCGTCGCGACCAGGCTCGAACCGCCATAGCTCATCAGCGGCAGCGTAATCCCCGTGATGGGCATCAGCCCCACGGTCATGCCCGTGTTGATGAGCGACTGCCCGGCGAGCAGTACCGAGACGCCAATCACCACCAGCCGCCCGAACGGGTCTTGCGTGGCGTTGGCGATCCGCATCCCTTCCAGGAACAACAGGCCATACAGGGCCACGGTGATGGCGACTCCCCAAAATCCCCAGCGTTCACCCACAAAGCAGAAGACGAAGTCGGTCTGGCCGGCCGGCAGGCGATACGCGGCTGGGTCGTCCAGCGGCATGCCATCCAGTTCGCTCCCCCACAGCCCTCCGAGCGACAACACCAGCTTCGACTGATGAAGGTGATAGCCATCGCCGCGCGGCACTTCGCCGCCATCAACCTGCGACATCAGCGCCGTTACCCGCGATCGTTGTTCGGCGTTCATGCCCGTCCAGAGGAGCGGCAAGCTGGCGACTCCCAGTAGCACGATCGCCACGAGATGCCGCGGCCGCGCGCCGGCGGCGAACAGCATGGCGAACAGCACCGGAATGAACAGGATCGCCGTCCCCAGGTCTGGCTCCTTCAGAATCAGGCCGACGGGAATGAGCATCAGCAGAAATGGCCCGACAAGGCCGCTCAGTCGGCGATAACGATCCTGATAAACCAGGTGCCGGGCCAGCGCGAGAATGAACGCCAGCTTGGTCAGTTCCGACGGTTGCAGGTCGAAAAAGCCCAGCGAAATCCAGCAGCGGGCCCCGTTCCGCGGCGGTTGCGTGAAGACAACCAGCAACAGCGGCAGACAGGCAAGGAAGAAGACCGAGGTCCAAGGACGCAGCCGCGTGTAAGGGATCGCGGCGGCCAGAACCATCGCCGGAAACGCCAGCGTCAAGAGTGTCAACTGGCGCGGCAGAAGATCGGCGCCTTCGGAAAGCTCATCCGCCCGCGCGATCCCCGTCAGGCCGAGCACGACCAGTCCCGCCGCGCACAACAGGACGATCCACGGCATCCGTGCCAGGACTGTACGCACGAGTCCCCCCTCCCGCGATCCGTAATCCACTGTCCAACAACCCGGCTTGTAGTCCCCCGCAGCCAATCGGTCCAGAGGAATCTCTCACTTCGTCTCCCTCCCCGCGTCCCCCCATCACCCTCTCCCCCCATCACCTTCGTTCCCGCTCCTCCGACTTGCCCATCCGATCCCGGCTGGACATGCTGCTATCCGGAACCAATGGCTCGCATCACCCAGTCCCGAATTGAGAGCACCCCATGCCCCTGCTCCGCATCCTGATCGCCCAAGGGATGGCACTCCTCCTGCTGTCGGCTGCCACCACCTGGGCCGAGGAACCCGGTCCTCGACTGATCCTCCCCAAACAGGCGACTGCGGTAGTGGGAGCCCCGATTGGCGTCTGGTTCGACAATCTCGTGTTGACGGAGAAGCCGGATCGCTACGCCTTTCGCGTCCACTCCAAACTGGGGACCAGCGACGCCCGGCATTGGACGCTGACAGCCACGGAACAGGATGTCGGCGAGCACGACTGGCAAATTGATGTTCTGGAAAGTGGCGAAAAGGTCGCGTCCGGCCAGATGACCTGGAACGTGATTCCCGCGAGCGCCGCCAAAGACCGATCGCTACGCCTTCTGATCGTGGGGGACAGCCTGACCCATGCCACCATCTACCCGAATGACCTGGCCCGGCGGTTCGCGGAACCGGATCAGCCGAAAGTGACATTCCTGGGAACGCATCGACCCGCCTCGGCGAAGGAAGGCGTGGCCCACGAGGGTTATGGCGGCTGGACCTGGCAGCGCTTTCTCACGCACTACGAACCGAACCCCGATCCGGCTCAGCGAAAGCACAGCAGCCCGTTCGTCTTCGCGAACGACGGTAAGCCCGGGCTCGACATTCCCCGCTACATCCGCGAAGCGTGCGGAAACGAGCCGCCGGATGTGGTGATTTTCCTCCTGGGGATCAATGACGGCTTCTCAGCCGACTGGAAGACACCGGGAGCCGTCGACACCCGCATCGACGACATCTTCGGACACGCCGACAAGCTGATCGCCGCTTTTCATGAGGCGGCCCCGAAAGCAGCTCTGGGAGTCTGCCTGACGACGCCCGCCAACTCTCGCGATGCCAGCTTCGTCGCCAACTACCAGGACCGCTATCCCCGCTGGGGCTGGAAGCAAATCCAGCACCGCCTCGTCGAGCGGGAACTTGAACACTTTTCCGGCCATGAAGCCGACGGAATCTTCGTGATCCCCACCCACCTCAATCTCGACCCGGTCGACGGCTACCCACCCGACAACGCCGTCCACCCCAACGCCCACGGCTACCACCAGATCGCGGCCACGATGCATGCCTGGCTGCTGGAACACTTGGCCGCGAACAACAAAGCCGAGTAGCAAACGAGACTTCAAATCGACAATTTACTTCGCACGCGAACTCAGATCCTTCTCGCAATCCGCATCCAGCGGAACCGCTTTGCCGACTTTGTCGGTGGCGTGCGTGAAGAGGTATTTCCAGACCGCTTCGTGGACGAACTCGCCCTTGGCGTTCTTCACGGCGGCTCCACCCGGTTGGGCGGCTGAGTGGGCGCGGTTCTTGTCTTCTTTGACATCCGCATCGGTCACCAGCCGTCGTGAATTGCCGAACGGCGGGCGAACCCGGTCGACATTGACCACCGGGCCAAACTCGTTGAGTCCCAGCAGTTCCCAAGAACGGCAGTAGTGGTCGCCAATCCAGCCTGTGTCGAGCACGTGGGTGAATCCAAAGAACCGGTTCTTGGGGGTCGCGGAGGGGAGCGTGTACCAGCGTTCCAACTGGTCGCGCGGTCCAGACAGCATGACAACCCGGTCGACTCGCTGATGGAGGGCGAAGCGGGCTGCCGTTGTCGAACCGTGCGAAATACCCGCGACGATCACACGATCCCAGCGCAGCGAATCGCCGGATTCGTTGATGAACTCGTCCCAGTGCCCGACGGGGTGTTCCTTCGCCAGCCATTTCACGAACTGTAACGACCGCTCGGTCATGCCGTCCGGTTGAGGAATATCGATCGCATCGCTGTGGTCTTCGCCAGTCGCCGCTTCGAGACGAATGCGGCCCAGGTACTGATCATCGGGCGGCGGCTCCTTGTTGAGCGTGGAGAACCAGCCGTTCGCGTAGTGGACCTGAATCGCATGCAGGCCGTAGCCGGAAAGGCGCTCAAACAGCGCCTGATTATGGCCCATCAGCCAGATCACCAGCCGCCCGCGCGGACGGACGCTGGTATCGACCACCGCATGTTCGACGTCGGCCGGCTTGCCGTCTTTCTCGAAGACGAAATTGATCTCGGGATGCGGCTTGGCGCGCGGATCAATCTCGCTGGCCCGCGCGGTGAGATCGTATCGCCTGGGATTCGGATCCCGATACTGCGGAAACCCGCCGCTCGAAGGCGACTGCCCGACGGCAAACGTCGGAACCAGGAGAACAGCGGACAGAGACAAAACCGACCGGACGGACCAGCACATGGAGTCGTTCCTCAAGGATCAGCATCTGCAACGATGGTCCCCGGCCACCCCACCGGCGTCAATGCCGCCGCGATCAGTGGTTCTTTGCCTTCTCCGTGGCTTTGTGGCCCTGTGAGATATTCTCCTGAGGCGACCAAATTGGCCGTCCCGAGACGGCTTGGCGTTCGCGAGCGTCGTCGAGAATCGCTCGGAGATCACCGCCGAACCGCTCGGAGATTTTACGACGTGTTTGATGAATCTCCTCGAGAATGGGGTCAGTCATTGTCAAATTCTGGATCATGATCCACCATCTCTTCGGGAGTACAAATCACCGGAACAGGAATGGAAAGGTCATTAAGAACAGAGTGAATTCTCGGAAGGATTCGCGCATTCGCGATATGCCGACAGTTCCACGTCAGGAGGTATTGTATTCGGTGATGAGCAACGATGGCGATATGCAGCGCATCAGTCCGTGCCTTTTCCGGCAGAATTGCCCGCGCCATGATTTCGTCGGCGATGTCTGCAATGGCTGGTTCGAGCGGCAAGAGAGGAATCCCGTCAAGGAATTGCAGTCGTTCTTCAGCCAGAACGGGATCTCCGTCCGATGCCTCGTCGATTACAAATTGGGACGCAACAAGCTGGTATTTCGCTCGCTCGTCGTTCCACCATTGATGAGTCAAGAGTTGCCGAGCCGCCATCACGACCTGCGAACTTGGCTTCTGGCGCAAGTAGCTGATGACTGACGTCTCAATGTAGACAGTATCCATTTTACCCACCAACTTGCGTTTCGTTGCTTCGACTATGTCCGACATGTCGTGTGAACGTGGTTTTCACCTTCCGAATCTCTTTGGTTTGGTTCTCACAAAGCCACCAAGGCACGGAGAAGGCCAGATCAATCGCGGTCTCGCCGTTAAGTCGGAACATACGTCAATCGAATCACAGATTCGTCGATCCGGTCGTGCGCGACAAGGCGTAACGGCGGGCGGGGGCCGGCGAAGTAGGGTTTGCCGTGACCGATCGCGACCGGATGCAGGTAGATGCGATACTCGTCGATCAGGCCCAGCGTGGAGAGGCTGTGAGCCAGTTCCGGCCCGGCGACTTCGATTTCCCCCTCGCAGCCGGCCTTGATCTCGCGGATCGCCTGTTCCAGGTCGCCGTCCACAAGCGTGGCGTTCGGACCAACCGCCTTCAACGTGCGCGAAACCACCCATTTCGGCTGTTTCCGCCACGCCGCGGCGAAGGCCCGTTCGTCCTCATTCCATTCTGAATGCTCGTCATCCCAGTAACGCATGACCTCGTACATCCGGCGACCATACACGCTTCCCGCCTGCCCTTTCGCCTCTTCAATGAAATGGCGAAAGAGCGCCGGACTCGGCCCGAACGCCATGTGGTCGACGTACCCATCCAGCGACTGATTCATCCCAAACACAAGCCTGGCCATCGACTCGCCTCCTTTGGTGAGCGATGGTCCCCGGCAGCCGAATCGGCGTCAATGCCAAGGCGTTTTGATTGACCCTCACCAAGCCACGGAGGCACGGAGGCACGGAGGCACGGAGGTAGAGAAAACTTTGGTCTTGTCGATGATCTCCCATCCCAAGATTTCTCCGTGACTTTGTGGCTCTGTGAGTCACCATTCCTGGCGCGAACAACAAAGTTCCGGCGAACGATGATTGGGTGATTACCCGAACTAGCAGAACTATCCCGATCCTGTGGAATCTGCTTCTTCCGCCGTGTCGTCTCCACCGCGTTTGTAGTAATCGAGGCGGACAGATATGCCAGCGTTTCCGAGATCACGCAATGTGGATGCGAAAATTTCAAAGTCACAAAGACGGGTCGCGAAAAGCCCAATGAAGACAGTCACTTCTCCACCGGTGTCATCGATTCTGCGGGTCAAGCTCTTGGCCGACGGTGACAGCGAGTCAACGAATTCTTGGAGAAACTCCGGCACATTGTGCCCCGCGACGACCTCAAGTTCAGCGGTCCAGTAATTGTCATCGTATGGCCCCGGGCGTTCACCTCGCCGTCTCGTCCGCTTCGGACAGACTCCAAAAGCGTCGGTTAGCTCATCGGGGTCTATCGACGGATGTCGAAATAGCAAAGATGCAACAAATCGATAGTCGTTGAGACCTTCGACGACTCGCGATTCGGATCGACCAGACATGTCCATTACCCTGCAACGGTTGTTGATGCCGCCCACTTCATAGCGCCGCAGAATCCGCTACCTCCTATTATTCGGCCGACGTGGGAGTTACATCGGTTGAAGGCGGCGGCAATAGGAACTTGACCAAGTGTACTACGGCAAGGGCCATCAGACCCGCGATCGGCGCCAGGACGAAGTGCGCCCCGGTGCAAGGGCATACCGTCAATGCTCCGACAACCGTCACAACAGCGAACACAAAGTAGACGCCGATTTTTTCGACCAGTGATCGCCGTGAGAACATGACCACGATCAGTCCAGCGTAGATAATGGCTCCCAAATACCAGGCCGCTGGACGAGGGACCGCAAACCACACCATGAACGCGTGGACCACGGCCACCATTATCGCCGCGCCACCGATTCGCGCCGTCCATGAGAGAATCAAATGCATTTGCCGCGATTCCCGATTCACCGCGAGCCGCCGCGCACGCGAACGCCATGCAACACAAAACGGGCACGCACTGCCGACCAGGAGCAACACCCTGTTCGCAGCAAACTACCGTCGCTCCTGAAACCCCCGACCCTCGAAGATTGCCGCCATTGCTTTTTCGATGCGTGCGGCCCGCGTGGCCGATTGTTTGGCTCCGGCGAAGTGGTAGAGGTACCCCCTCTGCCGCCCCGGCGTCAGGGCCTCAAAGGCACGCTTGAAAGCTGGGTCCGTGCGGAATCGTGCTGTGAGCTCATCGGGAACGGCAAAGTCCGAGGTCTGCTTTCGCTCCACCCGCAGTCCCGCCTTCTCGACGGCGATCGCTTCGCGGACATAGGCCTTGATGGTGGCTGCCTTCGCGGTGATCTCTTTCACGCTAATGAACTTCATCACCCGCGCGGCTTGCACCTGACCGAGCTGCACCAGCACCTTCTTCGGGTCTTTGAGCAAAGCCCCCTGAAAGAAACCCAGCGCGAAGTATTCTTTGAAGCCCTGCAAAATGACGACGTTCTTGCCATCCACCGTATACGTGGGCTTCCCCCACTTACATTCCTCCGTCATCCCAAAGCCAGCCAGAATCCGCTGCAACTCAGCGATCTCCGCCTCCCACCGGTCACGATAGGCCATCTCCATGTCGGCGTCGTCCTAAACAACAATTGACATCATCAGATTCCGAGTCACGATCTCGACAGATTGGCATCTAGATTATCCACGCCACGCTGCCAATTCGACTGGGCCGATCGGATAGCCCCAACCATTCCCTTCAGACCAGCACGAGTTGGTGAATGGCGCGAGGTCGGGGAATCGGACACCGTATAGGCCCACCAGTGTCGTCACTTCGCCCAGGAACCTCCGCGACTCCCGGTCTTCTGTCGCCCCGAACAGGCTGCCGTAAAGGATTTCGGTCGTCGCACATAACACCTGGCGAAATTCCGACTCGGAAACGCCTCGATCAGCCAGATGGTCGGCGAATCCCTCTGGCCACCCATACCCCAGTCCGGCCGCGACTAGCGGCGGTTCACGGTCGCACCAATCTTTGAACGCCCCGGCGGCCCCGCCCAGGCCAATAAACGACCATAGGTGGTCGAGGTACGCCCCGACCGCCGGGTGGTCCACCCGTCGCACACCGCAGTACTCTCCAAACATCCGCAGGGTGACCGCGAGCCGCGCACGTAAGGACAGAGCCGTGATGTCGGATATGGTGCGTCCTCCTACCGTAGAGTGCCAAAAACAATTGGGGAGCCTATCAACACCTCTATAACTCGATGATCCGCCCGGTTTGGTGTTTCGATTGAGAAGCCCATCAACCGGCACCCCGACTCAGCACTTCACGTGCGCGACAAATGGCGGGATCCAGCAAATCATTTCCAGTCTCTAACGCGGCGATCACTTCTAACATCATCCGACCCAGTTCACGATCGCCGTATTCAAAATTCATTTCGCCATCGAAACACATGTCTTCAATCTCCTCGATCCGTTTCTCAATCGGTCGGCGATTGAGTTTGCTCAAAAATGCAATCAGAGTTTTCCTAGCTTCCAACAATTTTCCATCGAAAAACTGCCCGGCAGCGCCGTTGTACGCTTTTCTGCGGAACGACTCTTTTGGGCGACCGCGGTCATCTAAAACACTCTCGTGGAGCAGGGAATAGTACTTCTCACGTTTGGCGAGCGGTGAAACAAAGAACTCAACCCCAGCCTGCCGAAGCAACTTCTCCGCCTCATCAAGCATTTGAAACTTAAGTCGAAGGTATGCCGCCCGCGGCAGATCTTGTGAAAGTTGAGCGTCGTTCTCCTTGAACCAGGCCTGCCAGGATATCGCCGCGCGCCCTTCGAAAAGATCCTTGAAGTAAGCAAGATACTCTGGGCGGATCATTTGTGTTTTCTAAGTGAACGACTGGAACTGCCTGTTGGGGCCTTGCCCTGCTGCGGCCAAACGAGCGTGCAATCCCCGGCCGCCTTATTTCATTGATTCACAGAGTCTCCAAGGTGAAAGAACCCGCAATTCACACTGGCAAAGCCAGTGGTAGGCACCTGGCCCAGCCTCCCTTATCCTGCCTTCCGCAAGGAGGCGTGGAAGATGAGATAGACCGTCACGTCGGCTTGGTTTGGCTCTTTAACCGGACCGACAGCGATGATCTCTGGTTCGTATCCGTCAGCCGACAGCGTCACGGCCCACCCGGTCAATTCGTCGTCAAGCGATGGGACCGTAAAGAAAGACACGCGGAACTCCCCATTCCCGTCCGTCGTCGCCTCCGCTGGACCGCCGGCTTTGTGCGTGTGTCTCCTTCCGCCGCTGTCGAGAATCTCGACGCGAACATTCGGGATCGGCTGACCGTCGGCGGCATCGCGGACTACCCCACGGGCCTCGAAGTCGCAATTGCGTGAGCACCCAGATACGGTCAGGGTTACGGCGGCGACGAGGAGAAAGCTCAATCGGTTTGCCATGGCACTCTCTGTGGCACTACACTGCGGTCCGTTGATTATGTGAGCGCACCTATTTCTGCGGTTGTCCGGCGCGGCTAGCCACCTTCCGGAACGCCGTGATCGTCTCTGAATCGCGCAACTCGGTCAGCCCGATGCTGAAGTTTGCCATGCGCCGCCAGAATGCCGGGAACCAAGACAGATGATCCAGTCGTGCCATCGGATCGAATGATCCACCTTCATCGCCATTCAAGGTGAACCCAAATTCCGGATGCTCCGCCGCAGTAACTTCGCTGATGACGAACCAACTGCTCAAAAAATATTGCTTGGGGCTGGGCCCGACTCCCGCGACAATCCACACCACGTCCCCAATGGGATTGCTCAGTTTCTTGCTCGTGTACAATCCGAAAGGATTACTTTCCTCAGCCGTGTACCCCATCCGGTCCTCACTGTGGTAGGCGACAAAATGCCGCATGGCCTTTCCCCCATAATCAGATTGTTTTATTCGCTAATCTCGACATATTTACAGAATGTGTCGGAGCCAGTGTGCCAATTCACGGCAAGCCAATCGAAAGTGCTGACTTTGACCACGCACCTTTACCAAATCATCCTTGTGAAACCCCACCTGCTCCCCCTTTCCACTCAAATCACATGCGAGGTCCAAACCAGATACACCGCCAGAACCAGCCCGACGACAGCCAAAAGCGTGGCAAGCATCAGACTCGGGGCGGTTGAATAGCCGAGGGGGAGTTGGTTTTTGGGCAGTCTGCTGGAGAATCGCCAGTGCTGGAGGGCGGCGGTGGCGATCATCACCACCGAGAGGATGACCAGCGTGACGCCGATTTCGGTGGAGAGAAACGGGGGCTGCGGCGGGGTGGCTCCGTCGACCGGTCCCGTCGACATGTAGGCCGGGTGCCTGAGCAGGAACATCACCATGCCGAACCGGGCGACCAGAAAGCCCAGTCCCATGACGGCCAGTCCCGAGCGAATCCACGCTAGCAGCGTTCGCTCGCCGGCGAAGTAAATGCGGGGATCGTGTTCCTCGGCCATGGTCAGCGCCACATCAGTGCTGGAATTCCTCACCCATCCGGTGGTGCCTGTCGGAAACCTGCGGAAAGCCAGGCAAACATTAACCCGAAGCGTGAGCGAGGGAAAGAACCGAACGCCCTCGCTCACGCTTCGGGTTAATAAATCTTCGGGGTTATTCGATCAGGTCCATGTCACGACCTTCCACAATCGACTGTTCAGCCGCCAGGCACAACCGTGTCGACCAGTAACCATCGCGGCCGGTACACGGCGGCGGGACGGAATCGCGGATGCTGCGGACGAAGGCGGCGATTTCGTCGGCGAGTTCCAGGAGTTCCCCGGCTGGTTTCGTCGGCGTCGCGTCGGTCACCTGATCGCCCAGGCCGTATCGCAGTTGGAACGTCGGCCGGCGGGAACGGGCGTCGGCGGCTCCCCAGGTGGCCCAGATGGTTCCTTTCGTTCCGGAGACCTTGGCCGTCTGATGATGCCCGAAAGCTGACAGCGTCTGGACGATCATCCCATAGCTGCCATTCGGGTACGACATGACGGCCGCGAAGTGATCGCGAAGCTCCGGCCGGGCGGGATCGCGGCTGTTGGCCCAGGCCCGGATCGACGTCGGCTCGCCGGCGCTGGTGAGGTACCAGCGGGCCAGGTCGAAGAAGTGAATCGGCTCTTCCAGCACCCAGTTGCCCACGCGAGCCGCATCATACCGCCAGCCGTCCGACCCCTGCCGATAGGGAAACCGCGACAGTTCCACCAGCACGGCTTGCGGCTCGCCAATCGCCCCCTGGTCGATCAGGTCTTTGACGCCTCCCCACAGCGAAGAGCAGCGCAATTCATGGCCGATCGCCAACGTCAGCGACTTTCTCTCGGCATTCGCGAGCAACCGGCGGCAATCCTCGAGTTCGAGAGCCATCGGCTTTTCCAGGAGCAGATGCCGCCCCGATTCCAGCACCGCCAGCCCGATCTCGGCATGCAGCCGATTGGGAACAACCACGATTAATGCATCGATGTCATCGCGTGCGAGGAGTTCGCGAGCCTCGGCATGGATCGCAGCCCCCGGATGAGCAGCCGACGCCGCTTGGCGAGACTTCTCCGAAGGAACCGCAATCGCCCGCAACTCCGCCTCCGGAGTCTTCGCAATCGCAGCCGCGTGATGGGCTCCGAAGAGGCCGTAACCGATGAGACCAACGCGGACGGGTTCAGTCATTTCACTTCTCTGCTTCGTCAATGCCGCCTGATGTTGCTCGTCTTACGAGGCCAGTGTCGTGCCCTTGGTTTCCGGGCCGAACCAGATGATGACGACCCCTGCCAGGAACAAGAGGCTGAGGGCGGCTCCTGCGGTTTCGAAGGGGACTCCGTTTGCCTGGATGGCTCCGTTGACCACGAGCATGAGGGCAGTTGTGAAGCGGGCGAAATTGAAGCAGAAGCCGCTGCCCAGGCTGCGCAGTCGCGTCGGGTATAGCTCGGGGAAATAAATCGCATAGCCGGCGTGCATGCCGAGGGTCCAGAAGCCGAAAAGCAGCAATAGGCCACACAGGACGACGTCGGACCAGATGGGGTAGGTCAGAAAGAGAAGTAAGCCCATGACCAGGCCGCCTACGTGAAAGATCGTGAAGGCCCAACGGCGGCCGAGGGCTTCGCAGATTGGTCCGAAGGCAACGAGGCCGATCCCTCCGCCGGTGATTGTCAGGAACATCCCCCACATTTCTGCGGACTTGATTGGCTGGCGATAGGGTGCGAGAGCGGCGTCGCGCTCTTCGGTCGACATCTCCGGAGTGACCCCGGCGACCGCGGAGTAATGGGTTCGCGCCCGTTGCCGGGTGAAATCTTTCCCGTAGATGTGGACACCCCAGTACGTTGCCAGGCCGACCACTGCGAGGGAGAAGCCCAGCAGGGTGCGTTTGCGGAACTCGGGCGAGAAAAGATCGGTGATGCGACCAGCGGATTGCGAGTGCCGCGACTGGTCTGCCACCCAGGTTTCCGGTTCCTTGACCGACCAGCGGATCCAGAGAGTCAGGAGCGCTGGCAGGGCTCCGATCGCGAAGCCCCATCGCCAGCCGAGGGCATCGTTGTTGACGATGAACTCGCCGGCCGCGACGGCGAGATAGGCGCCGAAGGTGCTGGAACCGTGGAAGATGGCCCCCGACCAGGCACGGGCCTTGGTCGGGAAGACCTCGGCCACCATTGCCGACGCGACGGCCCATTCGCCTCCTACGCCAAGGGCGACCAGAAACCGGAGCACGATGATCTGCCAGGCGTTCTGCGAGAAGGCCGTCAGAAACGTGAAGAGGGAGTACATCAGGATGGTAATCACCATCGTCTTCGCGCGGCCGATGCGGTCGCCCAGCGCGCCGAAGATCACGCCTCCCAGGGCTCCCCCCGCCAGAAACGCGGCCAAGGCGATGTTGTTGTAGAAGGTCTTGTCGCCTGCTGTCGCCGTAATCGGCAGCAACTTGGGCATCGCCTCGTTCATGCTGGCGACAAAGACCTGCCCTTCGAAGACGTCGAAAATCCACCCCAGCGAGGCAATTGTGAGGACCAGCCACTGATACCGGGTAATGCCGGTGTACCAGGCTTCCCGAGGCGATGGCGATTCCGACACGCGAGCGTCCTTTGTCTTGCCCGTGGAGATTCCCTCGCGCGTCAGATACAGAGCGTGCGGGGAAACTTCTGGAGGTAACCCCGGCACGCAACGGACGAGTCAACAGTGACGCTCGACGAGATTAGCTGGGGCTGTCCGTGCGGACGCGGACGGAGAGAGCACCGAGCATTTTGGTGATTTCCTGTTCCTTCTTGTTGATGAACAGGACGTTATCAAGAACGAACGCGCGGGGTTCGTTGCTGGGGTGCAGGATGAGGCGGCCGCTACGCAGCAACGCGTATTCGAAGACGTCGTTGATTTCCTTCGTGACCCGCAGATTAGGAGCCGAGTACCGTTCGAGATTGCTCAGGAAGCCGTGGTGATGCAGCAATTCATTGGGGCGAACTTCCCAGTAGTCGAACCCGACCAGGACGAGCACGCCGATGTAGATGAGCCCCAGAACCCCGACCAGCGTGAAGTAGAACGAGGGGTTCGCGTGGGGACGGATGTGCGACAACAAATTGGTGACCATGGGAAGAACTTCGGGATTGGAGCGCACGAGCAGAATTGCTCCCAGGACCAGCGCCATCACCAGAAAGAAAATCGTCAGCGAGGTGGTGCGGGGAAATTCAAAGGCCAGCACGACGAGGTTGACGCCGAACGTCCAGAGGAAGACCGTCGCGAGGGTGATGGCGACGGGGCTATCTTCCTTGATGAACAGGCCGACGATGCCGCATGCCAGCGCGACGAGAAACGTCGGATACAGCAGGATGATTTTCGGATAGTCGACCAGGTAAATCGGTTTGCCTTCGCCATCCGATGTCGCGGATTCAGCCACGGATTGAACTCCTCTGGTGACAAGGACGTTACGGCGGAATGCCGGTTTATTCCCGGGGACTCCGGGGAGACTGTACTGGTGAATTCCTCGCCGTTCCAGTCGAGGGGATCGGGAAGTCGGACCGGTCGTGACGAACCTGTCAGGACGAACCGGGCGTTTCTCGCGAACGGACTGAAGCAACGACCTTTACGCTGCCGACGCATAACAGTATCTTGATTTGTGTGAAAATAAATTGAGGTACTTCGCCGCGTTCGCGCTCCCCGACCGGCCATTCATTCCCTGGAGCACATTGTTGGGGCAACCAGCATGTTTCGTTGCGATACCCGGTCTCATGTCGAGCGTCACGCATTCACCAACTTCAACGCTCGCGAGGTCGAAGGGATCACGGTTTTTGGCAGGCGGAGCCTGTTGAAGGCGAGCCTGGCGGGGATGGCGGGCCTTTCCCTGCCAGGCTTGCTCGCCAACCGTGAAGCAACCGCCGCGAGCGGTCAGCCGACGCGGCAGAAGAGCGTCATCCTGATTTGGATGACCGGCGGCCCCAGCCACATCGACACCTGGGACCCCAAGCCGCAGGCCCCGGTCGAAATTCGCGGCCCCTTTTCGACCATTCCCACCGCCCTGCCCGGGTACGCGTTCTGCGAGTTTCTTCCGAAGCAGGCGGCAATGATGGACCGGCTGACCGTCATCCGGTCGGTCGATTGCCGCTTCTCGAACCATGAACCGAACATGGTGATGCAGACGACGAATCGCGCGGCGGAACCTCGCAACAACCGTGAAGCCGACAAGTTCCCCGCCTTGGCGTCAATCATCGCGCAGGAACGGCTCAAGTCCAGCCGGGAACTGCCCCCGTATGTCGTGCTGAATATGAAATCGCGCTCGCACGTCGCATGGGGCGGATACCTGGGAGGCGCCTACGATCCCTTCAACGGAAACGATGTGGGCAAGCTGTTCTCACTGCCGTCGGGGCTTTCGTCGGATCGATTGGGCGAACGGCGGACGCTGAATGAAGACCTCGACCGCTTGCGGCGCGACCTGGACCTGGGCGGGTCGATGGAGTCGGCCGACCGCTTCACGCAGCAGGCGATGGACATGGTGCTCGGCGAACAAGCGAGGACGGCGTTTGACGTTTCGCGGGAATCGGCCGAGGTTCGCGCCAAGTACGGCGAGCACGACTGGGCCAAGCAGGTTCTCCTGGCACGGCGGCTGGTTGAATCGGGGGTGAGCTTCGTCACCATCGATTTGAGCAATCACGGCGCCTCGGGAACGTGGGACACGCACGGCGACAACATCCCGCCCTATGGCGGTATCTGGAACGGCTTGCGGCCGCTGCTGCCCGTGTTCGATCATCTGCTGACGACGCTCGTCGACGATCTGCAGGAGCGCGGCCTCCTGGATGACGTGCTGGTTCTCGCGATGGGTGAATTCGGCCGGACGCCGCAGATTGGCACCCAGGGAAGCAGCGACGGCCGCAATCACTGGCCGATCGTCATGTCGATGACGATGGCTGGCGGCGGCATGAGGCATGGGCAGATCATCGGTTCGACCGACAAGATCGCCGGCGAGATCAAAGACCGCCCCGTGACGCCCGGCGACCTGGGAGCGACGATTTTCCGGCACATGGGCGTTCCGCTCGACATCAGCTACACCGATAACCGCGGCCGTCCCCGCTTTGTGCTGGAAGAAGGCGAGCCGATTGGGGAACTCGTCGGCTAGCGAGACGGTCCCTAATCGCTGGGGGCGGACGCAGACGTCCGACCCCAGCCACCCCCCATCTTTGCGCGAGGATCGGCGGAGGGGGATCGAACGGGTATACTTCAGAGTGAGTACCTCACTTAAGGAGTTGTCATGCCCGTGTTGCTTGCGTCGTTGTTGGTCTGGCCCTCGCTGCTGCTGGCTGCCCCGCCGGAGACCGATCGGGACCACGAAGCAAGGTTCCTTGGCGAACCGCGTCAGGTGACGTTTGGACTGCCGCGGGCCGGGGAAGGCTACTTCTCGCCCGATGGCAAGATGATCGTCTACCAGGCGTATCCGATCGGGTATCCCTTCTACCAGATCTATCTGCAGCCGCTCGACGAACGGACGCCGCGGCTCTTGAGTACCGGTCGTGGCCGCACGACGTGTGCGTACTTTCATCCCGATGGCACGAAGCTGATTTTCGCGTCGGCCCATACCGACCCGGCGATCGACAAGACCGAACTGGCCGCGCGGGAAGAAGCGGCCAAGGGTGGTCGGCGTCGCTATCAGTGGGACTTCGACCCCCACATGGACATCTATGAGATTCAGCTCGACGGAACGGGGATGCGACGGCTGACCGACGCGCCGGGCTATGACGCCGAAGGAAGTTATTCGCCCGATGGGAAGTCGATTGTCTTTACTTCCAGTAGGGATGGCGATGCCGACCTGTACATCATGGATGCCGACGGCGGGAATGTGCGGCAGTTGACGAATCAGCCGGGATATGACGGCGGGCCGTTCTTTTCGCCGTGCGGCCGGTGGGTGATCTTCCGCAGCGATCGCCAGAAGGAGCACATGCTGCAACTGTTCGCGATTTCAGTCGATGGCAAGACCGAAGTGCAACTCACTGACAATCTCGACCAGGTGAATTGGTGCCCTTACTTCCATCCCAGCGGCAAGTACCTGATCTGGTCGGGAGCCGATTATTCGAAGGGGCCGATGTCGGCTCACTTCAACCTGTTCACGATGGAGATCGAAGCGGATGACACATCGTTCCGCGGGGGCAAAATCCAGCAGGTGACATCGAGCACGGCAGCCGACGTGTTGCCGGTCTTCAGTCCGGATGGCAAGAAGCTAATGTGGACGTCGACGCGCGGTGAAGATGGGACGAGCCAGTTGTGGATTGCCGATTGGCTGCGGGCCGCGGAGTGATGTTTGAGATGCCCCCGGTTCTTTGAACCGGGGGCCAAATGGTGGAAGGAGTCGGTTATGGCTGGTGAACGACAGGGGCCGCGCAAGCCTGCGACGAAGTTTCCGCAATTGCGGAAGCAGATGCAGGAGAACAAGCAGGCGAAGATCGAGGCGGCTGGGCCGCAGAAAAAGAAGACGAAGAAATTCTAAATACGAAATACTAAATGCTAAATTTGAAATGCTGAAAGATGGGGTGGTCATGGCGCGGAGGTTGAGCGCTGTCGCGCTCTTGAGGCGATGAGTGGTTGAAGACATTACTTTGTCGCCGGGGTTCCCCGGCGGACCGAGGTTTGGGTT
>JAHBXV010000032.1 GCA_019636285.1 Planctomycetaceae bacterium
GAAGTTCGGTCACGCCGGGTCGGTGGTGCGAACTACCAGGTGCCGACTCCGGTCGGTCCGCGCCGTCAGCAGACGCTCGCCATCCGCTGGATTCTGCAGGCCTGCCGTTCGAAGAAAGGTCGGCCGATGGACCGTAAGCTGGCTGAAGAATTCATGGCTGCCTTCCGACGTGAAGGAACGGCGATGACCACCCGTGAAAACGTGCATCGTATGGCCGATGCGAACAAGGCGTTTGCTCACTTCGCGTGGTAGTCGGCGTGCCGACGACACGGAAGACCCCGGGTCGAGAAGATGGGGCGGTGCGAATACCCGAACAGGGGCTCGCGCGGCCCCTTTTTTCATTGGTGGTGGAGTTTTCGCGAGTCGACGACATGGCTGCCGCCGGAGCGGGTTGAATTCGGTGGGTTGGATTGATGGGATGTCGGACATTGCCCGCACCGGGCTCCGACGGTTGCCGAGAGGTCTGGAACATGTCTCAAGATACATCCCGGCTGCGGAACATCGGCATCATCGCGCACATCGATGCCGGCAAGACGACGACGACCGAACGCATCCTGTTCTATGCCGGCGCCACGCACCGCATGGGCGACGTCGACGACGGGAATACGGTGACGGACTTCGATCCGGAAGAAGCCGCCCGCGGGATCACGATCTACTCGGCCGCGGTGACGTGTTACTGGGCCGACCACACGATCAACATCATCGACACGCCAGGCCACGTCGATTTCACGGCGGAAGTCGAGCGCAGTCTGCGCGTGCTGGACGGCGGCGTCGTGATCTTCAGCGCGGTCGAAGGGGTGGAGGCGCAGAGCGAGACCGTCTGGCGTCAGGCGAATCACTACCACGTGCCGCGGATTTGTTTCATCAACAAGCTGGATCGCATTGGGGCAGGCTTCGAACGAGTTTTTCAGCAGATCACCGATCGCTTGCAGGCCGCGCCGCTGGCGCTGCAGATCCCGATTGGCGAAGGGCCCGCGACCCGACCCGGCGGATTCACGAGCATCATCGACCTGGTCGAGATGCGCGGCCTGCGTTTTGACGAGGCCTCGCAGGGTTCCACGGTTGAACCGTTCCCGATTCCCGATGAAGAGCGAGATCGTGCTGAAGAGTGGCGCGCGAAGCTGATCGACACCATCGCGCTGCTCGACGAACACGCGTTCGCGATCTACGACGAGACGGGCGATCTGCCCCCTGACGAGATTCGCCGCGTTGTCCGAAAGGCCACGTTGGCGGGTCAGTTGCAGCCGCTCATGTGCGGATCGTCTCTGAATCACATTGGCGTTCAGCCGCTGCTTGACGCGGTTGTCGCATATCTGCCCAGTCCGCTCGACTGCCCGCCGGTCCAGGGACGAAATCCCAATCCGAAAAAGGCGGATGTTGTCGAGTCGCGGAAACCGGCCGAGAAGGAGCCCTTCTGCGGCCTGGCCTTCAAGATTGCCGCGGACCAGCACAACGAAATGTATTTCGTGCGGGTCTACTCGGGCGAATTGAAGAGCCGCTCTCGGGTGCTCAATCCGCGTTCGGGTGCGAAGGAAATGATCACCCAGATCTGGCGAATTCAGGCAAACTCTCGCGACAAGGTCGAGTCGGCCGGGGTGGGCGAGATCGTGGGGGTGATCGGGCCGAAAGATACCGTGACGGGCGACACGCTCTGCGACACCAATCATCCGATTCTACTCGAGTCGATCACCTTTCCGGAGACGGTCATTTCGATGGCCGTCGAGCCCGAGACGTCTGCCGAGAAGAAGAAGTTGGATGAGACGTTGGCCCTGATGATGAAGCAGGATCCGACCTTCACGGCGAAGACGAGCGAGGAAACCGGACAAACGATCATCAGCGGGATGGGCGAGCTACATCTGGAAATCATCAACCACCGCATGCAGCGGGACTTCGGCCTGAAAATTCGCGTTCATAAGCCGCGGGTGACCTACCGGGAAACGGTGGCAAAATCGGTCGACGAAGAGGGCGTCTTCGAGCGGCAGACCCCGAATGGCAACCTGTATGCCCGAATCAAGATTCGACTCGAACCATTCGCTGGTCCAAAACCGGTGATGGTGGAAAACAAATTGAAGCCGGGGATTCTTCCCCCGGATCTGCTGGATGCCGTCCTCCAGGCCCTCCAGGAGCAGGGCCGAAGCGGCGGGACGGTCGGGTATCCCCTGTTGAATCTGAAGCTGACCCTACTGGCGGCTGACTATCGCGAGGGGGAAACGAACGAGCCGGCGGTTCGTCAGGCGACGAATATGGCGATTCAGGCGGCTCTGGAGAATGCCGGGCCGGTCCTGCTCGAGCCGGTGATGAAGCTGGAAATCGTGACGCCGGAAGACTTTCTGGGAAATATCTCCAGCGATTTGAACGCCCGGCGGGCAATGATTGTGAACACGGAGATGCGGGGGAACCTGGTGGCTTTGCAGGCCGAGGCCCCTTTGTCGCAGATGTTTGGATACTCGACTCAGATTCGAAGCCTGTCCCAAGGGCGTGCCTCGTATGCGATGGAGCCCCTGCGCTACGACCCGGCCCCTCCGGCGATTCTCGCTGAAATGCTGGGTGGGTAAAACGGGTTGCGTCAGGCATTTCGGACGAAGATTTTGCGGGAAGCTCCCCGTGGCTGGAAGCCGATTCAAGCCGTCGAATCTTCTGTTTTGCGGGGCGATTCCACGATTGGCAATTGCCGGAACGTCCTTATGCAGAAACCGTGAAGCCTTGTTTGACAGAACGGCCTCGCAGAGTTATCTTGCGTGGCTTCCGACCCATCCCGTGTTTGCGGGAATGGGGGTTGGTTATTGTTCTTTGGAAGGGAAGTTGGAGTGGCCGGGACACGACAGGAGCGCATTCGCATCCGCATGGAAGCCTACGATCATTCCGTGCTTGATCAGTCTGCGTCGGAAATTGTGGATACGGCCAAGCGAACCGGAGCGGTTGTTCACGGTCCGATTCCTCTTCCCACGCGGATCGAACGGTACACCGTACTCCGTTCGCCGCATATTGATAAGACATCGCGCGAGCAGTTCGAGATTCGGACTCACAAGCGCCTGATCGACATCATGCAGCCGACGGGGAAGACGATTGACGCGCTGAACAAGCTGTCGCTTCCGGCCGGTGTGGATGTCAAGATTCGGGCGTCCGCTGGCTGATGTGGGTGTCGGTGGGTGCAGGGTGGCGGCTGTCGGCTGGTGCCGGTGGTTGCTCCGTCCGGATTTCCTGGTGAGCGTCGATGGTCGCGTTGTCGACCGAGGCGCTGGGTCGGGCCGGCTCGCAAAGATTGAATAAGTTGGGTTGAGGCGAAGGGTGGCTGGCGATGCCAAAAGGCTTGCTGGGACGAAAAGTCGGCATGACGCAGATTCACGATGAGTCCGGCAAAGTGATGCCGGTCACCGTGATCGAGCTCGGGCCGTGCGTGGTTATGAAGGTGTGCGAGCCCGGCAAAGAGGGCTACAGCGCCGTGCAGTTGGGATTTGCCGACAAGCCGCGCCGTCTCGCTTCGCGTGCCGAGCGCGGTCAGTGCGTCTCGCTGGGCGGCCGTCGTGAGAAGGCCCGCCAGGCTGCCGGAGTTGCGACCGTTGCGAAGCCCGAGTGCGAACCGAAGCGGTTCGTGCGTGAGTTTCGGACGGAAGGCGAAGATGTTTCGTACACGGTCGGCCAGGTGCTGACGGTGGATGAATTTCAGTCGATCCCGCGTGTGGACGTGATCGGCGTGAGCAAAGGGCGAGGTTTCACCGGGGCGATGAAGCGGCATAACTTCTCGGGGTTATGCGCCAGTCACGGTGTGAAGAAGGTGCATCGGTCGATGGGTTCGACCGGTCAACGGCAGGATCCGGGTCGCGTGTTCAAGGGGCAGAAGATGCCCGGGCACTTCGGCAACGAGCGGGTCACTGTGCGTCACCTGAAGGTCGTGAAGGTGGATGTCGAGAACAATCTGCTTTTGGTTTGGGGCGGCGTCCCTGGACCGAATGGCGGATACGTGATGGTACGTGAGACGAACTGTTATTAATCTATGCGGTTCGTGCCG
Organism: Planctomycetaceae bacterium; assembly: GCA_019636285.1. Taxonomy (GTDB): domain Bacteria; phylum Planctomycetota; class Planctomycetia; order Planctomycetales; family Planctomycetaceae; genus JAHBXV01. The sequence goes on from JAHBXV010000032.1 coordinate 4,010, forward strand.
CGTCGATCCGGCCGGAGTTGTCGACAGACTTCCGGCGATTGTGGATCGGCGTACCAGATTCGGCTGAGAGCGCTTCCGCGACAAAGCCGAGAAGAAGAGTTTTTCCGCCAGCGGGCGGGTGTCGGGAGGCCGAAGCCTTCTGGCAGTGTTCGCCGTGACGGTCAGTAGCGCGGTTGAGATCATGATTTCCGTACCCATTCATCGTCAGGACGGTTCCACCACCGGCGAGAACTACGAGTTCGACCCGGCCGAACTGGCTCCTGCCGTTAACAAGCAGTTGCTTCACGACGCCGTCGTGATGTACCAGGCGAACCTGCGCGTCGGGACTCAGAAGTCCAAGACACGCTCGGAAGTCTCGGGTTCGTCTCATAAGTTGTACAAGCAGAAGGGGACCGGCCGCGCCCGTATGGGTAACAAGCGGACTCCGGTTCGCCGTGGCGGTGGCCACGCCTTTGCCAAGCGGCCGCGAGACTTTGGTTTCCGAATGCCGAAAAAGGCGCTGCGACTGGCGACGCGCATGGCTCTTCTGGGCAAGTTCCAGGATGGCGAAGTGGTCGTTCTCGATCAGTTGTCCATCGACGCGCCCCGAACCAAGGTGGTTGCCCAGATGCTGAAGGGGCTGGGTGTCGAGGGGCAGTCGTGCCTCTTGGCGACGGTTGCCCTGGACCAGAATACCTATCGTTCGGCCCGGAACATCCCGGATGTTTCCGTCAAGCCGGCGGGTGAATTGAATGCGTTCGAGCTACTGCGTCGTCGCCGACTCGTGGTGACACGGGACGCACTGGACCGACTCCGCGGCGTCGCGGGCGGGAAGGAGTAACTGCCATGGCGATTCGTTATCAGCACGGGCTGACGCTCGAGCCGTACCAGATCATCTATCGCCCGCTGGTCACCGAGAAAGGTACGCACCTTTCCGAACGGTACAACAAGTACACGTTCGAAGTGAACCCGCTCGCGAATAAGCACGAAATCAAGTCGGCGATCGAGCAGCTGTTCAACGTGCGAGTTGAAGAGGTGCGGACGCAGACCCGGGTCGGTAAGCCGCGTCGGCACAAGATGGTCATGGGCCAGATGAAGTCGTGGAAGCGGGCTATTGTGTCGCTGCATCCGGATGACCGAGTGACGTTCTTCTAGGGCATCGGGAATTGCAGGCGTTGCGGTTTCGGCCCTCGGGCGGCGGTCAGGTCGGAAACGATCGAATCAGACAGCGGACGGAAGTGAATCATGGGTCTTCGAAAATACAAACCGACAAGCGCTGGCCGCCGTCACGGCATGGTCAGCGATTTTGCGGAAATCACGGACAAGAAGAAGAAGCCCGAGCGATCGCTGCTCGGCAAAGTGAAGAAGACCGGTGGCCGTAACTTCCAGGGAAAGATCACCGTCCGGCACATCGGCGGCGGTCACAAGCGGAAGTACCGCGTCATCGACTTCAAGCGGAACGATCGCGATGGCCAGATCGCGACGGTGACGCACATCGAATACGATCCCAACCGAACCTGCCGTATCGCCCTCATTCAGTTTGAAGACGGCGAAAAGCGTTACATTCTGGCTCCGGAAGGCCTCTCGGCCGGGATGCAGGTTTCCTCGGGAGCTGGTTGCGAACCCAAGGTCGGTAACTGCATGCCGTTGTCGGCCATCCCGACCGGCACTCAGATTCACAACATTGAAATGCAGCCAGGCCGCGGCGGCCAGTTGGTCCGTAGCGCCGGTGTTTCGGCGACTATCGACGCCCGCGAAGCGGGCTGGGCACAGATCACGCTCCCCTCGGGCGAAGTCCGTCGTCTGCCGGCGACCTGTCGTGCGACGATTGGCGGGGTGGGCAACGGCGAACACATGAAGGTGGTCATCGGCAAGGCCGGTCGTAACCGCTGGAAGGGGATTCGGCCCAGCGTTCGTGGTTCTGCCATGAACCCGATTTCGCACCCGATGGGTGGTGGTGAAGGTCGCCGTAACGGCGGTCGTCACCCGGTCAGCCCGACGGGCAAGCTTTCAAAGGGCGGCAAGACTCGCAACCCGCGAAAGCCGTCGCGTCGTGCGATCGTGCGTCGCCGCAAATCGGTTCGCTATGGTCAGTTGAAGGTTTGATCGAGAGAGATTGGGGCGGCTGGTTGGCTGCCGGTTGCTTCTGAAAACAGTCGGTTGCGGATCAGGTTCCGGGAAGTATCAAGTATGAGCCGTTCACTGAAAAAAGGCCCTTATGTCGACGCCAAGTTGCTCAAGAAGATTGAGCGGCTGGATACGGCGCGCCGCAAGGAGCCGATCAAGACCTGGGCGCGGCGCTCGACGATCGCGCCGGAATTTGTCGGCCACACGTTCCTGGTTCACAACGGCAAGGCGCACATCAACGTCTACGTGACCGAGGAAATGGTCGGCCACAAGCTCGGCGAATTCTCGCCGACGCGGACGTTCAAGGGGCACACGGGCAAGGGGCGCTAGTCGCCTTAAGAGAGGGGGCGCGGCGGCTGGCCGTGACCCTGCGATTGGAATTTGAGCGGATCGGGTCTGGGAAAGTCGGGGATCGGAAAGATGTCTTATCGCGCAGTCCATCGATTCGCACGCATCGCGCCGACGAAAGTCCGGCACGTGATCGCGTTGATTCGCGGAAAGACGGCGGCGGCCGGATTGAACGAACTGCGGTACCTGCCGCATCGTGGTGCCCGCATGGTCGAGAAGGTGCTCAAGAGTGCCATGGCCAACGCGGAAGATCGCGGCGCGCGGAATGTCGACAGCCTGATGATCGTCGAGGCCAAGGTTGACGGCGGGCCGATGTTCAAGCGAATTCAGCCGCACGCCCGAGGCATGGGCTTCCTGATTATCAAGCGGTTTTCGCACATCACGGTCGCGGTCGATTCGCCGCGGGCCGTCGGCGAAGAGTAGCATTCGGATTCTGGCTGGGTAGACGGGCGACTGGTTCACAGATTCACACAGACTGCCGCGTACGGGGCTGATTGACCATGGGACAGAAGGTACGGCCGACGGGATTCCGAGTGGGGATCGTCGAAGATTGGCGCAGCCGTTGGTACGCCACGAAGAAGGAATTCGGCGACCTGCTCCTGGAAGACTTCCGGATTCGGTCGTTCATCAAGAAGAAATACGAATTCGCGGGCATTCCGAAGATCGAAATCGAGCGGACCCGTGATCAGGTGATTGTCCATCTGCACACCGCGCGACCAGGGATCATCATTGGTCGCAAGGGGCAGGAAGTTGACCGTCTTAAGGCCGAGTTGGAAGACCTGACCGGCCGTCGGATGGAGTTGAAGATCGTCGAAATCAATCAGCCCAATCGCAGCGCGATGCTGGTTGCCGAGGATATCGCGCAGCAACTCGTCAAGCGGGGAAGTTTCCGCCGCGTGATGAAGCGCAGCCTCGATCAGGTGATGGAAGCGGGTGTTGACGGGATTAAGATTGAACTGGCTGGCCGACTGGGCGGGGCGGAAATGTCCCGGACCGAGAAGGCGATCCGAGGTTCGATTCCGTTGAGCACGCTTCGCAAGCATATCGATTACGGTTTGGCCGTCGCCCGGACGACGATGGGCGTGATTGGCGTGAAGGTGTGGATCGACCTGGGCGAATACGACCGCGAGGAGACGCAAGATGGCGCTTATGCCCAAGCGGGTAAAGCACCGCAAAGAACAAAGAGGCCGCGTAAAAGGTAACGCCACTCGTGGCAATTCCGTGGCCTTTGGCGACTGGGGATTGCAGACCCTCGAGGCGGGTTACATTCGCGGAAACACGATCGAAGCTTGTCGCGTCGCGGCCACGCAATATGTCCGCGGCGAGGGGAAGCTTTACATTCGCATTTTCCCGAACAAGCCGATGACGGCGCGTCCGTTGGAAACGCGAATGGGTACCGGCAAGGGCGAACCCGACCACTGGGTGGCGGTCGTCAAGCCGGGCAAGATCCTGTTTGAACTGGCGGGTGTGTCCGAGGCGCTGGCCAAGGAGTGTTTCGCACGCGTGGCCTACAAGCTGCCCGTGCGCGTTCGCCTGGTTCCCCGGCTCCCCTCCGTTTAACGGAGACTCCAGGGACTGCGGTGTTTTTTGCGCGATGTGGTTCGTGAGAATCGCTGCTGTTTCGTGAGAATTGTTGAGGTTCGTCATGTCGGAAGCTTCCAAATTGCGGGAAATGAGCGTTGAACAGCTCAGCTTCCAGTTGAAGGAAACCCAGCAGGATCTGTTCCGGCTGCGATTTCAGGCCGCGAGCGAGAAGCTCGACGCGCCTTCGAATCTGAAGAAACTTCGCCGTCAGATCGCGCGGATCCACACGATCCTGCACGAAAAGTCGGCGGGAACCGGCGCCTGAGTGTTCCGTCTGGGTTGGCCCCGACGGGGATCGGAAACGGTTCGGTCAAGATAGCGTATCGGCAGGGCAACGGGGCGCGTGACGTCCGTCGGGAAATTGGTTATTCTCGCGGGTTCCTCGGTTGGCAGGCAGTTTCAATTCCGTGCGGATGGGTCGAGTTCATGCTGAAGCGTTTGATTGGCGTCGTGACGAGCGATAAGGCGAGCAAGACTCGTCGCGTGGAAGTCGAGCGCGTGTTTCGCCATCCGAAGTATGGCAAGACCGTCCGTCGGACGACCGTCTGCCACGCGCACGATGAAGGAAACGTCTCGCATGTCGGCGATCGCGTGGAAATCGAAGAGAGCCGACCTCTGTCGCGACTGAAGCGATGGCGGCTGGTGCAGGTGGTGAAGACGGCCGTCGGCCGGGAAGCTGGCACGGCTTCCGAAGGCGCGGAATAGGAACGACTGAAAATCATTCAGTCACGGCTCTCCAGGCCGCGAGGTAGCTGCCGAGAGATGTGGCGGAAGGCAAGTTTGGGTTGGTGATAACCCCCGACGCGGGGTGTGATTCAAAGGCAGGACGATGATTCAGGCACAGACGATGCTCGACGTGGCTGATAACAGTGGTGCCAAGACGGCACGCTGTATCAAGGTCCTCGGCAATACCAAGCGGCGTTACGCTGGGTTGGGCGATATCGTCGTCGTCGCGGTGCAGAAGGCGCTCCCGAACGGTGCGATCAAGCACAAGCAGGTGTGCAAGGGAGTCATCGTTCGCTGCCGTCAGCCGACGCGTCGCGAGGATGGCAGCTATGTGCGGTTCGACCACAATGCCATCGTGATCGTCGACAATGACGGCAATCCGCGTGGCACGCGTATTTTCGGCGCGGTGGCCCGCGAGCTTCGCGATCGTCGGTACATGAAGATCGTCAGCCTGGCTTCGGAAGTGGTCTAGTTGTCAAAAAGATTCGCGGGCGTCCGTCGGGGGTGCCGCGGTGAGTTGAAGAGAACAAACAACGCCGGTCGATCGGCGGTTAACAGTCAAAAGCAGGAGTTCCTCCCCAGGCGGGAAGTGGATTCCGACGGCGATCGCCGGTGGAGTTGATTATGCGAATCAAGAAGGGCGACCAGGTGGTGGTGACGGCGGGGGATGACGCCTCGTCGACTCCTCACAAGGTGTTGCAAGTGGTCGAGGGTGGCAAGCGGCTCGTCGTCGAGGGCGTGAACCGTGCCTACCGGCACGTCAAGCGCGGCCATCCGAAGTCGCCGCAGGGCGGGCGATTGTCGATCGAAATGCCGATCGCGATTTCGAACGTGCAGTTCTATTGCGAGAAGTGCAACGGTCCGACGCGGATTGGTTATCGTTACGACGACGAAGGACGCAAGGAGCGGTTCTGCCGCAAGTGCCAGGCATCGGCCGGGATCATCAGCCCGCCGCGTCCGAAGTACGCGAAGAAGGCCTGATTGGCCTGGAACTGCCGGTGTTGGCTGATTGAAAACAGAAAAGCGATCGAATTTGACTCCCCGGACTGATCGGGGACTGCCAGAGCGAGTGACGGTCATGGCCAGGTTGCAGGAAAAGTATCGGAACGAGGTCGCCCCCGAGCTCGCCAAGGAGCTGGGCCGGGATAATCCTCATGCGTTGCCGCGTCTGGAAAAGATCGTGGTGAGCATGGGGCTCGGCAAGTCGATCGGCGAGCGGAAGCGTCTCGAAGAGGCGACCGGCCAACTCGCGCTGATCACGGGCCAGAAGGCGCAGATCACCAAGTCCCGCAAGGCCGTGTCCGGATTCCGGCTGCGTGAGGGCATGGAAGTCGGCGCCCGCGTGACGCTGCGTGGTAAGCGGATGTACGAATTTCTCGATCGATTGATCGTCCTGGCGCTGCCGCGAGTTCGCGACTTTCGCGGCGTGAGCTTCAAGGCATTCGATGGTCGTGGCAATTACAGCATGGGCCTGAACGAACAGTTGGTCTTCCCGGAAATCGATCCGGATAAGGTCACGTTCGTGCAGGGAATGAACATCACGATGGTGACGACGGCCCGCAGCAACGACGAAGGGCTGCTCTTGCTGAAGAAAATGGGCGTTCCGTTCCGCAAAGCGGACGCCAACTAGTTAAGATATCTCGCTTCACCGGCGGTCGTCTGACCAGTCCTGTGGGCCGATTAAGTTGATCGACTGGGATTTCAGGGTTTCCTGTAGAGATGGGCGGAATGGGTTCCGCCGACATGGGGTATCGGAATGGCGAGTAAGGCGCACATCGCGAAGGCTAAGCGGACGCCGAAGTTTACGTCGCGTCTGGAGCATCGGTGCAACCTTTGCGGTCGTCCGCGGGCTGTTTACCGGAAGTTCAAGCTCTGCCGCTGCTGCTTCCGGAACATGGCCTTGGATGGTCTCATTCCAGGTGTGAAGAAGGCCAGTTGGTAGGTGGTGTCGCCGCTTCTGACACCGTCTGAAGCGGGCCCCCTGAGCGATCTCGCGTTTCTGACAGCTTTGACGCGTCAGCGTAACGCCACTGCGAAGACAGCGACCGTGAAATCAACGATAGTCCGGGCGTGACTCGGGCGAGTGAATCGAAGGTAATCTGGCGATGATGACCGATCCTGTGGCGGATATGTTGACCCGGCTCCGGAATGCCATCCGGAACGAAGCGCCATTTGTCGAGATGCCGACATCCCGGTTGAAGGTGGGCATCGCCGAGGCCTTGAAGCGCGAAGGCTACATCTGGGAATTCGCCGAGATCGAGGCCTCGCCGCGTAATGTGTTGCGAATCGACCTGAAGTATGGTCAATACGGCGAGCGAGTGATTCAATCGGTCCGTCGTGTCAGCCGTCCAGGCCGACGCGTCTACTCGGGCGGTAAGGATCTGCCGAACGTCTTGCAGGGTCTGGGAATCACCTTGGTCTCGACAAACCAAGGGATTTTGTCGAACCGTGAGGCGCGGGCGAAGGGGATCGGCGGCGAAATTCTGTGTGAATTGTATTAGACCGAATTTTCAGGATCTGGCGTTGAGTCAAAGCGTTGCCTGACCGGGTTCCTCGGCGAATCGGAAACGGGCATCGGAAGGTTCATGCGGGGCGAAAGCCCACAGTTGGAATTGCGGAATCATGTCGCGAATCGGAAAGAAGCCCGTTCCCGTCCCGAAAGACGTGGCCGTCACCCTCGCGGGCGATGAAGTGACGGTCAAGGGCAAGAACGGCGAACTGCGGTTCACAACGCCTTCCGAAATTGGCGTGAAGTTCGACGAGTCGACCCGGGAAATTACAGTGACCCGTCCGGACGACACCCGTAACAGCCGCGCTCTGCACGGTCTGACACGGGCGATTCTGAACAACATGGTTCGCGGCGTTGTCCAGCACTGGGAAAAGAAGCTCGAAATTCAGGGAGTCGGCTACCAGGCCGCGCTGAGTGGCAAGAAGCTGTCTCTGCAGGTCGGGTTTGCAAACACGATCGAACTCCAGGTTCCCGCTAACGTGGTCTGCGAAGTTCCCGACACCACGCACATTAACGTGCGGAGTGCGGATCGCCAGGCTGCCGGACAGTTCGCGGCCCAGATTCGCTCGGTTCGTCCGCCGGAGCCATATAAGGGCAAGGGCATTCGCTACGCTGACGAGCACGTCAAGCGGAAGGCGGGCAAGGCGTTCGGCAGTTAGTCGGTCTTTGGTCGAGTCGGGTCTGTTTGGTTGGCGGCTTGGGATTGGGTAGAGAACGGTCATGAAGCTTCAAAAGCGTCTTCACGCACAACAGACACGACGGTCCTACCGGGTTCGGAACACGGTGCGCGCGAGCGGCCGATTGCGGCTGACGGTCTTCCGCAGCAACCAGCACATCTACGCCCAGATCGTCGACGACGAAGCGGGCAAGACTCTCGTCTCGGCGTCGACCGCCGAGAAGGGTGGTTTGGGCGAAGGCGCTCACGGAAACACCGTGGCGGCGGCAACCGAAGTCGGCAAGCGGCTGGCTGATCGGGCCAGGTTGGCGGGGATCTCCGAAGTCGCTTTCGATCGAGGTTCTTACCGGTATCACGGCCGTGTCGCCGCGCTGGCTGACGCAGCCCGCGACGGTGGTTTGGAGTTCTAAGCGGCCGGAGTGTCCGGCGTTCGAGCCGGTTGCTGTCGCTGGGCCGTGAATTCGAGTACAACTACGGAGCTTGAGGACGACATTCGAGGAGTCGTCATTCGGCCTCAATCCGAGATTCATTGAGACAGCTGATTCGCTGAGACAGCCAAGGAGCAGACGTGTCCACCGCAGAAGGTCAATCGACGCAGAATCCCGAGCACGTCATCCAGATTCGACGATGTGCTTGCGTGGTCAAGGGGGGCCGTCGTTTCAGCTTCGCCGCTCTGGTCGTCGTTGGTGACGGTCAGGGCCGTGTCGGTTTCGGCTACGGCAAGGGGAACGAAGTTCCGCAAGCCGTGGAAAAGGCTGTCAAGCGAGCCAACCGCAAGATGATTCAGGTGCCCCAGCGTGGCACGTCGATTCCGCACCAGGTCATTGGCCGGTTCGGAACCTCGCGGGTGATGTTTTACCCGGCGAACGCGGGGACCGGGATTATCGCCGGCGCGGCGCTGCGATCGGTCGCCGAGTCGGTCGGCCTGAAGGATGTTCTCACGAAAGTGCGGGGATCGAGCAATCCTCTGAACGTGATTCGCGCGGCGTTTGACGCTCTGCAGCAGATCCGGACCCGCGAAGAAGTCGCGCGTTTGCGCGGAGTGGAGCTGTAAATCATGATGATCCATGACGTCAACGAAGGGATTGTCGGCAACCGCACGCGGAAGCGTGTTGGTCGCGGCATCGGCTCCGGTCACGGCAAGACCTCCGGTCGCGGCCACAAGGGGGCCAAGAGCCGGTCGGGTTATCGCCGTCACTTCGGCGAGGAAGGCGGCCAGACGCCGTTGTTCCGCCGGATCGCCAAGCGTGGCTTCAACAACGCGGCCTTCCAGCTGCGGATTGCCGAAGTCAATCTCGACGCGCTCGACACGGCGTTTGAAGACGGTGCCTCGATCACGCCCGAAGTGCTGGCCGAAAAGGGCCTGGCCAAGGGACGCTTCGACGTCGTCAAGATTCTCGGGAACGGCGAACTGTCGAAGAAGCTGACGGTCTCGGCCCACCGGTTCTCCCGTTCGGCCGAGGAAAAGATCACCCAGGCGGGTGGTTCCGTCCAACGGCTGTCCTAGCAGCATTGCTCGGGATGAAAAATCGCCTTCGGACGGCGAGGAGTTCCTCGTCTCTCCGAAGGTTTTTTTTTGCCGGTTCGGGACGCGAGTTTCACTGTTCCCGGAACGGCTGTTTTCGCTAGACTTCGAGGGCCTCGCCCGATGCGGGGTCACGGAAGCAATGATTGGCGACGTTTCGCGCCGGTTGGCTTCCGCGGGTGGTTACGGATTCTGATTGAGTTCCGAGGGATGCGGACAAATGTTGAACAAGCTGTTGATGGTGTTCCGAATCCCCGAATTGCGGAACAAGTTTATTCTCACGCTGGTTCTGCTCGGCGTGTATCGGCTCGGCTTTTCGATTTTTCTGCCATTCATCGACCAGGAACTGCTCGCCGAGCGGCTTGAGAACCTGCGGAGCGATGACGGCGGCCTCGGCCAGGTGATGACGATGCTCTCGCTGTTTTCGGCGTCGAGCATCGGCATGTGCACGATTTTCGGCCTCGGGATCATGCCGTACATTTCGGCGTCGATCATCTTCCAGTTGCTCGGGACGGTCTACCCGCCCTTGGAGCAGTTGCAGAAGGAAGGGGAAGCCGGCCGCAAGAAGATCAACGAGTACACCCGGTACGCGACCGTGGTGATCTGCCTGGGCCAGAGTTTCTTCTGGATTCGCCAGCTTTCGAGCGACACGGGGATGTTTGGCGCCAGCCTCATTCCCGAGCCGTTCAACAACCTGTTCTTCCAGTTGGCCTGCACGCTGACGATGACCGCCGGCACGATTCTGCTGATGTGGATCGGCGAGCAGATCGACGAGTACGGAATTGGCAACGGGATCAGCCTGTTGATTATGGCGGGAATCCTGGCCCAGATGCCTCAAGCCGGCTGGTCGCTGCTGGCGCCGGCTCTCGAGAACGGCGTGGGCCTGGGAACGAACACCGGGATCGAGCGGTTCCTGATCCTGGCCGCGCTCTTTGTCGGCGTAGTCATCGGCGTCGTCTTCATCACGCAGGCCCAGCGGCGGATCCCGATTCAGTCGGCCAAGCACGTCCGGGGCAACCGGGTTTTCGGCGGACAGCGCAGCTACTTGCCGCTGCGGCTGAACCAGTCGGGTGTGATGCCGATTATCTTCGCGTCCAGCCTCCTGATGTTCCCGTACTTCCTGTTCCAGATGCTGTCGCGAACATTTCCGAACGTCTGGATTCTGAACCAGCTCGACGCCACGTTCGGCGGCCATGGATTTATCTACCATGTCTGCTACGTGGGCCTGATTTACTTCTTCGCCTACTTCTGGACGGCGATCACCTTCAATCCCAAGGACATGGCCAACAACCTGAAGGACTATGGCAGCTTTATTCCGGGCTATCGCCCGGGAACACGGACCGCGACTTACCTTGAAGCCGTCATGAACCGCGTGACCTACGTCGGGGCCGGCTTCCTATCGCTGGTGGCGATCATCCCGACGATTGTGGCGAATTCGCTCGGCATCGACTTCCTCGTGGCGAGCTTCTACGGCGGAACTGGTTTGCTGATTTGTGTTTCCGTCGCGATGGATCTAGTTCAGAAGATCGACAGCCACCTGGTCATGCGGAACTATCCGGGCCTTCTCGAAGGGGATGCCGCCTGACCGGATCCCACCGCTGGGTCGGCGCATGGAGCGGAGTGACGCGAAGTCAAACGCCCGGTGCCGTGCCGTCAAGAGCGAAACCGGGAATTTCCAGGCGGGTTGCTTGCCAGCAAGACCGCGATTTGGCTACACTGCCGCGTTCCGCCGGGGGCTGGGCACCTCGAGCGCGACGACAAGGGGAAAGTTGAGATCATGAAAGTCCGTTCGAGCGTCAAGCGAATTTGCGAACACTGCAAGATGGTGCAGCGCAAAGGCCGTGTCTACGTGATTTGCTCAGCCGATGCTCGGCATAAGCAGCGTCAGGGCTGATTTCGCGTCGTGAGCGAAGGCAAGGACGGCGGTCGATCATTCGGTTCGCGGTCGCGTCTTCGCCACGGTTTTCAGTAGCCGTGGATCGCAAGACAACAACAAATCGCAAGTCAAATAGAGTGGTCCGGCCTGATGTCAGGTTTCGGTCCGTTGATTCCAAGTGGTGGGTAGCTGCCGGGAGCTGGGGCGACAATGCCGCGTCTGCAGGGCGTCGATATTCCGAATGATAAGCCAGTCGTGATCTCGCTTCAGTACTTGTACGGAGTGGGGCCGAAGGTGGCTTCCGAGATTTGTTTCCGCCTTGAAATCGATCCGCATGGAAAGGCCCGCGAGTTGTCGGATGACGATCTCGCGCGGATTTCGGCGCTGCTCGACAAGGACTTCCTGGTCGAAGGCCAGTTGCGGCGGTCAGTTCAGCAGAATATCGCCCGCCTGCGGGACATTCAGAGCTATCGTGGTTATCGACATCGCCGCAGCTTGCCAGTGCGGGGCCAACGAACCCGGACGAACGCCCGCACGCGGAAGGGACCGAAGAAGACGGTTGCCGGTAAGAAGGGCGTGAAGGACATGCGGCACTAAGTTGTGGTGACACGACCTCTGTGCTGTGAGGTGTTTGCCTCCAGTGTCGCAGGTTTTTGACAAGCACAACCGGTCGTGTCAGGGTATCTTGTTCGTGCTAACACAACCTCTGTGCCATGAGGTGTTTTCCCGCTGCCTCGCGGGTTTTCGACAGGCACAACCGGTTGTGTTGGACGGTGGTCGCGGGACTTCGCGGCTGTGGTGCCTGGTCAGTCAGGCGAATCGTTTCCTTGGCAAATTGCAGTTCGAGCTCGCGGTCGAAACCGGCCGTGTCAACGTGTTGAGAGAAGGGTTGGAGCGTGGCGAAGGCCAAGAAGAAGAAGATTCGTCGCAACGTGACGCGGGGTCTGGCATTCATCCAGGCCACGTTCAACAACACGATCGTGACCATCACCGACACCAACGGCGATGTGCTGTGCTGGGCAACCGCCGGCACGGTCGGCTTCAAGGGAAGCCGCAAGAGCACTCCCTTCGCCGCGCAGCGAGCCGCGGAAACGTGTGCCGAGCGCGCCTCGAAGTTCGGTCTTCGCGATATCGAAGTCCGGGTCAAGGGGCCGGGCTCCGGTCGCGAAAGCGCCATCACGGGTCTGCAGTCGGCTGGCTTGCAGGTGCGATCGATCGAAGATGTAACGCCGCTTCCGCACAACGGTTGCCGTCCGCGTAAGAAGCGACGCGTCTAGCGCGTTGTCCCCGATGGCGGCCGGCGAGATCGGCGGCTGTCGGCCGTGACAGGGCCGCCTATGCGGCCGGTAGTGAGAGATAGACAGGCGTTTCCGCGGGGAGAGCGGGGACGGAAACGCAGCACAGCAAGCGGGGGATACCATGCGAATTCGTTGGCGCGGTCTGGAACTTCCGAGTCGAGTCCATTGCGATCACGCGGACGGCGGTCCGAACTACGGCAAGTTCGTGGTCGAACCGTTCGAGCGTGGCTTCGGCGCGACCATCGGCAACAGCCTGCGACGGATTCTGCTGAGCAGCCTCGAGGGAAGCTCGATCACTCGCGTGAAGATCCAGGGTGTGCAGCACGAGTTCACCACGATCCCCGGGGTCGTGGAAGATGTCACCGACATCTGCCTCAACCTGAAGTCGATTATTGTCAAGAACCACAGCTCTGGTCCGAAGACGCTGCGGATCGAGAAGCACGACCGTGGGGTCGTGACCGCGGCCGATATCGTTGCCGACGACCAGATCGAGATTCTCAACCGGGATCTGGTCATCGCCACGATGACCGATGACGTCCCGTTCCATGTCGAAATGCACGTCGAGAACGGTCGTGGGTTCATCCCCGCTCACGAGCAGGAAGGCCAGCTCGAGCCGGAAGTCGGCGTGATTCCGCTCGATGCGACCTTCTCTCCGGTGACGCGTGTGCGGTATAAGGTCGAAGAGACCCGTGTCGGTCAGCGAACGAACTACGACCGCCTGACGCTTGAGATCTGGACCGACGGAACGGTGAATCCGGAGCTGGCGCTCGTCGAGTCGGCGAAGATTCTGCGAAAGCACTTGAACCCGTTCATTAGCTACCGGGAGCCGGGGCCGGAACTGCCGCCGGAAGGTGGTTTGCGTGGGATGATGGAATCCACCGGTTATTCGCCGGTCGATCTGGAACTGGAAGAACGGCTCAACCAGAGCCTTGCCGAGTTGAACCTGTCGGTCCGGGCCACGAACTGCCTGGAATCGGAAGGAATCAACACGGTGCGCGACTTGGTGGGCAAGTCGGAAGACATGCTGCTGCAGGTGCGGAACTTCGGTGAAACCACCCTGCTGGAAGTGAAAGAACGGTTGGCGGTGCTGGGATTGCGTCTTGGGATGCGATTGCCTCAGTCCGTCAATCGCTAGTTGTGGATTAAGCGACCGGTGCGGTATTTTGGGCCGAGCCCGGTAACGGGAACAGCGGGTCACCCAGCGGTCAGTCGACGAGATCATGTAAACGGGCCGGGTGTTGAAACCTCGTCTCGTGAGAATTGTTCGGGAAGTCTGTCATGCGTCACCGCAAGAGTGGTCGGTATCTCGGTCGTAACGCCTCGCATCGGCGAGCGATGTTTCGCAACATGGCTACCAGCCTGGTGACTTCGGCACGTCCCAACGAGGACGACGCTCAGAAGCCGAAGGTGGCCGGTCGTATTATTACGACCGTCGAGAAGGCCAAAGAGCTTCGTCCGCGGATCGAGAAGCTGATTACGCTCGCGAAGAAGGCGCTGCCTCACCAGGAAGCGGCCGAGCAATTCGCAACCTCCGCCAAGAAGAACACTCCCGAGTGGAAGGAATGGCGGAAGTCGGATCGCTGGGTGCAATGGGTGAAGGCGATCAGCCCGGCCGTGAATTTGCGTCGTCGAGCCTTCGCGGCGCTGCGGGACAAGGCCGCCGTCGAGATTCTGTTTGACGACCTTGCTCCCCGCTATCGCGAGCGTCCGGGTGGTTACACGCGGATCGTTCGCCTGGCTGAAGTTCGCCTCGGCGACGCCGGCCGCAAGGCGCTGATTGAGTTCGTTGGTGAGAACGATCGCCGCAAGGCCAAGAAGCGAGCCGCCCCCGTGGTGCGGACCGAAGAGACCGTCGACACCGCCGCGGAAGCACCGGCGACGGAAGGCTAGACGTTTCTCGCTACGCGTAGATTTGATAAGGTGCCGGACCATTGGCCTAGCCAGTCCGGCACTTTTCATTGGCGGGCAGCGGCTGTGCCGTACCGGGCGGCAGAACTTCAGGCAAGGGCGCGGCGATGGATCGCTCGTTCGACTTCACGGTCGCGATGAGCCGGCTGTGTGCCGATATCACGCGGCGCTGCGAAGCGCTGTCTCATGTCCGCATGGAACAGGTGCTGGTGACCTTCGCCCAGGCACGCCGCCGCTGTCTGCACGGCTTGCAGGCGAAGCTGACGCCTCTGCGATTCGAACAGGGCAGCCTCGTCACGCGTCGCGGTTCATCGCTGTGGACGCTACGGCGGATGTTCGTTGGCGAGCACGAGCAGCTCTACCTGCTCACGTTCTATCTGCCCCGTTTCCTCGACCAGTCGCTCGATGAGAAGTTCATCACGATCTTCCACGAGCTGTTTCACATCTGCCCGCGATTCAGTGGCGACATTCGGCGGCACGAAGGACGCTATCACGTCCATACGGCCAGCCAGAAGGACTATGATCGCGAGATGGCCCGCCACGCGGCCGCCTATCTCGCGACAAGGCCGCGCGAGGAACTGTGGGAGTTTTTGCGACACGACTTCAAGACGCTCACGCGACGGCACGGCAGCGTGATCGGAACTAAGGTTCCCATTCCCCGGCTGATCCGCATCCCCGAGCAGAAGTCGGCCTGATCGGCGTCGGAGTTACCGCAGGAATGTCGAGCGGGCAGCCAGGGCAGCCGACGGAGCCATCGAGGGGGCGACTCCGATGGCGCTGGTCTCGCGCCGAGGAACGCTGACGGGCGGCGTGGAATCGGAGGTCCGCGGCGGAACGGTGATCCACTCTCCCGATGCCGATGGGCTGGGGCTGCTGGGGTGCCCTGTCTCCGGCAGGACCGTGATCCGTGGCGGGATCGCGGCGTGGGGCGCGAACGGAACGCCAACGGGAAACCCGTAGGCCAGTCCGCCGGGCTGACAGGTGTTGCAGGGGGCCGAGACGATGGGGACTGGAGCGGGAGCCATCGTGACCACGGGAACCGTCTCGGTGACATGGCGAACGGTCTGCACGGGCACGACTCGCGTTGACAGTTCGGGAATCCGGCGGACGACCTGGTACGGGACCATCCGAGATTTCTGCTCGGAAACCATGGTCGTCTGGGCGACCTGCTTGGTGACAGGCTTCGGAACCCAGACCATCTGATAGCCGCCTTCGTCGACCGTCACCTGGCGATAGGTGGTGACCGGCCGTTGTTCGACATAGCACTCAGCTCGCAGTCGCGTCTCGGCGACGTCGCGAAACGTGGTGACCTGTTCGGTGCGCAGTTCGGTTTGAACGACGGGGCGCGTCCGCGTGCAGGTACAGGCCGTGGGAACCTGCTGACATTGCGGGCAGCAATTGTGCGCCCCGTGGGTAAACGGAAGTTGCGCGAATGTGAGTCCGACGCCGGGGCCGCCGAGCATCGCGATCGCCACCAGGATTCCCCGTGCATTCATCGTGACAACCTTTCCGGATGGCGCTTCGGCAATTCCCGCCGAATACTGATCGATCGGCAATGACGGCCCGTCGTCAGAATCGTCACAATCAACAAAGTCGCTCCAAGAAATTCACGGAGGTCATTGGAAATCCCAACGTGATTCCAGCAAAAAAAAGACGCGGCCCGAGGTGATTGCCACCTCGGGCCGCGCGGCGTTTTCAACGGCTGGCTAGCCCAGCATGTTTCCGGCGAGAATCGACTTAGGCCTGATCGACGCCGTAGCAAGACATACCGTGCTCCACGACATCAAGGCCGCGCATTTCTTCTTCCGGCGAGACCCGCAGAAGCCCGACCGCCTTCAGGATCATGAACAGAATGAACATGGTCACGAAAGAGAAGACTGGAATGGCAATCGAGCCAATGATCTGGGCCTGCATCGGGTGACCGCCAAAAATGCCAGTCGCCAGGCCGCCCCAGACGCCGCACACGCCGTGAACCGGGAACGCCCCAACCGGGTCGTCGATCTTCAGTTTGTCGAGTGCGACGACGGCCAGCACGACCAGAACCCCGGCCACCACCCCAATGATGATGGCTTCCTTGTTGGTGACCGAATCGCAGTTCGCGGTAATTCCCACGAGGCCGGCGAGGATGCCGTTAAGGGCCATCGTCAGGTCCGGTTTACCAAACAGTCCCCAACTCACGATCATCCCGAGCAGGCCACCGGCGGCAGCCGCCAGCGTGGTGTTGGTAGCGATGAGCATGACAACGTCGGTATTGGATTGTCCGACGAATGCCAACTGGCTGCCGGGATTAAAGCCGTACCAGCCGAAGAGTAGAATGAAGACGCCCAAAGTCGCATACGCGAGGTTGTGACCGGGAATCGGAACCGACTTGCCTTCAGCATTGTAGCGACCGATACGCGGTCCCAAGGCAATCGCGCCGGCGAGTCCGGCGAAGCCGCCACACGCATGCACGACAATCGAGCCCGCGAAGTCGTAGAAGTCCATGGCACCGAGCCAGCCCCCGCCCCACTTCCACATCCCGCCGATCGGGTAGATGAAGCCGGTCAGCGCGATCGTGTAGACGAGGTAGCCCACAAACTTCATACGACCAGCAACGCAACCAGAGACGATCGTTGCGGCGGTCGCGCAGAAGACGGCCTGAAACAGGAAGTCAACCTGCGGGTTCAATACTCCGGGGCCCGCATTGGTCACGGGGGCTTCAAAGCTGGGCTGGGTAAAGCCAAAGTACTTGCCAGCATACGCATCGCCGGGATACATCAGGCCGTAACCGATGAAGTAGAACATCATGACTCCCAGGCAGAAGTCGATGGTGTTCTTGAACAGAACGTTCGTGGCGTGCTTGGCCTGGACGAGGCCGGCTTCCACCATGGCGAAACCGGCCTGCATCAGCAGGACCAGCACGGCGCAGATAAACAGCAGTAGATTGTCGACCGCATAGCCGACCATCGCGGCATCAAGGGGGGCTTCCTCAGCGGCCGGTGCCTCCGCAGCGGGCGACTCCTCCGCGACCATTTCGCCTTCGGCTTCCACCTCGACAGCGGCTGCCGGTTCCGCCGGGGCTGCCGCGTCCTGGGCATGGAGCCCGCCCAGAGGAACGAGAGCCAGCGCGGCTCCCAGAATCATGGTCGTGAGTGTCAATCCCCGCATTGAACCGATCCCTTTCCAAATGAAAGAATGCCCTGAACTCTGCCGCGCCGGCCCAATAACCGGCTCGGATGGTGTCCAGGAGTCGGGACGTCCGACTCCTGAATCCGACGAAACCGGCGACCCGGCTCCGGGAGGGTTGCGTTCACAACGATCCCGGATTCCGGCAGGCCGATTCCGTCGGTTCCACCCGTGAACGACGGCAAATCATCAACATCGTTTGAACTGCATGAGCTATCGCGACTGCATGACAAAGCCCGGATAGGCTTCGTTGCCGTGCTCGCCCATGTCCAGACCGCCGATTTCCTCTTCCGGCGTGACTCGCAACCCGATCGTGAACTTCAGGAGCAACCACGCCACCGTGGAAACGACGACGACGTACGCGCCAACGGCTCCGATTCCAATTGCCTGAATCACCGTCTGATCGACACCGCCACCGTAGAACAGACCTGCCTTCAGGCCGGCTCCGCGATCGAGATAGCCAGGGAAGGCGAACAGGCCGACGCAGAGTGTTCCCCAGATCCCATTCACCAGGTGGACCGAAGTCGCACCCACCGGGTCGTCGACCCGTGCGCGGTCGAACGCGATCACGCTGAGGACGACGAGGACACCAGCAACCAGACCGATGATGGCCGAGGCCCCGACAGTGACGAACGCACACGGTGCGGTGATGGCAACCAGACCCGCGAGGCAGCCGTTGAGCGTCATGCCGATGTCCGGCTTGCCGAGCAGGATCCAGGCCGTTGCGGTCGCGGACAGCGTCGCTGCGGCAGCGGCGGTGTTGGTCGTCACCGCGACTTCGGCGAGGATCGAACCGTCGCCCACACCCATCGTGCTGCCCGGATTGAATCCGAACCAGCCGAACCACAGCACCAGGCAGCCGATGAAGGCGGCCGTCATGTTATGGCCGGGAATCGCGTTGACCTTACCATCGGGCGAGTACTTACCAATACGCGGTCCGAGGATGATCGCCCCGGTCAACGCGGCCCAACCCCCGACCGAGTGAACCACGGTCGATCCGGCAAAATCGAACATCCCTTTGCCCGCGAGCCAGCCACCACCCCAGATCCAGTGGCCGGTGATCGGGTAGATGGCGACGGCCATCACGAAGCTGAAGAGGATGAAGTCGATGTACTTAATGCGTTCGGCGACGGCGCCGGAGACGATCGTCGCGGCGGTTCCGGCGAACACGAGTTGGAAGAAGAACTTGGCCCAGAGCGGCACGCCAGCCCAAGAAATCGAGCCGTAGGCACCGGAATAGGCATCACCCATGGCGGGGCTGTTGTCAGTGCCGCCGACCATGACGATCCCCTCGTTTCCGTAGTAGGGCGTCCCATTCCCAAACATCAGCCCCCAGCCCAAAAGCCAGAAACCGATCGACGTCGCCGCGAACACGACAAAGTTCTTGGACAGGATGTTGACCGTGTTTTTGGCTCGGCAGAAGCCGGACTCGACACAGCCAAAGCCCAGATTCATGAAGAACACAAGTATGCCGCAGACCATGACCCACAGGGTGTCGAGGCCAACCGTCAGTCTGGCAATGGGGTCGTCAGCCGGAGCCGACACTTCTTCCACCGCCACTTCGGTCGTTTCCGCGGCAGCGGCCGCCGCTGGTTCAGCGGGCGGGGTCGCCTCCTCTTGTGCAAGGGCTGGAGCCAACCCCAGCGAGCACAACCAACTCAGAGCGAGCGCCACGAGCACATATGAACGCCGCATAATCTCGGTCCTGTCCTTTCCGCCGTCCCAAATCTTGGAATAGGCAAAACATCCCATGAACGCCGATGCCCCATGGGTCGCGAGGAGATCGCACATGGCGAGGCCGCGCCCATGGATGTCACCGCCGGCAACACTGCGCGGACCCGGTAACTCGTGCCTGTGAAACGCAACTGTCGTGCCTCAGCACGCAGGACGATTAGTGAGCTGGGCGTAACTCTTTTGTGATAAGTTAGTTACGGGAGATGCTTCCCATGCGGGGAACCGCTGCTTGGCGATTCGTGCGCGCAATGGTCGCAGTTGTGCTGCCGATGCGGGCACATCTGGGGAATGGACGCTCCTGCATCCTGACTGCATGGGAGGTTTGTTGCGATTAGGGCGTCTGAAGGGCTGGGGAAGACTCAGCCAGTTCTCCGGAGCGAACGGATCTGCACGCTCTCGGACATTCGTCGCCTGCCGGGTGGGCAGCGTCTCCCCACCTCAGATAACCGCTGCTAGCCAGTCAGGCATTGTCCCACGCGGAAAGCAAAAGCGTTTCACGCATCGATCAGCCAAGGACAGGGGACTAAGTTCCAGTCGGCGACGGCTCGGAAGGATTCGCGGGTGCAGCGTCCGGCGTCGCGGGAACTTCTCCGTCTTTGCTTTCGGGCTCCGTCGGTGAGGGAGTCTTGGGAGCGGTCTCCTCGGTAGCCTGGGGTGTCGTGGCCTCGGGCTCGACGACAGTGACGTCATATTCGATGTCGATCGCCATGGAGCCCGGATCATTCGTTGGCAGGCCCACGATTCGGAATTGGGTCGTCCCCACCGGCAACACGAAGACGAGAGACCGCTCAGTGTCCTGGTAGACACAAGGAAAGAGCGTGCTGTCGACAGCCGCCATGACGTGATGGCCAAATCCGCCTTGAAGCGCTGTCAGCCCGAGACGGTCCCGGAAACGGGACAGGTCACGGGTCGTTTCGTCGCCGTTCAGGACGGCCTCCCGAAAATCGTTGGCCGCCGCCGTCTCGACGCGCGCGCGTGCCTGCTCAAGTTTTGCTCGGTGGGTCTCCACGTAGCGTTGGATGGCAACTTCCCGCGACAGGTCGACACGAAACAACCGGGCAGCGGTCCCGGCCTCGACGAAGACAGTCATTCCTTTGGGGCCGCCGCGGAATTCCACCCGCATCAGGCCGCTGCGGAGACTGAGAGGCTCGGCCGTTAATTTGTCGAGCAGCGTTTTGGTGGCTTCCTCTTCCCCAAAGCGGCTGGCCGGAATCTCGGTCGAAAACAGTTCGCCGCTTGGGAGGGGGGTCGCAGTCAACTCGCCGCGCAGCGGCAATCGTGCCGCGAATGGCGAAGTCCACCAGATGACCACGCTGGCGAAGGCCAGCAGGGCGACCACCGGGACAATCCAGACCAGACGATTCTTGCGCTGGCGGCGTCGAACGCGACTGGCGACTGAAGCGATTGGAACCGGTCGCGCGGCATTCATGACGGGAAATTGACCCAAACCGTCGACTCCGCCGGATTCGGGAGTTGGCTCGGGTGGCGATGGCTCGGGCTCGGCGACCGACTCAGCGGCGGGCGGAATGGGGGAAGGTGCCTCGGTCGACTGTCGCGTCGGATTCGGTACCAGCAACCGCGTGGAACATTTGGGGCATCTGCCCATCTTGCCGGCCGCCGAGTCGGGAACTCTGACGGCAACGGTGCAGTAGGGGCAGGAGAATTCGATCGCCATCGCTGGGAGTCTCGTATCGTGGCGGAGGGGGTGGCGCGGGGTGCCACCGCGAGGATTCCGACGTTATCCCACCCTTGCGGAGGGGGCTCCGTCAAGAAAAAGACCGACCCGGCTCGCGATGAGCCGGGTCGGCTGTGTTGAAGTCAACTCGTCACGACCGGCGATTACCGGAGGAGACTCAGAACCTGCTGCGGGGTCTGGTTGGCGATCGACAGAGTCGAAATACCAGCCTGGCTGAGGATCTGGGCCTTCTGGAGCTGCGCGGTTTCAATCGCGAAGTCGGTATCGATGATCTGGCTGCGGGCTTCGGTGATGTTTTCCAATGCCACGCCAAGGGTGGTGATGTTGGTTTCAATCACGTTCTGCTGCACGGCACCGAGGCGACCACGCAGGGTCGACACGCGGTTCAGGGCCTGCTCGATGATATCGACGACGTTCGAAGCCGACGCGTTGCCTTCCGCGACGTCGCGAATCGTCTTGCCGTTGCCAGAGCCGAGTTCGTAAATCTTGCCGCTGATACCACCCAGGCGGGCGGTATTGATGGCTTCGATTCCGATCCCGACCTGTCCGGCGGCCGACACTTCCTGGCCGATCTGGAACAACGCCCCGCCGCCGGTGATCGTGATGGTCGCGGTTTCGTTGGCGGTGTTGTTTGCTTCCTTGAAGCTGATCGAAGCATCTAGGGTGGCGGTCTTGACCGAGGCTTTCAGGCCGTTGCCGAGAGCTTCCTGGCCGTTGATCCGCACTTTGATGTCGGTCCCGGCGTCTCGCGAAGCCGTGGTCACGCCGTCAGCCAGAGTCGTCGCGAACGAGCCGGACAACACCTTCACTTCGACCATCTGCTTCGACCCATACTCGGCACTGGTCAGGACAAGGACATCGTTACCAGAACTGGCGGTCAGGGCCGCCGCGGAACGAGCCGCCACGACACCCGATCCGTCTCCCGACGCCTCGGCACTGACCAGGGCACGGGCCGCCGCGGCGCCGGAGCTGCCATCGGTGGCGATGAAGTCGGCCAACTGGTCGGCGGTGGTGGTGATGTTGCCGTTCGCGTCGGTCGCCAGGCTGACGGTGATGAGGTGATTACCGTTGCCATCCAGTCCAACGGTCACTCCGAGAGCGGAGCTGTTGGCACCCGGATCGGCAAAGACGACATTGATCGACTTCGTATCGGTACCGCCGGTACGAACGTCCGTGAAGGTCACGTCGTTATTGGCGCCGTTCGATCCGCCCGTCAGCGACTGCGGTCCCTTGGCTTGCAGGACTCCGCTGCCATCTCCCGAGGCTTCCACGTTGACGAGGGCTCGAGCCGCGACAGCGCCGGCCGTGTTGCTGTTGGCGATGAAGCTCGCGACATCGGCTGCCGTCGACGTGACATTTCCATTGGCATCCGTCGCCATGTTGACGGTGATAATGTTATTGCCGTCGAGATCCTGCGTGACGCTGACGCCCAGGGCCTGGTTGGACCCGGCATTGTTGAACTGCACCGAAATGCTGGTATCGAACTCGCCGGTCGAGTCGGTAGCCCGGGCATCGGTGAAGGTCAGGTCGCTGTTGGCGAGATCGTCGGCACCGGTCAGGTCGGTGCTGGTGAAGGCCTGAACCGTACCACTGCCGTCACCCGAGAATTCCACCTTGTACTGGGCGATATTCGGGTTGGCGTTGCCTTCGAGCAAAGCCTTGATATCAGCGGCTGTCGAGGTGATGTTGCCGTTGGCGTCCGTGGCGAGGGTCACCGTCAGCGTTCCGCCATCACCGTTGGCCGAGAAACTCGCGCCGAGTGTCTGGCTGGCACCGCCATTGCTGAGGACGATGGAGAGCGGGTTGGTGAACGTGGCATTCTGGTCGGTCGCCCGGCCGTCGGTAATGGTGAGCTGGCTGTTGGTCACATTGGACAGGGCGGTCGCGGCGTTCGCCTTGACCACACCCGTTCCGTCGCCAGAAGCTGTCGCCGAGAGCAACACGTTGGCGTTGACGTCGTTGGTGATCAGCGTTTCGATGTCGCCGGCCGTGCTCGTCACGTTGCCATTCGCGTCGGTGGCAAGCGTGACCGAGACCGTCTTGTCGCCGAACTCGTTGGTGTTGACGACCACCCCGGCCACCTGGTTGGCGGCGGCGGCGATGAATTCCACCGCGACGCTGAAGTCGTCTCGCTGGGCGAGCGGCCGGACATCGGTAAAGGTAATGTCGTTGTTGGTGGTGTCCTGACCGCCGAGCAGCTGAATCGCACCGCCGGTGACACCGTACGTGTCGGAAGCATTGGCAGCACCATAACCGCCGTTCGCGGTTGCGGTAACCGACACAAGGGCGTTGGCACCGGCGTGGGCAGCGATAGCATTCTGAATGTCGGCGAGGGTCGCGGTCGAGTTACCGCCGCCGTCGTCGGCCAGTTCGATGGTGATTGTGTAGTCGCCGTTTCCGTCAATCGCCAGCTCGGACACCGACGACGTCGCGTCGCTGCCATTGCCGTTGATGAGGTTGACGAAAATCTGGCCGCCCAGCGTGGCCGCGTTCCCGGTGGTCGCGGTGGCTCGCTTATCGGTGAAGGTCAACTGCGAGTTGGTTTCGACGCTGTCGACCTGTGCGAAACCGGCGCGAGCGTTGCGGGAAACGTTGATCGTGCCAGCCGTGGTCAACGCCGCGCTCGCGGGTTGCGTATTGCCGACATTGAGGCTGCCGGCGGTCGCGTTGGTCACGGTCAGTTCGCCAGGAGCGGAGTTGATGACAGACGCCTTGACGCCGGTCACGTCGCTGATGCCATTCACGGCTTCCGCGACGTTCGCCACGCTGCTCTGGGCTCCAAGGAACAGCACCTGGCTGCCCTTCGATCCAGCGACCTGCAACGTCGTGGACGAGGCGAGCGTGCCGCCCGAATAACGCAGTTCGCCTTTCTGGGCGGCCGCGACAACCGTCGCCTTGACGTCGACCGTCTGGGCGTTGCCGAACAGCGCTTCGTTGATCTGGAAGTCGCTGATCTTGACGGCGTCGGCCGTTGACGTGGTCGTGGTGAACGCCTTGCTGCCATCGATCAGCTTATCGCCGGCGAACGTCGTGTTCGCGGAGATACGATTGATGGCCGAGAGGGCGGCGTCAATCTGGAGCTGGTTGGCGTCGATTTCGGCGTCGGACAGAGCGCCGGTGTTCAAACCTTCCTGAACCAGACCGCGAATCTGGTTGAGCAGTCCGCCGATTTCGCCCAGGGCCGAGTCGGCCGTCGAAATTACGTTGTTGGCGCGATTGCTGTTCTTGATCGATTGCTCGATCGTGGTGGTTTGCAGTCGCAGCGTTTCGCTGGCGATCAGACCGGAAGGATTGTCCTTGCCGGAGTTGATCTTAAGACCGGTCGACAACCGCTGCAGCGACGTGCTGAGCATGTTGTTGGCCTTTTGGACGTTCCGCAACCCGCGGAGCGACTCCACGTTCGTGTTGATTCTCGTCATGAGTGGAAACCTTTCTCGGGCGTCTGTTCCCGAAGGACCACGAACGGTCCCGTTGCCTCACCGAATGGCCGTCGAGGGGCGTCGTGCGGCGGTGACCCGCGTGCGACTGGAACTCCTGTGAATGAACCTGAAGCTTCGACGACCGTGGTGGTGCAGCCCGCCGGCCCTCCGCGCCTCACCGCTCGGATTCCCTGTCATCAGACCGCGCGTTCGCATCGCGACCCGCAACTTCCCGAGCACTCACCTCGTTCCATCGGCCCTGTCTTTTTTAAAGATCAGGCAACTCTCCGACATTCGCCCGCCAAATGGAAAAACGGTCCGGGTTTAACGATTGCAGGACATGGGGCATTTCCCTGTCCTGCATCAACCCGACCGTTTTATCCGTGAGACGGACGTCGCCACTGCTGTTCGTGCGGCCGTCATTTCTTTAGCGGACGCCGGTCTGTTCCGCGGCGGGACGCTGATTTTCCCGCTGAATGGCTTCGTACACTTCCTGCCGGTGCACCGGGATCTCCGTGGGAGCTTCGATGCCGAGGCGGACTTTGTCCCCCCGAATATCGACCACGGTGATCTTGATGTTGTCGCCAATGAAGATGCTCTCGTCACGCTGCCGGGATAGTACGAGCATCGCTGTGTTCTCCTTCCATGCCGTTTGCCGGCGGGATCGCCGCCGGCAGGGTTGTAATCCAAGATGTGTGACTCTGTGGGAAGACGGCCTTCGTCCAACGGGACAAAGTGTTTTGCCTTGACCATTCCGGCGAAGACCGCCGTGGTTCGCGCCGTCCTGGGCGAAACGAACGGTGCGGTCGAAGGCGTGTCGCTGGGTTAGTCGTGCAGGAAGAGAGATCGGCAGGTCAACCGCGCTTTCCGAGTTTGTCCAATCGGAAAACCTTGTGAATCCGCAAAGGTCTCGGCGACCTGACCTGTCGTATCGGCTATGACGCCTATGGGGGGATCCGGCGGCCACTTATCGCCCACGTCCAGCCGCGCAGGACGTGACTGGGTCTCACATCTCACTCTCGGGATTGCCGCGACTGGTTGGTTTCTCGCGGTACGGTGCCGCCGCACGTTCAAATGGTCGTGTTGCCGAAGTGACACGTTGCCGCAAAGCTGGCACAACCTGCGTGTCCAGAATTTGCAACACTCTGTCGAGCGTTGCTGAAACGCCTCAAGACATTACATGTCATAAGGTTGCGAGAATAGTTGCCGCGTCGGAGCGTTCAGCGGAGTGAACGGCTCGAACAAGAGTTGAACGGCCGCGCGCCAGGCTCTGAACAGATCCCGAATGGGGCAGCGGCTGTCTTCCCGTCCGTCTCGGAATACTTCTCGAGCCCGAATCGCCGGTGTCACAAGGGATTTGGCGAACTTCTTTGCCAAGCCATCGCCACCGCACCGACTCCAATCGTTGGCAATGGCACGGCGCCTGCGAAACCGGCGAATGGCTGATCCTGGCGAACCTGCGAGGCGGCCTGATGTGAAATGACATGCCGGTTTGGTGTCGGCTGAAAATTCGTGGGCGAGACAAGTCTTAGCGAAGGAAAATCAGATGTTTGCGACGACGTTGGCGAAGCTGTGGAGCGATGAGGCGGGTGTCGTGATTTCGGCCGAACTGGTCCTGGTGCTGACGGTCACCGTCATCGCGATGGTCGTCGGCCTGAGCGAAGTAGCCGTCGCGGTCAACACCGAGTTGAACGATGTCTCGAACGCCATCGGTCATCTCGATCAGTCGTACTCGTTCACCGGCTTCAAGGCTTTCAGCGACTACAAATGCAAGAGTTTCGTGAACGGCACCTCGTTCAAGGATCGCACGGACGACTGCGATCTCAACACGAGCTGTGAACTCGTCTGCGGCGCTCCGAAATACGCCACCTATGAAGGCGGTCACTAACCCTGTTGACGTACGGGGCGATCACGGCGGACGGGTTTTTCTCCGCCCCGGAACGCCCCCCGCGGGACGATGAGACGTCGAGGCCAATCGAGTCGCTCACACCAAACCGAACTTCGCAGGGGCCGCCGGACGAACCGGTCGGCCCCTCTTCGTTTGGGACGGAAGCGGAGGGCTTGAGGCTGGTGGGGTGACACTCTACGCCGTTAACCTTCTTGGCTGCCGCCCCCACCGGCTTGACCGGTGGGAACGGGAGTTTGACAGCTAGCACGAGACCATGATCCGTCCCGGTCCGCCCCCGGCCAGCTTGTCTGGCCGGAGCAAAAGTTTGAGGGCTGGCCTCCAACGACCCTGGTCTGCCAGACTTGGCTTCCTGCCGAGCAAGCCGGCAGGGGAGCGGAGAGACCTCGTATGAAATCTCTAGCCTTCAAACTTTCCGTCCGGCGGGACAAGCCCGCCGGGGCTGTCGGGCAGCTGTAAGTAGGACCAAACCTTTTTTCGCAGCTCTTGATCCACCAAAAAGGGTTAACGGTGAAGAGTGACACGCCCTGAAGGCTTTGCGGAAGGGCGTGGGATCTCTCCATTCTCTCCCCTGGAAGTTTTGCCATCCCTCAGTCTACTTGGTCTCGGACAGCGACTTTGCCAGAAAGCGATACGCGGCTTCGCGAATTTCGGGCGGAAAGTCATGGCCGCAATCGGGATACAGGGCCTGCAATTTGTCGGTCGATCCATACAGATCATAGATCGGCCGGGCCGCGGCGAGAGTGTCGCGCACGCCGGAGACCTCGAAGTTCCCGTCATGCAGGGGTGAACAGGCCAGGAAGGGACGCGGCGCGAAAACTGCGACAATTTCCGGAAAGTCGAACGGCATTTCATCCGGGTTGTTGTGATGCACGCTGGCGATGCGCGGCATGTAGCGAGCGCTCGTCCAGCCAGCCAGTTTCCCCTCGTAGTATTTGTGGAACCGCGTGAAACCGCAGCTTGAGACCATCGCCTTGATGCGCTCATCGAACGCGGCGGTGAACATGGTGTTGTGGCCCCCCAGCGAGTGGCCGATGCAGCCGATCCGTTTCGGATCGACCTGTGGCAAGGATTGCAGGACATCCACGGCGCGCAGGTTGTCGGCAATGGCTTTCATCGATCCACTGATGTAACCGTGTTCGGCCGGAAACTCGTACTGATATTCGCCGAAGCTGGGATAGTCGGGTGCCAACGTGACGAAGCCCCGTTGTGCCAATTCGATTGCATAGTGCAGGTTCGGACTTCCGCCGAGCCCCGCCGGCTCATCCTTGCCGATGCCGATCGTCTGGTGCAGGCAGAGGACGGCAGGTCGCTGCTTTGCCTCGCCGCCTGGCAGGAAAAGCCACGCACGAACTTTACGGTCGGGTGAGTCCGTGGAGTATTCGACTTTTCGCCGCTCGAGCCCGCCGTCGAGCGTGGTCGTTTCGAGCACTTTCAGATTCGCGGGCGGGAACGTCGTCCGATCTGGAAGCGGCCCCATGACGGTTTGCATTTGTCGCAGGATGTCAGCCCGCCGGAGTTGCCACTCGTCACGCGAGGTCACCGGCTTGGCTTCACCTGCATCGTCAACAAACAGGGACGGTTGTTGATGAAAGCCGGCCGTCGGTTCGGCGGCCCCGACCTGGCACCACCCGGCGAACGACACCACGAAGAACGCGATACCGCACCACGAACGCATCATTGGTTTGCCTCGATCGAAATGACCTTTCGGCGCGGCGTGGGCTGAGATCCACGCCATCATCTGCTCAGGCAGAGAATCAGACTGGCGCGAGCGCGTCAAGGATAGGCGGAAGCGGAAGGCTGGCTTGCGTAAAGTCATCGCGATCAGAGAAACGAAAAGAGGTCGTGCCTTCGCGGGGAAGACACGACCTCTTTTGAAGTCTCAGCCGTCAGAATTGAGCGGAACTTAGACGGACGGCGACGCGGTCGCGGGAGCCCGTTCCGGTTCCGTCTCCGGCGGGTTCGGCTGCGGAGCAGGAGCCGGGGCAGCGTCCGGAGTCGGCGTCAGCACCGGCTTGCCGGTTGACGAATCGACCGGGACCGGAGTGGCGTCGCAGGCGCCGTTGGCACATCCGCCCGTGGCACAAGCCGTCGTCGGGCAGACCGTTTCCGGGACCATCCGGCAAACTTCATAGGCTTCCTGTCGCGGCACGCAACGGGTGACGTAACGAGTGCATTGCGTCACTTCTTCACGCGGAACCGAGCGACAGACGCGACGGGTCACCTGGAAGGGTTCCTGGCGCGACACGCAGTAAGGAACTCGACGGCTGCACTGTTCCGAGACCATGCGGCAGGTCTGAACCGGAACCTTGCGGACGCATTCTTCGGCGACCATGCGGCAGGTGCGAACCGGCACCTTCTGCACCACGTTCTCGCAGACCCAGCGGCAGGTCCGAACAGGAATCTGATCACAGACTTCCTGGCACTCAATCCGGCAAACCTGACGCGGAACTTTCGTGACGACGGTTTCGGGAACCATCCGGCAAACCTGTACCGGGCAGACCTGGCGAACCACTTCGGGTCGCATGGTGGTACAGGGAATCTGGCGCTCAACGATGTTCGGGCACCAGACGCGTCGGCAGGTGTAGAAGCCGGGGCACTGCACCATGCAGGTCCGCGGGCAGCCGCACTCATCGAGCGAGATGCGCGGAACGACGGGACCGGGGTGATAAACCCGCTGGACCTGCCATTGTCCGCAGTCCTGGCGGACCGTGCGGTAAGTCGTGACCGGCCGCATCACCGTGTAGCAACGTTCCTGATTGACGGTCTCGACGACCTGACGCATGACCGTCTGGCGAACTTCCTGTTCAACGGTTTCCATCACGGGACGCTGGACGACGCGGCGAACTTCGCGCATCGACTGTTCCCAGACCGGACGGCGAACGGTGTACGACTGGTCGCGGTACGACGTTTCGTAGACCGGCCGCATGACCGTGTACTTTTCTTCCCGTTCGCTGCACTCGTAGACCGGCCGCTGAACCGTGTACGATTCGTCGCGATAGGCCGTTTCAACGACCGTTCGGTAACACGTTTCCTGCACGTCTTCGTACGTCGTGTCGATGACGGTGCGGCTGACGTTGTAGGTCTGCGGTTCGCTGACCGTGTCGTACACGGTTCGGTAACACGTCTGCCGCTCGACGCGACAGGTCGTGTAGCAGGCGACTGGCTGGCAAGCGGTTGTCGGGCAGCATCCATAACTGGCAGCGCCGCAATACGTTCCAGCGGACACTTGCGCGCCAGTCAGGCACCAGACCGCCAACGCGAACGCCGCGCTGACTCCTCGAAGACTCATCGTAACCTCCCCCCGTTGAACAACTTGCATGTGTGGTGGGTCCGCGCGGTCGGATCGCGAAACCGGGATAACCCGCACGATCGATTATTGAGAGCCCTTCCAGCCGAATGCAAAGCATTTTCGCGAGATGGACTCAAGTCGAACCCTATTCACGGCCGACGGCGACCGTTCGTTTCTGAAACGTAGACTCTGACGATTTCCGTGTGATGGAAATCTACAATGGTTGCGGAAGGAGAACCGTCGAATTTCGGCAACCAATCGCTACGGACACGCCTCACTGTTGCTTATCCGCACCATGAACCCGTGAGCCGCGAGATCGCATCAAAGTCTGCTGGAGTGTCCAGATCCTGAAGAATGCCCGGCGCGTGAAGGGGAAGTTCCGTCATCACGACGCCCCCCTCGCGAGTCAGCCAGTTGAGTCCTTGCCCCTGGGGGATGTCGTCGAAGTGGTCCGTGACGGACCACGACAGCAGCACGGGATGACCGCGCTTTCCCCCGTAGGTCGGGGCGATTCCCATGGGGCCAGTCGTTCGCGTCGCGGCAACCAGGGCCGTCGCCACTTCGCCATGGATCACCGGATAATCGGCTGGCAGCAGAAAGAACCAGTCGCGCGCGGAGGGATGATAACGCTCGCGCAAATGGCCGACGCCGAGGCGGATGCTCGCCAGCATGTCGGCCGGATCCACGTCGCCCGTCACCCAGTCAAACGGCGGGCCTGCATCTTGAACGATCTGCTGGAGCGCGGGATCCGCACGACGACCGACGACCGCGGCTCCGGTCAGTGATACCCCGCTGAAGCTGCCAAGTGTCCTTTCGATCACGGTTTGCCCGCCGACGTTCATCAGCAGTTTGGGTTGCCCCATGCGGCGACTGTGTCCAGCGGCCGGAACAATGGCAAACCATCGGGCCGGTTGATGGATGTCACTCACCTTGAAGAGCCTGACCGTGTGTTGGGGCAATGTGGCAAGGGTCTGGGGATTCCCGCTTCATGACACCTCCAGCATGGCGACAGAGGGACGTGAGGGCTAGGCTGACCGATCGGGCCCCCTCAACTCATTGGGGCGGCCATGCCGACTGCCGAGACAACTAGCGACGCGATGGAAGACGGATCGTGGAAATTCTGCTCGTCAATGACGATGGCATTCATGCCCCTGGCCTGGCCGCCATTCGCGAGAAACTGCAAACCTGGGGAAATGTGACGGTGGTCGCCCCGGCGGTCGAACAAAGTGGCGTCGGCCACACGATCACCTACCTGCACCCGATCGTCGTTCATCAGGAGTATCGCAACGGCGAATTCGTGGGCTGGAAAGTGGAAGGGAGCCCCGCCGACTGCGTGAAGCTGGGCATCCTCGAGTTCTGTCCGCGTAAACCAGATCTCGTGGTGAGCGGCATCAATCACGGCGCGAACTGCGGCATCAATGTCCTTTATTCGGGGACTGTCGCCGCCGCCGTGGAAGGGGCATTCTTCGGCGTCCCGAGCATTGCCCTGTCGCAATGGCTGGAACCGCCGCCCAACTTTGCCGCGACGGCCGAGTACGCGCTCGAACTCTGCAAACTGCTGTATGCGAAGTCGACCGATTGCCATGCCCTGTGGAATGTGAATTTCCCCGCGAATCGCCCGGGCTGGCCCTTGGGGACTCAGTTGGTCGCGATGGGGGTCAAGCGGACGCGAGACACGGTCGAGAAGCGAACCGATCCCCGTGGCCGCACCTATTTCTGGTCGGGGCTCGAGCCCATCAAGAGCCATGACCTCGAACCGGGAACCGACATTCAGGCGCTGCACGATGGGTACGCGACGATTACTCCGCTGCACTTCGATTTGACCGAGCAGCCCATTCTCAAACAGCTTGAAGGTCTGGAGTGGCCAGGCCCACCGGTTCGGAAAACAGTGGGCTGATCGAAAAATCTCGTCCGTGCCAGGCCGAGTTTGGCCCGCTGCTTGCTTTTACTGAAAAGAACCGCTGATTCGACCGCGATTTCGTGGCGAATCGGCATCTTTCGGTGGAATGCAGGTGTCTGATGATGCAAAACGGCAACACGCGCCCGCGAACGTCTCGCAAGGTCAGGCAGGCTCTGGTCTGGATGAGCCTGGTTGCCGCCCCCGGTCTGTATCCCGGCCAGCGCGCCTGGGCTGATGATTGGATGTTCCGCCGTTCGTACTTCAGCCACGTCCAACCGCCCGGCGCGGATCAGGATCCTGCACTTCCGCAAAGTCGATCCGCCTACCGGACGGCCTACTATCGGCCGGCCATCGGGTTCCGCAGTTCGTTCCGGATCAACAACAACATCATCCGCAACGGCGCGCGATACGACTGGACGCGCCAGACCGAAGGCTGGATCGAACCGTTGCCGTAAGTGGCGGCTCCAGGCAGGTCGAGAGTCCAGAGTCGAGAGAAAAAGTCGACGAATTGCTGTGTATTTCTCGACTCTCGTCTCTCGAAACTCGACCTGACTTCATCCAGATGCGGCGTCGGTGAAAACGGATTACACTTCGTCCCCGGTGCGATCGATGTTCGGTTGCCACAGGGAAGCGAACCGCGGACGAAGGACGAGACCAGATGGAAGTCGTGGCCGGCCACCTTTACGACTATCCCACCTACTACGACATCATTTTCGGCGCCGACTGGAAAGCCGAATATCGCTTTCTGAAAGCCTGTTTCGAGAAGTTCGCGAAACGGCCCGTGAAGCGCATTTTCGAGCCCGCTTGCGGGACTGGGCGTCTCCTGGTGCGGCTTGCGAAAGATGGCTACGAAGTCGCGGGAAACGATCTGAATCCCCGCGCGGTCAAATACTGCAACAAGCGGCTGGAGCGAGCCGGATTTCCCGCGACGGCAGTGGTCGGAGACATGGCCAACTTCAGCGTCCGCAAGAAGGTCGACGCTTCGTTCAACTTCATCAATACGTTTCGCCATGTCCAGACCGAGGAAGAGGCCCGGTCCCACTTCACCTGCATGGCCGACGCCCTCAACAAAGGCGGGATTTATTTGCTGGGACTCCACCTGACTCCCCGCACGCCGCAGCAGTGTACCGAAGAAATCTGGAAGGCCAGTCGGGGACGGGTCACGGTCAAATCGCGACTCTGGTCAGAAGGGTTCGACGTCCCGAACCGCAAGGAACACATCGGCGTGACGTACGACGTCAAAACGTCGGCCAAGTCGTTCCGCATTCGCGACAACACGGTCTTCCGAACTTACACCGCCGAGCAGATGGCCATGCTGATTCTGTCGGAGCCGCGGTTCGAGTTCGTCGCCACCTACGACTTCCGCTACGACATGGACACGCCGATCATCGTGACCCCCGAAACCGAAGACGTCGTCTACGTGCTGCGGAAGCGGTGAGCCAGTGCTTCGAATGGCTCAGACGTGTTCCCCGGCCAGGGTGGCACGCCCCTGACGACAGGAAGGGCGTGGCGCTTGTTGGAGACGTGCTCACGACAACTGTCTGAAATGACCACGCCCATTCGCTGCGCTCCTGAGCGTGCCACACCGCACGGCAGCTAGCGCAACGGCTCGAAATTCGCTTGCACAATGCCACTCTTCGGGCGACCCAGAAGGACCAGATCGTGGCGACGTAGGAATCGCCTTTGACGGGCCAGGATCACGACATCGGCTGGTAACGATTCGGTGAGGGCGGGCAACCGGTCTGATCGCGTAATGACGCAGGCGGCCGGGTCTTCGGCAAAGAAGCCGGCCACGTCGACGGGTTCCCGCAATTTTTCCACGCGGTCATCCGCGTAGAAGACCAGGCTCGGCAGAAACATCTGCCAGGTTGCGAGTCGGGTTCCTTCTTCCGGGCCGACACGGTCGAGCGCGTCGGCGAAGAAGGCGGCATTCTGGTTGCGGGCCACGCTCACCGAGGCAAAACCGGTGACCGTGGTCGCGAGGACAATTGCCGTCGCGGCCATTGCGAAGACAGCGCGGCTGCGCTCGCGACGGCAGCCGCAGCCATAGGCCACGGCTCCACCCACCAACGGAATGGCGCCGATCGCCCCGAGCCACAAATCGTCTGGAAGCAGGATGGCGGCGGTGATCGACAAGCCGATGGCCATCAGGACTCCCACTGCGGCCAGGAGCCGGCAACTGTTCCGGAAGGACGTGAGTTCGCGCGAGTCAACATA
Source organism: Planctomycetaceae bacterium (assembly GCA_019636285.1). Taxonomy (GTDB): domain Bacteria; phylum Planctomycetota; class Planctomycetia; order Planctomycetales; family Planctomycetaceae; genus JAHBXV01. The sequence continues at coordinate 37,895 of JAHBXV010000032.1, forward strand.
GCGGGACCAGACTGCCAGATAGCGGGCGGTCAGCATCGCGATGGCGGGATACATCGGCAGGACATAATTCGGCAGCTTCGTGCTGGCGAGAGAAAAGAAGCCCAGCCAGACGCCGAACCAAGTCACGAAGAACAGCAAAGCCGGACTGTCGTCGCGGGATTCACCAAAGCTCTGCTTGCAGTAACGCCCGGTTTGCCAGGCAAAGATCGACCAGGGGAAGAACCCGGCACAGACCACGGGAATGTAGTACACGATCGGCCCGGAGTGGTTTTCCATCGGGGCGAGGAACCGGTTGACGTTGTGCCCCCCCAGAAATCCGGTCAACCAGGCTCCCTTGGTGGCATAGCCAACCACGAGGTACCAGGGGAGCGCGACGGCGGCGGTCGCGGCCAGGCCGCGCACGGGGCGGAGCGCCGAGGCCGCTTCCCAGACTCGCCACGGTGAAAAGATGCGGACGACCGACCAGGTGACTCGTCTCCACCAGCTCTGTTCCGAGGAAGACGTGGGCTGAACCTCGAGGCGGTCGCGCATCAGCAGGACGAAGAGCCCGACCGTGATTGAAGGCAGCACAACGCCGACGGGGCCCTTGGCGAGGACGGCCAGCCCCATTGCCAGATAGAATGGCAGACCCGAACGAAACGTCGCCGGGACATACGCTCGCCAAGTGGTGACGGAGCGGGGATCCTTGAGCGAATTGCCGATCGAAAGCAGATAAGCAGTGAATGCCAGCGTGATTGAGAAGATCAGGCAGGAATCGGGCGTCACGCTGCGGCCAACGGCCGAATACATGAGGCTCGTGGCCAGGATCACCGTTGCCAGGAGGCCCGTTCGTCGATCGAAGAACCGCTGCCCCATGAACCCGACGAGCAGACAAGTCCCAACCGCGCACAATGCGGAGCCAAAACGGGCGCCGAGTTCGTTGATGCCCCACAGCCGATACGAAGCCTGCATGATCCAGTAGATGAGGATCGGCTTGTCGGTTCGGAGGTCCTGGTTGAACGTGGGGACCACCCAGTCGTTGCGCAGAAACATCTCGCGACCGCAGACGGCGTTTTTCGGCTCGTCTTCGTCGAAAAGCGTGTAGGCCCCGAGGTTGGTGAAAAAGACCAGACTCGCGACCGAAGTCATCAGCAAGACATCGCGCGCGGCGCGCCAGGACATAGCGGCTTCCTGCCAGATGGCGATCCGTTCTCCCATTGCGGACGGAGTTTTAGGCGATCGCGTCGTTCGCGGCAACGGGAGTCGGAGAGAGTTGAAGACGGATGGGGAGAGAGGGCGAGGGGGGAACCCGAAATTCGAAACTCTACATTCGAAAGCTGGAGGCTGGCTGCTCGCCGCTGGCTGCTGGCCGCCTACCACGGCATTTCCAGCATGTTCACGATGCGGCGGGCCATCTGGTTGACCGCGTCGTTCATGCCGGTTGCCAGCGAGTGACCCACTTCCGGCGCGAATTCGGTCTGCGCGGCGAGGGGAACGTCGACCGGTTGGAGTGGAAGTTCCTGAGTGGCCAGAACCTGGCCGGTACGCCGGTCTTCCCAGGTGACTCGAACCAGCAGCGAAATTTGCAATTCGCGGGGGTCGTCGAACCGGGTTTCGCCGAGAACATCCTTGCGGACATCGACAATCCGGCCGGTCAGACGCGTGTCGGCATCGCCTCCCGTCGCGAGTCGATACGGCGTTCTCCGAGTGATTTCCTTCTGAACGGCCTCGGTCAACTGATACTCGATGCCCCGACGGAAGGTGTTGTTTTCAAAGATGGGAACATCGATGGTGCGCCACTGAGCACTATAGTTCTGGCCCACCATGTAGCCGCAACCGGACAGCAGAACGGCCAGCAGTCCACAGGTGACAACTGGCCAGCGCGGCGCGCGATACCACCCCGCGCCCGCGAGCGGGGCGTCCATTGCGGCGATCCAGAAATCCATGCCGGACATGAGCCGATCTCGCGAGGCGCGCGACGTGACGGTAACAACTGACCGCCAGGCTCGCCTTCGAACCGGTTTGTATGCCGATCTAGAAGTCGGCGTCTAGATCAGCGGAGCCTGCTTCTTCGCCGCCTACCGGTTCAACCGCCGAGCGTCGAAAGGGGTTCCAATTCCGCTTTTCGGTTTCCGCCGACTCAATGCGAATTTCCTTGGCATTCGAATCCGGCGTCAGGGGACGCGGTTGCGAGAACGGCCAGAACCGTCGCGGAGGCTTCTCTTCCGGTTCCGCCTCATTAAAGTCAAAGTCGACTCCTCGGCGTTCCAATGGCTCCTCGCTAGCCTCGGCTGGTGCGGGATAACCGTTGGCGGGAGCCCGTCGCATCGATTCCGGATTGGAATTCGTCAGAGTCCCCCAGATCGTTCGCTTCGGATCCGGTTCGGGTGACCGAAGCGCCGCGCCGGAAGCGTATTCGGGACCAAGCTGGCGAAGTTTTTCGCGGGCACGATCCGCATACGGCGTGTCCGGAAACTGCTGGAGAATGAGGAAGCAGTACACGGAAACCGAACGAGGCCGGTCTTTCTTTTCGTACAACTCGACTTCCGCCCACAGGCGCGCGGCACGGGCGGATTGGATCTTCGCCAGTTCCATCTCGATCCGTTCGCGGTCGGCGCCCGGATAGAGTTGGACCAGACTGCGTTTGAGTTGTTCCGCGTCGTCGAGGTTCTTGCCGTCGTACTCCGGGCCCTGGTACGACATCAGCTTGACATGCGAGCCGAGTTCAAACGCGGTCTGCACATGCGGACTCTGCGGGAACTGCTCGCGCAATAGCGTGAACATGCGGTCGGCTTCGATCCAGTCCTCGGCCCGCGCGTAGTAGCTGGCGGCCAGCATGATGGCGTCGTCGGCCAGCGGGCCGGTCGGATCGTTGACCCAGATCGCCCGCAGCGCGGCGACGGCATTCCCGGGCGTGTCGAACAAAGGGCGGGTTTCGTCGATCAGGTTGGGGACGAACACCAGACTGCTGGGGTTTTTCGTGGGGTTGGGAGCGGGCTTCTTGACTTGCGGCTGTTCGAAATCGACCTGCTTGATTTCATCGACCCCGACGACTTCTGGCTCGTTCAGCCACACCGTCGCGATCTTGAAGAGCCGCCGGCTGATCGTGTCGAGATGCCGGGTGGACGGATAATCCTTGAGAAGTTCCGCGTAGTAGTCGTGTGCCTTGGCCAGTTTGTTCTGTTCGTAGGCGGCTTCGCCACGCATGAACATCGCATCTTCACGGATGCTGCTGCGGGCCTTCTTGAGTTTTTTGTTCTTGGCGATCGACTTGAAGGCTTCTTCGGCTTTCGCGAATTCGCCCGCGTCGAACAACTCTTTCGCGGCCAGATATTCGTCGGTTCCGGCAAGCGGCTTCAGCGAGCCGTCAACCCCCACTTCCGAGGTCTGCGTCGCCTCTTTACTCCAGGGGTTTCGCAATCGCCGTTCGGTCGGCCCCTGCACGTTGTCGATCTGCGGGCGGTTGTCGTCGAGCAGAACATCTCGCTCGAACGGTGTCACGCACCCAAGACTGCCGGGAATGAGCAACAGCCCGGCTGCAAACAGTCGCCGCGCCGGCGAGCGGCGGACGGACGACGTGCAGGGAACGGGCCACAATCTCATGAGGAAGATCCCTCGACAGGGGGCGGTTCCCCCTCGCGGGGGACTTGAGGAACGTCGTGTACCTCTCGGGAAGCCGCATCGTCAAGGTCGTCCGGCGATATCGGGGCACCGACAGCCGGAACCTGGCGTCTCAGGGGGGGCGGTTGCAGGTATTTCAGCAGTTTCGGCCGGTGACCCAGGATGCTGGACAGCGCGGACGTCGTGATGGACCGCATTTCCTTGAGCTGACCCAGGGTAGGAGCCAGACGCTGCCAAGCGTCTCCCTCAGCCGAGAGAGCGCGTAGCATGGCAGCGGTTCCGGCATGAATCAGAAGCTGGGAATACCCCTCTTTCTGGCAGGCTGGGCAAATGAGGCCGCTTTGGGAGACCCAATACCCCAATCGCGCCTGACCCGTCAGGGCATTCCCGCAGCCAGCACAGGTTTCAAAATCGGGGAGTTGCCCAATCTCGCGAAGCAGGACAAGCTCGAATCGAAGAACTTCAAGGTGAACGCGATCCGGGCTGGAGAGGGCGGCGAGCGTAGATCTGGCCGCTTCGTACAAGGCCGGATGGGGATCGTAGTCCTCGGTCGTCGCGAGCAGCAGTTCGGCTAGGTAGTAGCCTGCGTAGTAGGCCGACATGTCTTGCGGAGCCGGCTGAAAGCGATGCAACAACTGGGCTTCGGTGAGCAAGTCGAGCTGCGTATTCGTCTTTCTCAAGAAGACAACGCTCACTTCGGCGAGCAGATCGAGCGAATTCTCAAACGGACCGCGCAGCCGCCGCCCACCCTTGGCGAGTGCCGACAACCGACCAAAGTCTCGCGTGAACAGCACGACGATGCGGCTGGTTTCGCTGAAGTCGGTTACCCGCAGGACCAGCCCCTGTGATTGTTCGGCGGACATGATGGATTCAGACTCGCAATCGAGGCCGTTCTGGCAATTGGACGGCCTTCTCGGCGCCGCCCACAGCCATCTCTATATCGGATATCCCTTGCCGGGACGAGACGCGGTAGCCGGCTGCGAATGGCGAGGGTTGGGTTTGACTACCCCAGTCTGGGACCGCGGGATTTCGTTGCTGATGCAGTCGGAACCGACGTATCATGCATGCATGTCACAAACAATCGCATCCCACATCGAGATTCGCCCGAACCGCGACGGACAGGATCGGGCTTTCGTCGACGGAACACGAGTTCGTGTTCACGACGTGGCCGTCTTGGCCGAGCTTCATGGCCAGACGCCCGACCAGATTGCCGAGGCATTGCCGCACTTGTCGCTGGCCCAGATTCATGCCGCGTTATTGTACTACTTCGATCATCGAGCCGAGATACAACCAGAATTGAAAGACGACGCCGAGTTCGTCGAACGGTTCAAAACTTTGGTCGGCTCCGGCCCCCTGGAGTTGCGGTTGAAATCCGTCTCGTCTTCCTTTTCAAAGGCCTCGAAATAATACCTGGGAAGGAGCCAAAATCATGCAGATCACATTCAATGTACCGAAAGAGATCGAGCAACGGCTTCGAGAAGTTGCTCCCAATGTCGATCGCGAGGCGCAAGAGGCACTGGCTCTTGAGTTGTTTCGCAAAGAAAAGATTACTCACTATGAGCTAGGCCAGATGCTTGGCCTGGATCGCTTTGAGACGGATGAATTTCTGGTCGGCCACGACGAGTACGCTCAAAGCCTCACGCTGGAAGACCTCGAAAGCGACGCCGAAACGCTTCGCCAACTCAGGGCGCGAGAGAAGCGTCAATGATTGTCGTTTCAGATGCGTCTCCACTCATCGTGCTCTCCAGACTTAACCACCTTGACGTTTTGCCTGTCTTGTATGGCAGCGTTTTAATTCCTCCGGAAGTTTACAAGGAATTGACCCAGCAAGCCGCAAAGATCGGCATTGCCAACGCTTTCTTGAATGCTTCTCCGTGGCTCCGCGTTCAATCGCCTCAAGTCATCACTCCATACACGGGCCTTCACCCTGGGGAAACGGCGGCGATCGCTCTCGCCAAGGAGCTCAATGCGGATCTCCTCATCATCGACGAGAAGTCCGGGCGAAAAGTCGCTGCTCGGGAACACGTGAAGATCATCGGAACCATCGGTGTCTTCGAAGACGCGGCCGATGCGGGGTTACTCGACCTCGCAAGCGCTTTCAGCGAGTTAAAGCAGTCGGGTTTTCATATCACCCAGGAACTGCTGGACTCACGTCTGAAAGCCTTTGAACAAAAACAAGAACTCAAGCGGACGGCCGAATCGCCATGAGGAACCATCTGAAGGGACTCGATCCGAATCAATCTCTCGAAAGCAAAAACCGGCCCGGAGAAGGTCTCCGGGCCGGCTAGAAGTAAAGGAAATCTGAACGGCGTGCCGCGATTGACTACGGGACGCTGGCCATCGGTGCTGGCGGCAGCGAGCCGACTGGAGCCAATTGGGCGGGCACGGGGTTCGATACTGCCCCATCACCACGCACGACGACGACTTCGGCATTCCTGGCGAACGAAACCGGGGCGTTGGGAACCCGGAAGTGAACTCCGAGGTCGTACCACCCATGGATTTCGCACTCGTAGTCGATGCCGTCGACCACCAGGCGGATGTGTCCCGGTTCCGGTCCCAGCCCTTCGCCGGCCAGCGTCAGCATGTCCCCAGGCATGGCGGCCGTGCGATCGACAGAAAACGCAGCCGGATCGACCGGCAGGATTTCGCCTCGCGGCAGGACGGCTCCGTTGTTGACAAGATCCACTTCGGAAAGATCGCGGTGGCTGTCAACCAGCACGTGCAGCCAGTTGAATGGCATCGCTCGGTTCTCGGCATCGCGTAGCAGGGAGTTGGCAGCCAGCGGCAGCCGGATGTCGACCGGAACCGTTTCACCGGCGGCGATCGTTTCGACCGTGACGCCTGAATTCGGATCGCTAGCCGACAATTCTGTCCCGCCACCAGCAAACAACATCACATGAAACGGGCTCGTGACCGGGCTGGTGCCGTTGTTGCGGAACCAGACACGGTAGCGCGGACCGAGATCCTGTTCCGGGTGGCCGGGGTCGACAAACCGAACCGCCAGCAGTTGCAGGTCGACATTGCTGACCGTCTGGACGGGAACATCAACCCAGGTCCCGCAGGTCACGACTGGTAGAGGCTGCCAGACAACCGGAGTTTGCCAATAAGTCCAGGTCGGGCAGGGATCGACCCAGATGGGACGGCAGACGAACGGTCGCGGGTCGTAAATCACCCACGGATTGTTCCAGGCACACCAACTGACCCATGGTGACCACTGCGGGAACCAGACCCAACTCGGACAGTACGACGGCCCCGGATACCAGATGCTCGTGTGGTATGAGCGATAGGAGGGGGCAATCGGCCCCACCGGACGTCCGGCCCAACCGCCCCAGTTCACCAGGTTCACCTGCAGATTCAGTCGGCGAGCCACGTCTCCGTGCCGATGCAGCCGGTATTGATCTTCAATCGCGAACCGCTTGTGCAGGGACGTTCGGTCCCAGCCAGAGAAGTCATTCCGAGCAACTTTCAACTGAAATCCGCCGGCCATGCGGTCAAGCCGTTGGGTTCCTGCGAATGGTGCGTCGCGAAACTCCGGCCGTGATCCCCACTTCTCCAGTTGATTCCGCAAGTCGTCCGCTGACTGCGGACGCTGGCCTCGACCGTTTCGTTCGACCAGCGATGCGCGCAGATCGTTCGGCAAGCGATCCATTTTGGGAGGCTCGATCTTGCGAACGTCGAGTTTCTCGATGACTCGATCCGAAGGACGCTTGGAAAGATCAATCCGCTGTCGCAAGGAATCGCCGGGCCCGTTCAAATCGCCGCGATTCGAGGAACCAATCCCCGGAAGTCGAACAGAGTCAGGTCGCGCGAGTTGAGGACCATCTCGATCCACGCGGTCGCGAATGGTCTTCGGAATTTCGACTTTCGGAAGTTCACGGGCCTTCGTGTCGCCACGATTGGTCAAAACCGGTCGACTGTTACCAAATTCCAGGCGATCACTGGAACGCGGCGGAGTGATTTTGGGAATGTCGACCTTTGGCAGTTCACGCGGTTTCGTTTCGCCGCGATTGGTCAACACCGGGCGATTGCTGTTGCCGATCACCGGGCGATCACCGGAACGAGGTTGAATCGTCTTGGGAAGTTCGACCTTTGGCAAATCGCGAGGCTTGTTGTCGCCGCGATTTGTCAGGATCGGTCGACTCTCGCTGCCAGCCGCCGGTCGATTGCTGTTGCCGATGACCGGACCCTTGTTGTTGCCAATTGCCGGGCGGTCATTGGATCGGGGTAACACGGTTGGCGGCTTTTGGGTGGTCAAACCTGGCGAGTTTGTGGCTGGACGCGGCGTAATCGATCGCGGCGCCACGTTGGTCGGACCCGATGGGAACTTGGAACCTTCAAGATTCGGCCGAGCGATGTTGTTGGACGAATTTCCGCCACCCAGGTTAGGGCGGTTTGAATCGCCCCGCGGAACCTGGCGCGGAGGCGTTGATTGCTGCAAAACAGTCCGCGGAGTCGGCGTACTGGATTCCGACCGACGAAGGGGCGTTGAACTGTTTACTCGGTCCTTCAGAGCAGGCATGCTCGATGGGGCTGGTCGCGATGAGCGAATCTGGTTGGGGGCTGATGGCGCTTTGAAATTCGCCGGACCGGGAGAACCCGTCGGACGGCGGGTCACTGGGGCCGAAGACTTTGGTGAGGCCGTCGCGGCCGGCGCGCCGCGTCCGCCGGCATTAATCTGCGGGCCATTCCCCGAACGCCGAGAGGATCGCTCGTCTTTGGCATCGGCTAATGAGACGGAAATCGCACCGCCACACAGCGCGAGGGTCATCAGGAACGTGGACCATTGAAACCTCATGGGGTCATCCTCCTTTGGACACGGTTCCTGCGATCCTCCGTCCGGACCTCTCTGGATCCCGCTGGTGGAGCATCGCTTGCCCATCCGCGAAGAATTGAACGCAATTTGAATACCGGCAAAATCTGCCGATCGCGCCGGAAACTCATGCGGAGCGGTAAGCCCTTCCATGGAAGCAAGTTTCGACACGAAGCGTGGCGAAAGAACCGGGAAAACGGTGTCGTCAAGATGATGTCTAATGAGTGCGATCGATCACAGGAATTGAGAGTCGTCGAACGCTCGTCCCGACTTTCGAAGGTCAGTGCAAGCGTGGCGATTTCGACGGTGGCTGAGCAAAACGCGAACGGCGAGCGAGTCTTGATTGACTTGCCAGCTCTTGGGGTTACGATGAATGAAGTCCGCTCCTTGATCTGGTGAATGACCGGGCAGTCTGAGTGGAAACGGGCGTGGGTCGCCGCGTCGAGAACGGCTTCGGGATCGGGGAAGCGACCCCTGACAGCCGTCCGTGGGACCGTTACACTGGATGATGCGAACGAGGTTCGACATCGCCCGCCAGTTTTGCCACTCGTGAAGGAAGTTGTGTCATGTCCTTGGGCACACCAGAGCTGATCATTCTCGCGGTGATCATTTTGCTTCTGTTCGGTTCGCGACTGCCGAGCGTGATGCGCTCGCTCGGCTTGAGTGTGACCGAATTCAAGAAGGGGATCCGTGATGGGGATGAGCCCACTTCGTCCGACCACCCTTCGGAACCCCGGCGCGACTGACCGTCTTGGAGGCGCGCCGACGGCCGAGTTCGGTCTGTCCTGCCGCCGAAGTCGTCGGTTGTTTGTTGCCGGTCCCTGCCGAAGCCCCGTAGCGTCGAGATTTCGACGATGACGGAATTCGCGGGGAATGTTCAGAAGCCACCGGGCGCGGTTTGACTCACCTCGAATCGCCTTGCCGACCATTGCCAGCCTCAAAACATCTCACCCGATCATCCGCGAGGAGCTTCCTGCCATGTTTCCATTTTCGATTGGTACACCAGAACTGATCGTCCTGGGCATTATTGCCCTGCTTTTGTTTGGCAAGCGACTGCCCGAAGTGGCCCGCAGCATGGGGAAGGGAATTGTCGAATTCAAAAAGGGAATTCGGGGAATCGAAGACGAAGTGAATTCGAGCAGCACCAGCTATTCGAGTTCGTCGCGCACCGAGACGAGTTCGACGGCGACGCGTCCGACTCCGCCGGAAGAACGCATCGAGCCGACGGCCCCCAAATTCGAGCCGCCCACCTCTGCTCCGAGTTAAGCCGGAGCGCGAAGAGTCATGATTGAGTTGACCCGGAATCCCATCGAGGTCGGTCCGTTGACGGAGGCCGTTCGGTCGCCGGCCAGCGGTGCGATTGTGGTGTTCCTTGGGACGGTGCGTGAAATGACGGGAAACTTGCGCACCGTCGCTCTCGACTATGAGGCCTATCCCGAAATGGCATTGGTCCAGATGCAGAAACTGGCCGATCGGGCCAGGTCTCAATGGCCGGTCGACAGGCTGGCCATGGTCCATCGCCTGGGGCGGTTGGAACTCGGTGAAGTCAGCGTGGGAGTCGCCGTCAGTTGTCCGCATCGGAAAGATGCGTTTCTGGCGGGTCAGTTTCTCATCGATGAATTGAAGGTCACGGTCCCGATCTGGAAGAAAGAGAACTGGGCCGACGGTCGGACCGAGTGGGTCCACCCGGGAGGCGATTCGTCCGCGAAAGCACCGGCCTTTGGGTAGCGATCCAACGCACGGAAGTACCCGGTCGACACGGTTGTCGTGGGATGGAGACGTGCCAGGCTCTGGAATGGGCATGGCGCATCGTCAGGAGTCAAAAGCATGCAACCACTGCCCGTGCTTATCGACTCCTTCGGCCGCGTGCATAACAACCTGCGGATCAGCGTCACCGATCGCTGCAACATTCGGTGTTTCTACTGCATGCCGGCGGAAAACGTCCGGTTCATGGAACGCAAGGAACTGCTGACCTTCGAGGAACTGGAACGGATTGTCCGCGTCGCGGTCCGATTGGGGATCGACAAGATCCGCCTGACCGGCGGCGAACCACTCGTTCGCAAGAATCTCGACCGGCTGATCGCGCTCCTGGCCGCCATTCCGGAAGTGCGCGATATCGGGCTGACCACCAACGGGATTCTGCTGGCTGACCAGGCACAGGCCCTGTACGACGCCGGATTGAGGCGCATCAACATCAGTCTCGACTCGCTCACGCCGGAAGGGTTTCGCGAATTCACGCGCCGGGACGGCTTCGAGCAGGTGCTGGCGGGAATCGATGCGGCCCGCGAGGCGGGGTTCGACCCCATCAAGATTAACGCTGTCTCGGTGCGGGGCTTCAGCGAAAAAGAGATCGTCCCCTTTGGCCACTTCGCGCGGCGGACGGGGGCCGAGGTGCGTTTCATCGAGTACATGCCCCTTGATGCCGACAACGCCTGGGAACGCGAAAAGGTGCTCTTTGCCGGTGAAATCCTCCAGACCTTGAGCGATGAGATCATGCCCCTGCGGCCGGTCGGCGCGCACGAACCTGGGGCTCCCGCCACCGAGTTCGAATTTGAAGATGGCGTGGGACGGATTGGCTTCATCGCATCCGTCAGTCAGCCGTTCTGCCGCAGTTGTAACCGCATGCGAGTTACTGCGGATGGCAAGTTGCGAAATTGCCTGTTCAGCCTCGACGAGACCGATCTGCGCGAACTGATTCGCGGCGGCAAGAACGATGACGCCATCGCCGAAGCTTTTCTCAAGAGCGTCGCGGCGAAGAACGAAGGGCACGAAATCAACACCGCTCGCTTCATTCAGCCTGAGCGGCCGATGTATTCGATCGGGGGGTAGCCATTCGATCGATGGATAAATTGCCCGGCCAGAATGGCAGCGCGGGACTCGCGGATAACGTGGCTCGTCATCCATGACCATCTATCTCGACAACGCCGCCACGAGCTTTCCCAAGCCGGAGGAAGTCTACCGGGCCGTCGACGACTATCAACGGCATGTGGGAGCGGCGGCGGGACGGGGGGGATATCGCGCCACGCGAACCGCCGAGACCCTGGTCGACCGAGCCCGGCGCAACGTCGCGCGGTTGTTCGGAACCACTCCTTCGAGAATCATCTTCACGCTCAACGGAACCGACAGCCTGAATCTGGCGCTGCACGGGTTTTTGCGGGCCGGCGATCATGTCGTGGCGACCTCGCTCGAACACAATTCCGTGCTGCGACCGCTCGCCTGGCTGCGCGAACATCGCGGGATCGCGGTCTCGGTTGTTCCTGTCCGCGAGGACGGCAGGCTGTCGTGCGATGACATCCGGCGTGAGATCGTCTCGTCAACGCGCCTGATTTGCATGACGCATGCCTCCAATGTGACGGGCGTCGTGCAACCCATCGCCGAGGTTGGCGAGATGTGTCGCCAGCAGGGCGTCCGGTTGCTGGTCGATGCCGCGCAAACGGCCGGACACCTCGCGATCGACCTGGCCAATCTTCCCATCGACATGCTGGCCTGCCCGGGCCATAAGGGGCTCCTGGGGCCGCTGGGGACTGGCGTCCTCTTTCTCTCGGACGAAATGGATGACCTGGTCGAACCGGTGCGTCTGGGCGGAACGGGAACGCACAGCGAAGACGAAGCGCCGCCGCTCGCCGCTCCCACCCGTTACGAAGCGGGCAACCTGAATGTTCCGGGCCTCGCAGGGTTGGCCGCCTCGGTGGACTGGCTATTGGCGCGAGATGCGGGGGAACTGCACCGCCACGAGCGCGCCCTACGCGAAGAACTGGCCTCCAACCTGTCGGGAATTCCTGGAGTCACGGTTTTCCATGCCGATCGCCCCGAAACGGTCGGCGTGTTGAGCTTCGAAGTGAATGGCTACGGTCCGCAGGAAGTCGCCGCCATTCTGGATGAGAACTTTGACATCGCCTGTCGGGCTGGCTTTCACTGCGCGCCGCGAGTTCACCAGGCGTTGGGAACATTCGATCGCGGCGGAACCGTCCGTTTCTCGGTTGGTCCCTTCAGCCAACCGGAACACGTTCATTCCGCCGTGGATGCAGTGCGTCAACTGGCCGCAGGATAACGTTCAGTCGAATCGCACAAGGCCCGTCGCGGCATTCGCATTCGCGGCCTTGTTGAATGGCGGCATTCCTTCCCAGCGAACGCCGGGAATCGAACGGACGATGGACAGTCCCCAGTGCTCGCCCCGACGAGGCGGATGACTGGCGAGTTCCGCCCAGGGGATCGCGGCTTCGAGGGTCCAGCGCGTGGCGTCCGAGTCGATCGCGACGAACCATTCCGGATTCCATCCCTCATCATCCCAGATCGAATCCGCCGTTTCCCCGCGCTGATCGACCCGAAACTCGTAGTAGGACGCATAGTCTCGTTCGAGATCCAGCCGCAGTCGCACGTGGTCGAATTGATCGAGATCGGGGGCATCGTGCTGTCTTCCCTCGCGTCGCGTCTCGGCAACCGGTTGAGACTCTTCGCGAGTCACGCTTGCCCCCCAGTACAAAAAATTGTTGTCGAAGGTGAGGAGCGCGAACGACGTTGAACCAGTTTCTTCAATCGCATCGCCAGCCGTGCGAAACCGGATCGGCAACGCCTGTTGCCAGCAGGTATCGGAAAGCAGCCCATCGAGGACGGGAGGGCTTTCGGCCCGGCGGGCGGAAGCGATATCGGAGGGGGTCTCACCAAAAGGCTGCGACAGCCAGATCTCCCGATCGACGACGTTTCGCCAAGGGTGATTATTGGGAAGCCGGACGAACTGGCGATACACGGCATCGGCCTCGGCGGATTTACCGCGCGAGCGACAAAGGGCCGCGAACGAACATTGCAGGTCGCGCGATTGGGCGACGGCCGGGTTCAGTTCCGACAGCGAGCGGATAATCTGCGAGATGGATTGCCGCTCGGCTGCCAGTCGCGCATCGAAGCCGAGAGGGCCAGCTTCGGGCCGCGTCCCCGCAACCGGCAGAATCGTGGTTGCCGTTCGACGGGGATTCGGAATCTCGGCGGTCTGGTTTCGCGCCCGTTGCCACGTCATTTCGGCACTCGTGACGTATGTGAGCAGCCAGGCTGCCGCTTCCATGGCCGCGGGATCTTGCGGATACCGTCGATACAGTTCCAGGTAGACCTCGGCGGCCAGTTCGAACTGTCGCCGCGACCGATGCTGGCGCGCCAGGTCGGACAGCACGGCGGCCCCTTCGGCGGACGGCAGACCACGCAGAATGTCCGGAAGCTCGCCAAGCATCTGGGCCGCCAGGCGAACATCGTCCAACTGCTTCCTCGCGACCGCGGCGAGATTTCGCTGACGACGAGTTCGTTCGAGCATCTCATCAAGACGGCCGGGGTCCGAAGGCAGTACGGGGCGTCGGATGCTGGCTAATTCGTCCGCGGTGGGATTGCCGAAGAAACCGCGACCACCCTCCAGCGGCGTGCCCAAGTCGATCGATCGATACGTGGCGTGCGACGCCGGCGTCGCGAATTCGCCCCCGGCTCGTGCCGCGGCTGAGTGGACGAGTTGACGAAGATGGCCTCCCGAGTTCGGCAAGAGTTCGAACTCGTCGATCGAATAGTCGCCCCGGCTCCCTTCGCCCAGGCGTTCGTACACACGCTCCACCCGCCAAGGCTCCAGGTTCAGCGATTCGCCGAGGTGCGTGAGCCGCGTGGGATCGGCGGCCGCGGCGATCGCGCGGCGCGCGGTGTCGTTCAGAATGGCGGCCAGTGCATCGTCGGCCGGAGGTTGTTCGAGAACCACAACTCGGGGACGGTAGCTACGAATCTGGACGACCAGTTGCTCGATGAGCGCTTCGCCCAGACGCCCTTCCGACCGTCGTTGCCATTCGGCGATCAGGAGATCCCGGTTTTTGTCGAGGCTGGGCTTGTCGGGCGTCCACAGCCAGTGGCGTTCGACTTCCTGGGCGCCGGCCGCGGCAATCGCGGCGGCGACGGGTACGTCGGATTCATCATCACCCGTTGCAATCCAGACCTTCGAGCGGTAGCCATCCTCGCCCGAGTGCTTGACCAGGACCGGCCAATCGATGCGCTGCGGTCGCGAAACGATATTGAGCAGCGCCAGGCGACGGTCGTTGCCGCGGACCGTCGACCAGGACCGCCCGCCGTCCTGGGTCCGCAGAATGATCCCCAGTTCGCCGACCGCGAGTCCCGTTTGGTCATCGAACCTGCGCAGACGTGTCAGCGGCAGCGACTGGTGCGTGGGAATGGCTCGCCAGGTCTGGCCGGAATCGTCACTGCGCGCCACGAACGAACCCGGCTGACCGGCGACCCAGACCGATTCTCCCCGCGCGTCGACGGCGCGCCAGTTGACCGAGAGTCGCAGGTCGGGCGAGAGGACCGGGTTTGGTTCTTCCCAGACGGCTCCGCCAGTTTGCGAAGTCATCAGCAGTCCGCCATCCCCCACCAGCCATCCCCGGTCGGAGTCCTGCAAGTGCAAATCGCGAACGGCTCGCCGGCCCAGGGCTGGCAGTCGCGACGGCAGCAATCGGTCTCCGGCAAGCAGCGTGACTCGGCCGCCTTGTCCCCCCAAGAGGCCCAGATCGGGCATCGTCAGAAAGGCGGCCCGCCATCCGGTTGATTCGACATCTTCGATCGGCTGCCAGCTCGCGCCGCCATCTTGCGTACGGAAAGCAGTGTGACCCAATGGAGACGGGCTGGCCGCGATCGCGACCCCTTCCTGAAAATCAAAAAAACGGACGACCGCCAACGGTACCGGCAGGCCGGTTGAAATGGGGCTCCACGTGGCGCCGGAATCGCGAGTGGCCAACAAGACGGCCTGTCCGGCCCTGGTTCCCGACGCAGGATCGCCACCGGCGACCCAGCCGATCTGGTCGGTGAGAAAACAGACCGAGCGCAGCGTTTCCACGGTGCCGCTCTCTTGCGACGTCCATGTCTGCCCCGCATCGGCGGAATGCAGAATGGTCCCGCAGGCCCCGACCGCCCAGGCGGACCGCGTTCCCGCCACCGCGACATCCAGGAGCGGTGCATCCTCCCGCAGCCACTCATAGCGCGAAATCGGTTCAGCCGCCGGACAAGCCGCCGTCGGTAGCAAGATCGCGACGAGACTGATGACTTGCGTGAGCGAAGTCCATGTCGCGATCCGTCGCGGTTGCAGTCGAGTCATGTCCGCCATCCGTGGCTGTGAGGTCGCTTCGCCGAAAATCACGGTCGCCATGCATTTTACGGCTTCGTCCCAGTGACAGAAGACCAGTTTTCGCGGGCCGTGCGGGCTGTCGCAACATGGAGTCGGCGAGGAGTTTGCGCCGCGTATGCGGAGTGGGCCGGCGCGGAAGCCCGAAATACGCCCATCGGCGAGAACATCGAAGGGCCTTGTGATCGTGGAACCAGGAGCGAGGCTCCAGTGTCGTACCATCAAAACCCTCTGGACGCCCGAAACATTCCTGTATTCGCAGGGGTTTCCGAGCCGCCAATCGGATTTTGACGCAAGCTCAGCGTCGCCTATTCAATCACGCGGTCCGACTCGAAGTGCGAGAGCCGGTTTCAAAACCGCTTGAGGCATCGCATTCCGCAGGCAAGCGTAGTCAATCCGTGGACCATGGGAATGTGGTACTCGTGCCGCTTTCCACCAGCATTCGGGACGTCGGACCTTGCGGCCATCTTGAGACGGGGGAAACTGGCACCGCCGGCAAAGCGGACAGACCCGATCGCATCCCTGCTCCTTAAGGCCATGTTTCTCTCGCGAGCAGCAAGGGTGCCGTTGCCATCTGTGAGCGAAATTCGCCAGTGCTCTCCCACCTCCGGACGTTTTGCCATAAGACCGACTGTGTTCACGGTTTCAAGACCACCTTGATGCAGCCGTCCTGCTTGTCGCGGAATGCCTTATAGGCAGAGGGAGCTTCCGTCAGCGGCTCGCGATGAGTAACAATGAAGGATGGATCGATCGAGCCCGACTCGATCATTCCGAGCAGTTTTCGATGATACTTGGCGACGTGCGTTTGACCGGTTTTGACCGTCAACGCCTTGTTCATGAGCGCGCCAAAAGGAAGCTTGTCCGGGAAGCCCACGTAGACGCCGGGAATCGAAAGAGTCCCCCCCTTGCGACAGCACATGATCGCCTCCCTGAGGGCATGGGGGCGATCGGTGGCCATCAGCATGCTGGATTTCACCTTGTCATAAATGGCATCCCAGGAGCCGGTGGCATGCGCTTCGGCTCCCACGGCATCGATGCAACGATCCGGACCGCGACCTTTCGTCCATTCCATCAAGGTCTCGTAAACATCTCGCTGGCTGAAATCGATGGTTTCGGCTCGCCCGTGGGTCGCGGCCATCTCCAGCCGTTCCGGAACGCGGTCGATGGCAATCACCCGCGCCGGCTGAAATGTCCAGGCGGATTGAATGGTGAGTTGGCCAACGGGGCCGCAACCCCAGACGGCGACTGTCTCGCCCGGTTGGATCCCCGCCTGTTCGGCGGCCATATAACCAGTGGGAAAAATATCGGAAAGAAACAGGACTTTTTCATCTGGCAGATCGGATTCGATCTTCAACGGACTGACATCCGCGTAGGGAACGCGCAGATATTCCGCCTGTCCGCCTGCAAAGCCGCCCAGCATGTGGGAATACCCGAACAGGCCGGCCGGAGAATGCCCCATCGCCGCACGAGCCATGTCGGCGTTCGGATTCGATGTGTCGCACAGCGAGTATAATTGCTGCTCGCAGAACCAGCAGTGCCCGCAGGAAATGGTAAACGGCACGACGACGCGGTCGCCGGCCTGAAAGTTCTTCACGTCGGAGCCGACTTCCACGACAACGCCCATGGGCTCATGTCCGATGACGTCGCCGGCCTGCATGGTCGGCATCAGCCCATCCAGCAAATGGAGGTCCGAGCCGCAGATCGCTGTCGATGTGACGCGAATGATCATGTCGGTCGGATCCGCGATTTTCGGATCGGGAACAGTGTCGACCCGGACATCGCCGGTTCCATGCCAGCACACCGCTTTCATGGTTCTCTCTCCTCTCGCATATTCGATAGATATGGCCGCTCGCTCAGCCTTCGAGTCGTCGCGCCGCCGTCAGTGTCGAGGCCGTTGCGGCATCGAGAGCCGTCACTCCGGCCACCGCGAGCATGGAAACCATCGCACGAGACCGACGGTCTTCATCACCTTCACTGAGCACCGTTCCAAGAGCCGCCATGTCCAATCCGTCTCCGACAACTCTGGCCCACAGCCACGGCGCTGGTCGCTGGCTCATTAACAAGCCCACTCCGGTGGCAATTTCGCGGAGACCATAGAGCGTCAACAGTTGACGATTGCGGATACCCGTCACCCTCGCGACGTCATTGGTGCAGAACACTTCCGCAAGTCCCAGCCCAATGCTGAACCACCCCAACTTTCTGGCGAGTTGAACTCCCGGTTGATAATGCATGTCCGGAGGCGAATGGGAGGGAGCCGGGGGGCGGGTTGGTGTGGGAACTGTCATTCGTGACATGACGCTTCTCCTTATTCATCAATTGCGCTCTTTTTCGGAGACCACTTCCGCGTCAGGATCGCGAGTGGTTCATGACCTGCCAGCCTGCTCGGTAACCGGCCCTCCCTTGAACCAGGACCGTTCAGACCAATTGCGAGAGCAGAGGGACGATTCGACGGATCTCGAGGGCCGCGGACGCATTTTCGGAGAGGGGCCAAGGGGCGATTCGTGTCGAAGACGCAACGACATGGAATGGATGTGGAACCCCCAACCGATCCGTATCCGGTTGTGCTTCTTCAAAACCCTCTGGACGTCTGAAATATTCCCGAATTTGCAGGGGTTACCGAGCCGCCCCCCGAGTTTTGACGGAGGCTAATTGCATAGAGGTTGTGTGAGAGCCTCTAAGCGGGAAGGTCAGCCCCCAGTCGCACTCACCGGAGTCCAGGAGGGCGGATCGCTGGCGGGGAAGGAATCATCAATGGTTTGATCAACCTCATCCTCTCGATGCGGAGCCCGATATCGCTGGGCATCCAACATCCGAGCGGAATTGTCCCGATGATTTCTCGCGTACCGATAGACAATCCATCCGAGGGTGCAGACGGAAATGACGGCGAGCCAGGGAAAACTTTGGCGCACGGTGTGTCCTCCGGTTATGACGAATTCTCACGACAACAAGCCGGTTGATCTCTGGATCTCCGTGTTCGCAAGACCCATGCCAACGTGCCGCAATCTGGAAGTTCGCGTCATCGCAACGGAACGTTCTGGACCGCTCGAACGACGAAACAGCCGAGCTGGCGTGACAGTGTTTGAACTCTTGCAAACCCTGAAAGAGCAGTCGCTTGCCACCGACGACACCACGAAACGCCGCATCCTCGAAATCGTCTGTTTGAACTGCACCCTCGACGGCGTAACTCTCTGCCCTGAAATGAGAAAGCCCTTCGACGTCCTCGCCGAAGGGCTTGTTTCTGAGAATAGTCGGGGCGACAAGACACCGTTAGAACTTTTTCTGGCCGGGATCGCAACCTGGGATTTCTACCTGCGTCGGCGGCTGGAGACCGAAAAACCAGCAACGGATTGATTTTAGGTCCGCTTCCCACACAGCCGCGGCTTGGGATCCCTCCGGATTGCAAAGTTACTCCTGTGTCGCTGATGGAATCATACGGGGCATCGTGTCGCGAGTTCAAGTTGCATCGGAAGGGCAAGGCCGATTTAACGGTCACAGAGATAGGCTAGCGGGGTCCGGGGACCGGCAATGAGTCCTCGGTCGCCGGCATGGACGGGCGAAATCTTTGCAAGGCATTCAGATCAGCCGCCTCGACAGGACGTCCTCTTCTCTCCCCTGGCGATGGACACAACGCCATTGAGATGACAGACCAACTGATTGAGGCCGACATGGAATAAGTCACGTTCGCCGGCGTCGGGCGGTGGCTCCATATAGGCATTGCGATGCCCTTTGAGCGCCGCACACCAAGACCGAATCTGCTCATCCTCGAATGAAGCATAGAGGTCGTGAGCAAATCGGTTCCTGATTTTGCCAACAAGCCGAAGGTCATCACGGATGGTCTTGTTGATGAGGCCAAAGCAGTATGCAGCACGGATTCGGTTTCCGTAGCTGCCGAGTGGCTGGTCGTATCGCATCAGCTCTGCGACTTCCTTCGAATCGGCAACTAAGAAGTTGATGAGGATGTGCTCCAGGAGCATGTCGAGAAAGGCGGCCCCTACGATGACCAAGGCGCGGTCATTCGTCTCATCATGCTTGAAGAGTCGAGCAAACTCTAGGAGTGCATCCTCAAGCGAGAAGTATCGCTCCAAGTCTTTTCCCGTGATCCAGGAGGGATCGAATTCGGGATCGCTTTCGGTTCCACTCATCGTCATTTCTCACCGGAGGCAAAGGCTGCAAACCCGGCTGGGCTAATGGCCTCTGAGGAATCCATGCAGTTGACTACGAAGACTATTTCACTGACCCATTCTGTGCCCGGAGATCAAGCTCATTGACGGTTAGCCGGACGAGCAGTCGCGTGGAGCGCGTGGGTGTCTGCCGCCAATGCGTCAAAACCAACTCCGGCTCCAGCGATGAGCAATTCGGGTAGGCGGTTCGGTACAGGCGAGCGACACTGCTAACCAATTGTTCGGCAAGCCCATCCGTCAGCCGTGGCGGGCGCAGAGGTTGGATCTCCTGAAAACGCCCGACGAACCACTTGGCATCTGGGGTCCAGTTGCCCCAACTATCAGCGGTTCCCTGGATGGCGTCCTGCTCAAGTTGATAAAGTAGTCTGTCGGTGACAAACAATACTGGAAGGATATGGGGGTGCCGGCCCATTCGGCCCAGCGTGTCGTAGCTCTTTCTGCGTCCCCGGATGTCGTATTGCTTGTCAATATTCTCCGCCTCATCCAGCAGCAGGACCAATCCGCCACGGTTCATCTTGTTCAGAAATGTGGCAACAGACTCCACCAGTGACCATGCCTTTGGATGCTGGTACGGATAGTCGGGTGATCGGTACAGATGGCCGAGCGCCCGCAGCCAGCCCCATTCGGAGCCGCTCATCGCCCAACGAAGGCCGTAGGCGAAGTCAGAATAGTTGCTTGCTGCCCATGTCAAGGCTTTGTCCTGTGGCAGCACGCCGTAACTCAGCGCGTCCCGGAGTCCAACTGTGCGACCGAACTGGATGCGTTCGAGCCAGCGCGGGACCGACCGGTGGATATGTGCAAGCGAGGCGGCACGGGCGTCGATGCATTCGTGAATGAATGGGATACCCTGCTCAGAGAGATGACTAGAAATCAGCATCCTCGTATGCGACTTGCCAAATCCCCAGTCAGCGGCAATCACGATCATGTCGCCTTTGGTGCCGTCCTGCAAAAGCGAGTCGGTCCGCGAGTATAGTTCCTGTTCGATTCGCTTCGTTCCCACCGATACTGCCTTGGCGGCTCGGCACGAAGTCGTTCCTAAGCGGAGTACCTGAAGCACTCGCCTAGCAGCCCGGCACTCTTCCGTTGACGGACCGGATGTTTCGCCGATAGAAGTCACGTAGGACGCATCCAGCTCCTGCGGGTCGTGGGCGGAAACCATTGCCTTGCGATTCGGAAGAGTCGCGGACCATCGGTATTGCGAATCCTGCGCGACCCGGGCTGCCTTGGATAGTTCGTGGTAAAGGACGGAATTCACTGTAGTTCTGGTCACGGCAAGCCCACGCCCGTGTAGCATGTCTGCAATCTCCCGCGCCTTGAGGGGTTCAGCGGACTCGCGAAGAACTGCAAGGATGCTTTCTGCGATTTGTTCCCGTTCATCCGCCATACGGCACCCTACGTCTCAGCATGCTTGCTAGTCGGAAACGTTGAACTATTGTCCTTTGATTTCTCGCTCTCGCTCTTTTCGCATTTCCTCCGTGCGCGTTGCCAATTCTTCGCGAAGATCGGCTCCAAGCCGCCCTTCCAAGAGTTCGACCATGCACCGGCATAGCAGACGTGGCCGGGCAATGACGTAATTTCCATTGGCCACGGCGCTCACCAGCTTCGGAATGCGGGCCAGCAAATCTTCGCTGGGATCGCCGCTCGCTGCCCTGAAGACGCCTACCACTTTGTCGGCAAGGTCTCGCAGTTCCTTCTCGCCCAGTTCAGTGGCATCGAGGTTCACCACAGGTGCCCGGTAGTTGATGGCTCCTTTGCCGGACAAGGACGGTAATTCCTCAATCCGGTCCTGTAGCGCCTTGTAGCTTGGGAAAAGGTCGGGGTTCTCGAACATGTCCGGGGTTGCTGCGAGGTAGAGGCAGGTGGAGGGCGGCATCAGGTTTTCGTCGTTCTGATCGACCAATTCCCGCAAGGTTTGGAAACTGTTGTTGCGGCGGCGGCTGGTCTGCCCGGAAATCAGTTCAATTTCATCAATGGCCAGGTACAGGCCGTTGTAGCCAGCCTCGTCAACTAACAGTGCGAACAGCCGAATGAGTTGTTCCGCATCGCCGAGTCCCAATGGCTTCAGGACGGACCGCGCCGCCTTCGTCTTCGGCTGATTGGGGGATGACGATAGTTCGTTGGGATCGACCGTCAGGGATTCACCGCCCCCACCCAGCCAGTTGGCGAATTGGGCCAGCAGTGGCTCGTCCTTTTCAAGAAGGGCGTATATGCACACTTGCAGCGCTAGGTTGAACTGGTAACCGAGGCCGTGCTCCTGGACGAAGTTTGACACCGCCCGCTGCGCGCGCTCGCGCGTCTTGAAAGACATCGGCCCGGCAGGGTCGTAGCCGTTGCGCTTGGCAATGCCGATCAATGCCTGTTTCAAAAGCGACGGCAGCCCTCGCTTGCCGTCAGGCAGTTCCAGCTTGTCGGCGATCTCTGCGACGATGGTATTGAAGCGATCCAGCTCGACTTCGCCGTGCTTGAGCAGCACATACGCGGTTGCCCAGCCCCTGGCTTTTGCTTCGGCTTGCAAGCACCGCAGGAAGTGAGTCTTACCGCCGCCGTAGCGGGCGCGGATGAACCGCACGTCGAAATGCTCGCAATCCGCAAGCTCGTCAAGCAGCATGACCGCGGTTTGGAACCAGGGAGTCTGGCCAACCGATAGCTCCAGGGCAAACGCCGCTGGCGTCGAGCCAGAGCGCAGTGCCTTGAGCACCTGCACCGCCTTGGGTCGTGGCAACGCCGTGTTCATGTTGACCCCCTCTTGGTGAATGCAAGCCGGCCGACCTGTACGACGCGCCCCTCGGCAGGTGAGAAGACTTCCCAGACATCTTTGCGGGTGACGGTTGGGGTCAGGCGTAGCTCCCGACCATCGGCGGGCTTTACGTTTTCGGCGAGGACGGCTGCCAGACGGCAGCGGAATATGGGCCGCGACAGGGGCTGAAATTTGGATGCTTCGACATTCGCCCAGAATCCCGCCGGTTGGACCAGGAGAATGCACTGACGGTAGATGGCCTCGATGGAAACATCACCCTGGCCGCCAAGGACTGCGTACGCTTCGACAAGCATGTCGCAAAAGCGTTGCAGTGAAGCCTTGTCGCCGCTCAGGGATGTGATATGCGGCTTCAGGGCGGCGAGTACAGCGGGAACATGGGGCGAGTGCTTGCCGGGCATGGCCTCGATTAGCACCGCATCGTTCTTGAGTTCGACAAAGAATGCCCGCGCTACCAGCCGCCGTTCCGTCGAGCCATGCACTTCCCAGCCGGCATTGTTGGCGGCCGCGTCGAACTTCTGCCAGAATTCAGCGATGCCTTCGACGCACGCGGTCTCGATGGCCTTTCGGATGTCGGCCGGCGCCTTTAGCGAATCAAGCCCAGTCTCCGCCAAGGTCTTGTCGGCCCGTTCGATCTGCTCTCGTTGGACAAACGGATCGTCGCCACTGGCGAGCAGCGCTTTTGCATGGGCATGGAGCTTCTTGCTAACGCCTTCAATCTCGGTAGCCCAGCGTTCGATACGGGTTGGTTCAGTCTGTGACATGGCGGTCTCCTTCGGCCACGGTGAAATCTTTCAGCAATTCCGAGAGCCCGGTCTTTGGAACTGCCGCTGTTCGCCCTCGCAGTTCGGCACGACCGGACAGGCGCACTGAATTTGATGTGTGGGAATTGATTCGCATGGCTTCGAGCAATCGTTCGATGGTGGCGAGTTCCAGCAGGTATCCCCGCCCAAGTGCCCGCAGGCATGACAGCGAAGCCCACGTATGGACCTGCACCGGGCCGATTTGCCGGCGGGCATTTGGCAGTGTCTCATCAAGTAGCTCAGCGATTTGCCGTTGGTCCTCAAAGGCATCCAGCTCGTGAGTTTTCTGGCCAAGGCCTACGGCGCAAAACCGCATCCACGATTCCTGGAAGAATGATTCCAGGTCAGCGAGTCGCGCCGCCAGGATTCTGGCTGCTGCTGGAAGCCCAGGTGAAACGTACCAGGTCCAGGACGTGCGCGTTTTTTCCCTGGAGGCGTCGTCCACCGGCGGTTGATTAGGGTCTTCCTTGGTAAGCAGCCCCAAGTCCGTGAGCTGCTCAAGCCGCGAAATGGCGTGATACTCGGCCAACTTGACCCGCACGCCCTTCAGGCGCTCAGAGACAAGGGTTTTGAGCACCTCGCGGCGAGTCTCGGAATTGACTAGCTTGCGAGGATCATCCAGTTTGAATTGCTTTCCGATTCGCTCAAGCACATCTCGCAACTCTAGCCGTAATTGGAGTTCCGCCGGGCTGTTGCCTTTCACAGTATCAAGTAAGTCACCAAGGGCCTGAGTGACGAGCACGCAACTTTCGGCGACACCGATCGATGCTCCAGCATCGAACTGCCCCAGGTGATGCACGAGGAACGGGAGAACCTGATCGTGGAAGAAGAGTAGCTGGACGAAAAATGCACGTTCTTCCAGCGACAGAATAAACGGATTGTCCTGCATCCAGCTTTGCTCGCCGGGGCGGCAGCGCACACCATGAAGGATGGCAGCCCACTCGGATAGCCTGCCGCTTTGGGCCACCAAACCGACCTTCTCCGCCCACCAGACGAGCCGATCAAGCGTTTTGGGAACAAACCCCACAATCCAGGAGGGGATGCGTTCATCGCGAATGAGCGCTTTCGGGTCGAACTCTTCCATGCGGCGACCGGCCAGAGGCGGCCGTCGGCCTCCTGGGTAAAGCGACTTCACCCGGTCGAGGATGTCGCCGGGACCGCCGCGCGCACCCTGGCCGACACGGTTGACGACCTTTAGGAAACCCAGCCGTTGCTGGTAGTCCTTGTTGTAGTTGCAGAATCTCGCTTCAATCATCGCAAGCCCCCTTAAAACGCCTTGCCGCCATGTGCCACGACGCGGGGCCGCACATCCATCACGAAGGCACGCTCGACGCTATCGCTCGACACGAACGCGGTTCCGACCTCTAGGGAGCGGATCAGCTCGCCAAGATCGACTTCCCGATCATTGACTTTGATCTTCTGCGGCAGACCCGATTGGATCAGATCCTGGACTGCGTTAATGTCATCTGCATTGGACAGGCGGTGGACGATCAGCGAATCGAGTTGCTTGATTGCTTTTTGCGAAATGGCTCCCCGTGGAATCTGCGTTGCCATCCAAATCGAAAGTCCGAAATTCCGGCCCTCCAGAATGTAGGATTCGATGGCGGCACGTGCCGGGCCTCCGCCGGATGATGGAAGAATCATCTGCGCCTCGTCGATGGCCAGAATCGTTCGCGGCATCACTGGAAAGGCGGCAGCGCCGGCCGCCGGGTCGTAAGCTTGGCGTCGCTCGCTCTGGCTGGAGCGGCTTCGTGCCGCCTGGATCTTTCGCACCAGCACGCCGGTGATGACGGAGCGCATGTCCTCTGAAAGCCGGTTGAGGCAGAGAATCGAGAGCTGGCCGGCCTTGACCAGATCGGTGACGGCCGTGCCGGTGTCGCTTTGAAAGAGCGGATCGCCATGCCAAGTCCGCAGACGCTGCCGCACGGCACGGACCGTCTGGCTGCTGTAGCTGGCCTGAATGTCATGATCGTCCAGGCACGCAATCAGGTCCGTCAGCCCATACACGCCCTTGGGGGCAACGTGGTTATCGCCTATCTCATAGCCGAGCCGCGTCACTTTCTCGTACAGTTCCCAGAGCAGCATACCGGCCGGGTCCGATATGATGTTTGCGCCATAGAGCATTCCCCAGTCTTCAGGCGTGAGATCGGTCACGGGAATCTGGAACGGAACGAAAGCGGGCGGGTCTTCCGCCTGAGCACGGCCTGCCGGCATATAGACGTTGACCTGGATCGGCTCGACAGCGACATCGGGCCATCGAGCCAGCAGCTTGTGCTGTTCTTTCATGTGTCGCGAGACACCATCCTGGACCGGATAGATAGCCGTCCAGTGAATATCCAGCGGGTCAAGCAAAAGGACACCTCGCCGGTCCGGGCCGTGGGTCGCCAGCGAACAGGTGTCCGCCGCTGTAGCAAACGCTTCGAGCGCGGCTCCCATGCCGAAGGATTTGCCGCTGCCGCGCTTGCCGACTTCGAGCACGACGAAATTATTGTCGGCGTCGAAATAGACATTGTTGTTATTCCTTCCGCTGTCACGCAGCCTGCCGATCAGGACCTGGTGCTCTCCCGGTCCGCCGATGCGTACACGGCTGGTAATTTCAGGAACGCATGAAAAACGAACGCTGGCCATTGTTATTCCTCAATGATTTATCATGACGGTTAGAAGCCTTCGACGACCTGTTGCAGCACCTGAACATCGATCAGCTTCTTACCCAGCGTGATCGCGCGTTGCGCGGCGCGTTCCAAATGGTTCAGCAATTCTTGCGGCTTGTTTTCCTCGGTGCCGACCGAATGATGCTGGATGAATTCGCGGAAGGCATCCTCGGTGAAGGGGTAGAATTCGAGGGGTTCGCCTGCCTCGTCGAGGATTTGGCGCAACGACTTGGGGACGGGGTCGCGCTGGATCATGGTCGCCAGGAGTTGCTTGAGGAAGCTCTCGGCATCCGGCGGGTCGAAGGGTGGCGAGGAGAAGATGTTGCTGGCACCGATCCGGTTATAAATCTCGTGCTCCATGAGAATGCGCGGAATGTAGTCGGTGTTGGCAGCAATGATGAACAGAATGAGGCCGACCGACGTTCGGCGGAAGCTTTCGCGAAGTGCCGAAAGCCAAGTCCAGTATTGTTCTCCGCTCTGGATGGTTTGGAGCCGCTCCGCTTCATCGACCAGGAAAATGAGATTCTTCTCCTCGGCCAAGAGCAGCATGTCGCCCAGGGCTCCGAAATTGCGGGCGATCTGCCCGCCATCTTCAAGCTGCTCGGGTGCGTTATCCACGATGTTGCTGATGTTGCGATAATCCTCGCCGCCCAGCCAACCGAGAATTCCACGCACCGTGCCTTCGTGTGGAAGTACGAGGCCCTCCGTAATGGCGCGGTAAATCACCCGATCTTGATTGAGTTCGGTAAGCACCCGTTTATCCCATTCAGGATGCGAGTCCTTTTCCTCGACGTATTTCGTGACGAACCGCTTGACGGTTTTCGGCGGAATGGATTTGAAGACAGCACTGAAGAATGTCTTCAGGGGTTCCTTGGCCGACTTGATCGTCGGGCAATCGACATACACCAGTTCGAGGGGCAGACCATCATCTTTGGCGTTGAACAGCAGATTGTTCGCCAGATGCGTCTTGCCGCGCCCGGAAGACCCCCAAATGATCGAGTGGTATCCGCGCTCGGAATAGGCGCATTCCTTGAGCGACATCAGAAGCTCATCGCGCAGCTTGGTGTCTCTTTCGCCAAAGAGGTAGCGGGCGTGTTCCTGCGGAACCAGCTTGAACGACGTAAACTCCGGCTTGAGGTGGAACCACTCGCGAAGTCGTGGATTGGCTGGCATCATGTGCTCCTTTTGTTCGGGTGAGTCAGCTTGCTAGATCAGTTTGCGATTCGATTTTGCCTCGTGTTCCCAGGCGTCGAGTTGAAGTAGGGCCTGTTGCATTAGCCGCGCTTCAATGAGACCGCGCCCGCGAAATACAATGCCGAGTTCTTGGGCCGTGAGTTCGGATGCCTTGGTGAAGTTGTGCGACCCGACCCATCCCATCGGATGCCGACCTGTGCGGTCGGAAAGAAGTACCGATTTTGCGTGAATCCGAGGAAGGTGAATAACCCGCACGCCAAGACGGGTAAGGGCATCGAAAAGCTCGGCATGCAGATGGTCGGCGGCGGGTCTCGTCAGCAAGCGCACCCGCGAGCCAGACTGTGCGGCTGACACGAGCTGTCGCCAAAGTCTGCTATCCGCGTCGAAGAAGGGCACAGCCACATCGAGGCGACCACGATCCGCCAATTGGCCGGCGCGTGTCAGCAATTCGCAAAGTTCGTCTCCGGCATCGACTCGAATCATCGGTTTGGCTCCGCAATGTAAGGGTTGCGTCGCCCTTATCGCATGGCTCGTGCCAAACGGCGATTTCGCAGACTTCGTGCTGTTTTCAGGGGTTTTTCGACATGCTCATCTTGCTGAGCCGCGAAGCGGCTCAGCCGCGAGTCAGGTTCCACTCGACTTTGAGCCGGATCGCATGAGGTTGCGCAGCTCCTTCTTGATCTCACTCGCTGTCCGGCCAGCGTCCGCCACGATGCGGAGTAAATCCGGATCATCCAGATCTAGTCGTCCGAGTAACTCGGTTGCCCACTGGTGCCGGTCGCTGAACCAGGCGTCCGAGAGGCTATGGCCGTTGGCCAGATACCGCTTGAATCGCTCCGCGTTGCTTTCCCCTTGAATTGCCTTTCGGCTTCGTGCGAAAGCCGCCTGCGATTCCGCTAGGGCGGCGTCAAGGTCGGTCCCGCAGAGTACGCGGCGCAGCGTAGCGCGCAGACCGCGGAGTTGCCCACAGGCAGACCAATCTATGGCGGCCAGCTTCATGGCCAGCGGCTTCGGGAGCTTGGTCTCCGCGCTGCGATTCACCTGCTGGAGCCACTCGGGAGAGAGCACGGTTGCGTTCTTGTCAGTTCCATCGGCAGCGACGAGTTGGTCGATATGAGCCAGCTCGTCCCGGATTTCCCTCTTCACCACCTCTGTGACGCTGAGAACGATTTGCAGGCGGACCTCGCTTGGGTATTCGGAAAGGCCGGGCACGCGGACGCGATGCTGGGTGATTCGCTGCCGAAGGTCGTCCCGGATATGGCATTCGCCGTCGATGTCGCGCCACGTGGCTAGCGCGACCAGGCCGCGAAAGACAAAGCCAAAATCAGTGTTTCCCTCCGTGCCAACGCGGAACTGCATCTCGCCATTGAGAACTCGCAGCAATTTGGCCTGCAAGGTTGGGGCAAGGTCTCCGATTTCGTCCAGTAGGACGATCCCACCCGTCACCAACGGAATTAAGTCGCCGTCACCGCGTCCTGCGTCTGCGATCAATTCCCGATGTGATTTCGCCGTCTTGGGATCGAGGCAACCAGTCATCGCCTGTTCGAATATCCCGATTCGCGCGCCAACCTCAGTTGCAACGCCTTTGCCTACTCCAAAGAGCTGACCGTCGGCCAGCGTCTCCGTCAGGCCGGCGAGGGAGATGTCGCGATACCACTTCAGCGCCGCTCCTT
Source organism: Planctomycetaceae bacterium (assembly GCA_019636285.1). GTDB lineage: Bacteria > Planctomycetota > Planctomycetia > Planctomycetales > Planctomycetaceae > JAHBXV01. The sequence goes on from JAHBXV010000032.1 coordinate 66,697, forward strand.
CACGGACCTCGCGTGCGGCACGCTCCACTGACAAGCGATGGTATTGAGCATCGACCATCGACAAAACGCGGGCCATTGCTAGGGCGCGTGCCATCGTCGTCTTGCCGGTGCCTGGCGCCCCTTCGATTAGAACCGTGACCAGCCCCGGTGTCCGTGCGATTTCCTCCAGCTGTGAGCGAAGCGCCACCATGAGCGAGTAATCGCCCTTGTATAGCTCCGAAATCAGCAGTGGTGCAGTCACGCCGGTTAATCACTTCCTTCAGCAAGAAACCGCGTTACTGTGCGGCTACGGTTCCCTTCGCCACACGATTGGCCGTTATCGTGTATCTCCAGCCCTCGGGGTGTCTCTCCGCTCGAATTTCGTGTCCGCGTTCTCGCAATGCGGTGACGTATCGAGACACGGTGGGTATCGAAACGCCCAAGGCTTGCGCAAGCAACGGGGTCGAATATCGCCCCGTCTGAATGAGTCGCAGTGCTTCCGCCAGCCGGTGCTCGATTTCAAGGGACTTCCGATAGCGCATGGCGCTCTCATAGCCAGGGAGCGGTTTGTCTATCCTGCGATGATAGACATGGCAAGGCTGCTTGGAAACCCTCTGCCGTGGCGTCCGAGAAGATTGACCGGACGGCGCAACAGAAAAAAGGGATGGGGGTCGTTGGGGCAGGAGACTGCCGGATGCACGCCTACCAGTGAGCGCCGCCAATGCGGCATTGCCTCCCGGTGGGTTCCATTCACCGTCGCCGTCGGAGTGTTTCGTCGCGGGGGTTCATAAGCCCCGCGCCCCCGCGACGAAATGCGACAGAGGCAGAGGTGATGCCTTCCCACCCATTCACCAGAGCCTGAGGTGGATTCCGAGCGGGGGTTCCTTCTTTGCCCGGCTGCCACGGCTGGTTTTGCCCCTCGCCTTCGGCATGTTGTTGGCGTTCCGGCAACGAGCGCTCTTGAAGAGTTTTCGCCTTTGGCTCAGCCAGCGCAACTTGCGGGTGGAGTTGCTTCCTCTGAAACTCGCTTCTCCTGTGTCACCGGCTGATGCGTGGGGAACTTGGCTCTTGGGACTGCTACTGCCTGCTTGGCCTCGATGCTGCACATCCTGCATGGAATCGACCTTGGTCCGCCGCGTAGGCAAGCGGATACAAGGTGTTCAGTTGCCCGTCATGTGGATAGGACCGGTACCGTTGTTTAAGACCATTGAGAGTATCGTTGCGGTCCAGCCGAACAACAAAAGCGCCAATGCCACCAAGGCAAGGCAGCCAACTGGCCCGGGCGCAGCGCGGCGTCGGCTGCCAACAAGCAGGCGATCAAAGAATGCGAACCAGAAGCCGGGCCAAAAGCCATGAAACACACCGGAAAGGCCAAGCATGCCGAGTAGGAATCTCAGACCTACGAACAATATCAACAAGCTGAGAAATCCGGAGCAAAGGTCAGGCTGCATGGCGGGCATCCCATTGGCTAAATGAAAACGGCGGTTTCACCTGGTGCGCGGAATGAACCGCGCGTCTTGCCGCTGACGATCACATCGGCCTCCCCCGTGCTGGCGTGCTCGACCAGGGCGACGCCATAGGTGTCCGTGTATCCCGCCTTGGTCACGCCGCCGAAACATCCACGGAACGAGAGCACAACCCGCGTGCCCTTGGGTTTGCTGCCATCACGGTATTGCACATGGATTCGTGAGTAATTCATGGGGGTCCCTTTCTTGTTTCTTCATTGCATCGCTTCGCAGCCGAACGGCGGCCCGCCAGTCACCCTCACCGCAAACGAATCGTCGCTGGAAACCGCTTGGGCGAACGCCGAACCGAGCAGGTCATCGACGAGATACTCATCGGGGCGGGCACCATAGGCGTTCGACTTCGCCTGTTCGAGGATCGCCAGCACGACCTGCGGTTCGATCTGGGCCACGTTCAGACCGTATTCGCTTGCCCCGCGGGCGATGGCCTGGGTAACGATTTCGGCACGGGAATCGGTGCTGAGCGCCCGGTAGATGAGAAAGGCGTTGATCCGGCCGAGCAGTTCCGGGGAAAGGCCCGTCATCCGCAATTGCCTTCGGCAAACTTCGTCCACAACGGTCGGCTGTTTGAAAGCATTACGCTGTTCCAGGTCGCATAGGATTTCCGCTGAGTCCAGATTGCTGGTGAACATGAAGATGGCGTGCCGGCAATCGACGGTGCGGCCTTGGACGGTCCGCGTGGGCGTAGAAAGACGGCCAGCATCCATCGCATTCAGCAGCGTTTGAAAGACGGCGGAATGCGCCTTCTCGATCTCGTCAAACAGAACAATTGTCTTGGGGTTCGCGGCCAGCGTGTCAATCAACTGGGCACCGTCCCCGTAGCCGACATAGCCTTGCGGGGCACCGAGAAGCTGGGAGATGCGATGACGCTCCTGGTATTCGGACATATCGAGGCGCAAATAGCCGTATGATGCCTCGTTGGGACAGAGGCGGCGCAAAACCGCCGGGAGGACTTCGGCGGTCTTAGCCTTGCCGCAGCCGGTTGGCCCCAACGCGAATAGGGATGCCGGACGTGCAGGCCGGACGCGGGCTGCGTGACGGCACACGCGCCGGGCCAGCGTCTGCAAAGCAGCGTCCTGGCCACGTACATGGGTCTGAAGTTCGCGGAACAATTCGCCTTCGTCCATGACGACAGGGCGGTTGATGGCCGCGAGGTCATCACGGATCGAATCGAGGTCGGTCAAATCCGCAGGGGAAACGTCAAGCTGCGATGGATGTAACTCCTGGCTTGAATGGCTTGCAGCCATGACGCCGTAGCACGCCGCCAATTCGCCCCGAAGCCAGATCTTCAAATCGGAGAAACTCCGAAAGCGGCGCTCACCCCGCCCCAGCCAATCACCTACCTGCGGAGACGACCCCGTGTAGCGAATGCCACGGTCAACAAGCAACAGAACTGATTCATCACTGGGATTGACCTCAAAGCCGACGCGCGCCCGGCTCGGCGAGGAGCCGGGAGGAAGCTCTTGGTCACGATAAGCGACGCACGCCCCCGTTGCGCGTTGTTCAAGCCCCGCGAAATCCTGATCGTTGCCGGTTAGAAACTGTCGCATTGCACACCTCCCGCGTGAAGTCATGCCGGTCTGGTTATCGACGCACGTTTCGCGTGTCGTCGAACGTGCCCATCGCGTCGAACAAATTGCCGCTGCCATTGCAATCAGGGCATACCGGCCGCGACGCCGATTGGCCGCAATCCGGCGACTGAGGCAGGAAGAGCGTGTCGAGCATGAACAGGTTGTCGATCCCGGCCACCCCTTCATGCCGTCGGGCAAACGTGTCGCCGAAGCGCAAATCGAAATCCGGGTGCATCCTCATCCGCAACAGGTTCTTGTCACCCAGCCGCTGCACCACGTTGCCCCAGAGGGGATGGTTGGTGCCGTGGTGAACAACGGCGAGAACGATGTGCCCAAGGACGGCGTTCAGGTACTCCGCCGCAAAGATCGGGGCACCATGCGAGGTCACATCATTCGTAAACCCTTCTGCTAAATATGCCCGGTAGCGGCTTGCCGTGATGCATCTGTGGCAGGCTGGCGTAATGCCGGGGACGGTGTAGGTAACCTCAGCCCCGACTTCCTCCTTATATTCCTGGGCACAGATGGTGGTCACGCCGAACTGCAATCCCAGGCGATGACCACGGCCCTGCGCCCAAAAGCTGTCGGTGAGCACCAGCAGCAGGAGATATTCCGGCTGATATGGCATGGGACGTGGCTCCGGAGCCCGCCCAAAATGGCCGAACGAGGCACGCATTGGGCGGCGCATGAGCGACTGAAACTGCTCGTCCGAGACGTTCTCAATCCGCTCCGCGATGGCCAGGGCGGCGGCGGCCGGGTTCAGCGTCACGATATCCTGGGCGAGCGCAACGACCTTGGGTTGGCCGATTGCGTCGGGAATTGCCTGCTGTGACGCCACATTGCTTTCGGAGACCGTGTCGGGGTCGATGAAGACGAATTCTCCAAATCCCATGCGGGCCATGTTCCGCAACAGGGATTGACCGCCGCCGGTCCCAATGACAATCGTCCGCACGCGGTTCAGGCGCTCCAGGTCGAATGCGCCTCTCATGCGTTCCAGAAACCGCTTCGCCTTTTCCCTGGCGCTCTGATCGTCGTCGAACTCGCGCTGATGGAGCCGGAACGGCTGCCAGTCGTTGCCGTCGTGGTCCGCGGTATCCTTGAAGGTCTTGGGGAAGTTCCCGAAATACTGGATTGATTGCCCTTTCGCGCGCCGCGCGACTGTTGCCGGAGAATACGTCGCCTCGGCCCCCCTGTCACGATGGAGGCCGAACTCAAGTGAACCGGCCACGTCAGCCGATGGAGCGTCCGCACCCGCGATCCTCAACTCCGCTTCAACGATCTTGACGCGCTTGCGATCCACGGCTCCGGGTGTGGCGAGGTACGGCAGGATTTGGAAGGCCCCGGTGTCCGGCACCGTCATCACGATCGGCAGGCAGAGGCGGTCGAGTTTTTTGAAGGCGTCGAGGATTTCACCTGCATACCATTCGTCATAGCTCGACAACCGCCTGACGCCCTGCGGATGCGAGTGAACGAAACCGCAAAAGGCGATTCCTTCCTCTTTCCACTCCTTGATCTGTCGGTTCATCGCGTCGATGTCGGGATCATAGGCGCCGCCATTACAACGTGCGGTTGGGTCGGGCGCAAAGTGAGTGATGATGCCAGGATCATTGCTGCCAAGGAGGCCGCCCTTCTCGGCACGGTGATCCCCAATGAATTCTTTGATGCCAGCGACGACTTCTTGCGTCATCGCCATGTGTTGTGCCGCTTCAATCGTCGATAGGGTTTTCATCTCGCGTCTCCTGGTGAATTGATGACCTGATGGAAGGAAAGCCGGCACCGTCGCGTTATGCGCCGATGCCGGTCGAGGTTGAGCTTGCCGCACGATTTCCGATGTTAGCCTTCGTTGATCTCTTTGCCGGTGCGGATGTAGCGCTCGGTGCGCTCCGCCCAGGCTTTTGAGTACGCAATCGCGTCGCTCAAGTTGGTTGGGGGGCAGTTGCCCATGCAGATGTAATTCCGGCCGTCGTAGTAACGGTGTGTGTCATGTCCACCAGTCGGACGGCCTTGGTAGGACGGTTGGCTCTCGATGTACGCCCGGACCTCGCCACTTGGCTGAGACTCGTAGGAGAAGCCGAAATAGTTCTGGCCGGACTTGGTCCGATACGTGCCCTTGTAGGCCATGACTTTGCTCCTTTGGGATTTGATTGGAATGTTGGTAGGCCGACCCATCCGGCGGCCATACGGGATGGCCGCCGGATAAGCCTTGGCGCTGCGATTAACGGAAGCCGCCGGGAGGCAAAACCTCCTCACCGCGGAAGCCCCCTGGGGGCAGGACTTCCTCACCACGGAAACCGCCCGGAGGCAGAACCTCTTCGCCACGGAAGCCACCCACGGGAATTTGATCGCACGCAGCATCGGTCGTAACCATCGCACTTCCTCCTGGGCAAAGCCCTTTGGTAAAACACCGCTCAGCGACTGCCCGTTGCAATCGCTGCCTTCGATACACTTATGCTTGGGCCTTGCGACCCGAACTGACCTCGCCTGACCGACCGTTCTGGCTGCCCATGATCGAGCGTTGCGATTGCCGCGCGCCAAGAATTCGGTGAAAGGAGCTTGAGGTGGGGCCGGAAAGGCGGAGCAGCCGGCGGCGACCTAGTTCTATCGCCCTCGCGTTGGGGTCATGCCTGCTTTACCAGTCGCTTGTCAGCAGTTGTCAGGACGCGAGCCTCGCCAGTTCCATAATTCTTTTGGACCGCCAAGCGGAAAAGGGAAGGCTTCAGGCAACCTATGGATGCGAAAGCAGTTACGACGGCTCTGGCTCTTATTAGCGATTCGCGGACAGCGACATCGTTCGACGGCAGTTGCGCGGAATCGTCCGTTCGAAGGAACCTTGTCCTGGTGCATCCCCCGCAACAAGGTCTTCTGGAAGGGTTTTCAAGCGGCCTTGTAGCTCTCGCCAACTTCGCCTCGACCAAATTGCCGAGCGTCAACATTCGGCTGATGGACCTCGGCCTTGCCGACGAAGACGGCCTGAAATGCCAGATTCAGCAGGCTGTCAGCGAGTCTGCGGGCATTCTTTTTGTTGGCATCACAACAACGACGGCATCGTACCAATCTGCACTCAAAGTCGCCGACCTCTTCAAGCGGACGAGCCCAAAGTGCCTCGTGGTCTTCGGGGGACACCACGCTTCGGCCCAAAGTAACGTCATTCTCAACCACCATGCCTACATCGATTGCGTCGTGCGCGGCGAGGGCGAGATCGCTCTTGTAGAGCTTATAACGCGGTATCCAAGACTGGACGAAGTGCCAAGCCTAACCTACCGCAGTGGCCTGGAAGTAAAAGAGAATCCGCACGAGGCACCGCGACTTTCCACTGAAGCCCTGGATGGAATTCCACCTACTTACCAAGGTTGGGGTCTGCGCTCGGCACCAGGGAAATTCGATCATACAACGTATGTCTCCGCCCGAGGCTGTCCACTCCGATGTGCATTCTGCGCTGTTAGCAACGCCGCTATCCACAACAAGAGTATTCCCTCAGTCATTCGCGACCTTCGCGTCCTCGTTGGCGACATGGGCTATAAGCGCATTGCCATCGAGGATAATTTCTTCGCCCACAGTCCAAAGCGTACCATCGACCTTTGCCAGGCCATCGAGGAACTCCAGCGGGAGCTACCTTTCCAATGGGACTGCCAGACACGAGTGGAGTCGTACAAGAACGAGAACGTTGTAGATGCAATGGAGAGAGCCGGTTGTGAGGCCGTGTATCTCGGCGTTGAGTCGCTCGACCCGGAACATCTGCTCTACCTCAGAGGCTGTCCAAAAAGCGGTCTTTTCAAGTTTTGTGACGGACATTATT
>JAHBXV010000033.1 GCA_019636285.1 Planctomycetaceae bacterium
GCCGGCGTCACGGTGATCCCGAGAGCGACCAGTTGCAGGAACGCGACGACGGCCCCCGGCCACACACGGAGGGTAACCGGCGAAGTCGTTGGCTGGGGGGAAAACATCGCGGGCTCTTCGGCCAACTCGGACGACATGGTGGGCCCTGTTCTTGGACAGAGTGAACGACGGATTCCGCCGGTCTCGATCAACGGCGTCTTCGGTGATCATATCCGGCCAGCAATCCGATGCACGCACTTCCACGCACCGCACTTGCCTGCGCCCCCGATTCTCCCCCTCGCCGCGTCGCCCCCTCTCCCACTCGCAGCCATTGCGTCCCTCATAGCGCCCGGCGACAATCGCCACCGCGCTCATTCCCCCGCCGCCTCCCGCCAGGATCCCTCGAATGTCGACGCCCGCCTTCCAGTTTCCGGACACCAGCGAGCTACTCTCCCCTGCGCTCGTCATCTTCAAGGACCGGGTCGAGCACAACATCCGCGTCATGCTCGACATCGCCAAAGGGGCCAGCCGTCTCCGTCCCCACTGCAAAACGCACAAAATGCCCGAGGTGACGAAGCTGGAACTCGCGGCCGGCATCACCAAGCACAAGGCGGCCACGTTCGGCGAATGCGAAATGCTCGCCGATGCCGGCGTGACCGACATCTTCCTCTCGTACAATCTCGTCGGTCCCAACATCGGCCGCGCGGTCGCCTTTCGCAAGAAGTACCCGCACGTGCTGCTGTGCGTGACGGCCGACGACTTCGACTGTCTTCGCCAGCTCTCCGCCGCGATGGCGGCCGCGGGCCAGTCGATCCAGGTGGCTGTCGATCTCAACATGGGCCTCAACCGCACGGGGATCGAGATCGGCGATCCGGCTTTTGAACTCTATCGGCAAGTGGTCGAGTTGCCCGGCGTGGAACCGGGAGGTTTCCACTGCTACGACGGCCACCTTCAACACCGCGACGTCGCCGAACGAAAAACCGCCGTTTCACCAGTCTGGGAAAAGATTCAGGCGCTCAAGGGCCGACTCGTGGCCCAGGGTTGGCCAGTGCCTCGAATTGTCGCCGGTGGAACAGGCACGTTCCCCGTTTATGCGGCGTATGACGACCCGCTGATCGAATTGGCGGCTGGCACGACGATCTTCCACGATACCGGCTACGGCGACCAGTTTCCCGACATGCCAGCGTTCCAGCATGCGGCGCTGTTGCTCACGCGCGTCATCAGCCGACCCGCGCCAGGCTGGATGACCCTCGACGCCGGCAACAAGGCGGTCTCGCCCGATCAGCCCTTCGAGACGCGGGTCCGACTTCTCGCCGATCCCCAGGCGAAGGTCATTCGCCACAACGAAGAGCACCTCTCGCTCCAATCGTCCGTCGCCGACAACTACAAACCTGGCGACGTCCTGTGGGGCGTCCCCCGGCACATCTGCACGACGACGTACCTGTATCCGTGGGTCTATGTGTCGGAGAACGGTCAGGTGACCGGTAAGTGGGAAGTCCGCGCCCGCGACCGCCAGATCACGATCTAATCAATCACACTCATTTCGCCGGGGTCAAGCGGCAGCGCCACCCCCGGCATCTCGCGCAGTCAACAAAAAAAGCCCCCCATGGAACATTGGGGGGCTTTCGCATTCAGGCGGCGAACTTATTTCGCGGGCGTTTTCTCCGGCTCTTTCGAGCTCAATTCGAGTTTGATCTCGTTCTTACCCTTCACGATTTCGGCGGTCAGGCCCGACTTGGCGAAATCGGAGTAGTATTCTGGAATCAACGAAACCGAGGCCTGGTTCGCGTTGATGTGCTCCTCGGGCAATCCGGCTCCCCCTGGAAATGTATGCGCCACGACGATGATCTCGTGCTTGCCGAGCACCGCGCCGTCGCTTTCCTCATAGGTTCCCAGTTGAAAGGTTCCGTCGGCCTCGAGATTGGCTTCCGCTGTAGGTCCACCGTTGAGCGGATTAAACAGAACCGAACCAATCGGAAGGGGGTCGCCGTCGTACAGGACGATTCCCGTGACTTTCGCGACGGGCATACGATCGCTGTGATCACATCCCGTGAAGCCAATCGCCATGAGAGCGGCGCACAAGGCAGTCGCCGATCGCACCATTCGGCATCTCCTCAAAGACATTGATGAATTTTGAGTGTCCGCAAGGATCGAACCGCCGATCCTCGCGGACACGGGAGCAGGAATTCGTCAACGGGTGACGTCGTCTGACGATCACCGCGACAGGTTCCACTAGAACTCGCCTACAACCTCGCCACCGGCACGAGTTCCCAGCGATTTCAGCAGATTGAGGTTCATATTCTCGCTGAGAAAACGAACCGATCCATCGGCCAGCAGGAAGTGAGCCCCGCCAACATGGAAACTGGTATACGGCGTGTGATTCGTGCCGAAGCTGCCGCGATAATTGATCGGGAATCGAATGTTCTTGCCGTCAATCATCAAGCGCTGCGTGTTCGAGTACCAATAGATTCCCCATGTCCAGGGTTGAATGCCGCCCCAACCCGTCTTGATTGACGAAGACCAGCCCTGCGACGACGACGACTCGCCCAGCAGAATCGTGTTTGTCGTTCCATCGGTGACATCTTTCATCGACGTCTTGCTGTGAGGAAAAATCAGGCCCGTATTGGCCCATTGATAATTGTCGGCATCTGACGGATTGGTGATGTCCTCGTACCGGCCGGCACAGGCACGGTAGTGCAGCGCGCCTTGAGAGACGATCCACGGCAGCGTCGCATTCACGATATCGGGGCTTCGATCGCCGAGAGCCGACGACGGACACGAGAATCCGGGGACCGGTCCCCAGATCGGATCGGTCCCATTGTGTGGAGCCGTGTCAATGCGCCACGGAGCCAGATAGCTGATGGCATTCGGGTACATGGCTTCCATCGCGTTGTAGCGAGTCGCCTGATCCATGTACGGGAAAACCTTCGGCGCCCAACCCATGTGATAACCGCCGCCGGGATATGTCGGCGTCGGATGGCTACCGTTGGGAAATGTCGTGAAGTTGTCATGGTAGTTGTGCAGAGCCAGACCGAATTGCTTCAGATTGTTTCGGCACTGGGTCCGGCGGGCCGCCTCGCGTGCCTGTTGAACAGCAGGGAGCAGCAGAGCGATCAGAATCGCAATGATGGCGATGACGACCAGCAGTTCGATCAGAGTGAAGCCAGAACGGCGACGCCGAGACATGACGGATCCTCCAAAAAGGGAAAGGAATCGACGAACAAATATTCACAAGATGTCTTGCGCAAATCAAGAACGACTATGCTCAAAAGTGCACTTACCACCCTTGAGTGCCCGCTTCTTGAGCAGAGGCGGCGGCAGAAATGGGCGGAAATGCGCCGCTTAAGACCTTCCGCACTCAGGTAACCCACAGAAAACCTTGAAAAAAGCCCTGCCGTCGTTCGGTGAAGGCAAACCCTCCGTGAATGAATCGCGAAGAAGTTCGCAAATCGCGATCCGAACGTTCGGACAATTGAGATCACGTCCGCTTAGCCATTTCGCCGGGGGGGTCAAGCGCAGCGCCACCCCCGGCATCTCGCGCAGTCAACAAAAAAAGCCCCCATGCTTCCATGGAGGGCTTTCGGAGTTCTCGGCGCTGTTTACGCTTCAATCAGCGTCCGTAGGCGGCTTTGGTAGCGGCGGTAGAGGAACGATGTGGTCAACAGCGCGATCCCGAGAACGAGGAACGCGATCACGCGGACCAGCGTCGGCAACTGCCACAAATCGCTGAGATACGCCTTCAGCGTGGTCAGAACCAGCAGCCCCAGTGCCAGCCAGCGGACAACCTGCGATCGACGATAGATGCCCACCGCGAGAGTCGCGACCGCGTAGCCCGTCCACAGCAGGGTAATCAACAGGCTGGAGACGCTTCGCCAGTCGTGCAGTCGCCCCTGAGCCAACGGTTCTGTGGTCAGCAGTGCAAAGCCGATCATCCACGCCAGCCCGCCCAACAGACCTACCGGATCATCGGCCGTCCCCCGCGATTCGTCACCCTCCGCCTGCCGTCGCTCGCGATAGAGGACAGCGGAGACCATGGCAGCCAACCCGGCCAGCAACATCGCCACCGATTGCGGCTGAATCACGGCCGTGGACGCCAGCCAACCGTTTGGATTGCTGGCAACTCCCAGACACCCCGCCACGATGACCGGCACAAGAGCCGCATACAGCAGCCAACTCACCGGTTCGAGAGCTTCCCGACGGACGAACAGCGACCACAGGCTGAGTGTGAAGGCGAATCCCGTCGTCCAGATCAGGATCGCCGTCACGAACGACGCCGGAGCCCAGCCGAATGCCTCGCCCCACAGCCAGTTCTCGAATAATGCAAGCGCGAGCCAGCCCAGGACCGCCGCGCGAATCAACCACGCGGCGATGCCTCCGGCCGAGGAATCCAAAAGCGTAATCGCCTCGCCACGCTTCTCGCGACGCCGCAAATCCCACGCGAGTCCGCCAATCGCCACGAGATCGAGCACCATCGCCAGCGTCCGACCGTTGACTAGCGATTGCCAGCCGTACCCTCCGGCACCGGCGTCGGCAATCAGCGAAGGATACGCATTCGGCGAGCTGAGCGTGTTGAGCACCATCCCGGCAATCAGAAGTTGCACCACCCCCAGCAGCGCCGCCCCCGCCTGCTGCAAGCGTTCCTTCCGGAAGATCAGCCCCAGTTGGACGAGTACCACGCTCTCGGCCAGCCAGATGATCGCCAGGGAATGACCGCGGAAGTAAACCGGAACCGACACAGTCACGAGCGCGATGCCAATCCCCACCAGCCCGGCCGTGAGCAGCTTCGCCGCGCGATTCATCTGCCAGACCAGCACCGCCAGGCCAAAGTAGTATCCGCCAATCGACAGCACGCCGAGCGCCCGTAATTCGTCGTTCCAACCCAACGATAGGATCATGCCCGTCGGGACTGAGGGGATCGTCAGGATCAAGAACGTCAGGCAGTACAGCAGCGGCGTGACCAGCATCAGGCCAAAGTCTTCGGGTTCGGGATCGACCCGCCGGACGACTGGATACGCGATCGACACCAGCGAAAACAGCACGAAGTACAGGCTGATCCACAGCAGCACCTCATCCCGCAGGCCCGACGAGTAAAAGTGCAGCCCCCAGGCGAGCCAGGCGATGACGGTCGCCGCGGCGGCCAGGGCATTGAGGCCAGGCCACCGCTTGAGCAAATTCACTCCCAGAACGCCACCGTTGAGAATCAGCAGGTAGGTAAACAGCGGATTGAGCGGGTTACCCGAGAACGGCAAAAGAACCGGCGTCAGAAAGCCACCGATTAACCCGAGCGCCGCGGCGGTTTGCGAGTTGTGCCAGCAGGCGAACGCGAAGCCGAGAATCGTCGTCGCGATCATCCCGGCATACGCGACGTCGTGGGAAACAAGGCCATACCAACTATGGGCCGAAACGCACGTCAGGTACAAGACGCCGACAGCCGCCCCGGCGAGGCCCTGCCCGAAGGCCCGATAGTCTTTCCGCATCGCAATCGAGGCGCCGATCATCATCGCGATGCCCGAAATCAGGCTCAGAATGACCCGCGTCATCGGCCCCAGCCAACCCCGGTCGATCGCGAACTTGATCCCGAAGCCAACGCCGATCACGACGGCAATGGCCCCCAGCCACGTCAGCCATTTGCCCACGAGCAGCTCTTCCAAAGCGACACCGTCTTCTTGGCGCGATGACGGTGGGAGCTGCGGTTTTTCGCGCAGATCGCTGATTGTCGCCAGCGCGCTCGGCGCGGTCTGCGGAACTTCTCGGGAACTGGCCGTCCGCGCGGCCAGAATGCGATCCGTGGGCGACTCGTCGGAACGCCCCGCGTCGACCCACGGATCGGACTCGGTGAACTCCGTCAGCGCTTCCGCGACCGCGATGGGCTTGGCGGCCATTGGCGGTTCGGAGGGAGCCGCGTCGGCGCCCGGAGATCGAATCGGCGGCACCGCCGGACTCGAGCCGGCCTTGGCGATCGCGTTCCGCTCCATCCGCCGCAATCGATCGTCCAGATCGCCAATTCGGGAGAAGGCGATCCCCGTGACGATCGGCGAGACTAAGAACCAAATTCCCGCGAGAATGGCGAGCAGAACGAGGAATTCCATGGCGAATCATCCCGGAAGCGGCTTAACACCGGACACCCTCGCTCGGGGCGAGGGCCGCGTCACGGTATCACGCGCAAATCCGGGAATCTTCGCCTAATTCGTCGAATTCGCGGAAACACCGTCCCCATCCGACCCGGCTGGCTCGCGCCCCAATCTCAGGTCATAGAGGATGTCAGGCCCACTCTCCGGAACAGCGGGGGGCGGAAGGGACCGCAGGGCATCGGCGATCAGCCAGCCCCCGATCGGCACCCCCACTCCCGTCGCCAGTAGCCCGGCCCCGACCAGGAGGCGACCGAGCGAAGACGCGCGAGGTGGCGGCTGCTGCACGGTGATCGACCCCAGATTGACCACGTCGTCATCCCGTTCCGCCGGCACGCTCAGTCCGTTGAACTTCTCGTGAGCTGCCGCCGCCATCTGTCGCGACTGCCGCAGGGTCTGACCCAGATCCCCCGTCTGAACCGCCTCCCGCCACAACTGGAGACGACCGTACTTGTCCATCAAGTCGCTCATCCAGGCCGTCATAGTGCTCTTTCAGAAGGCGTTCATAAGTCCCGTCGCCGCGCAGCCAGGCCAGTCGCAGCCGCCCAAGATCAGCCAACGTCAGACATCCCATCGCCCATGCTCCTCGACTGGCGCGATCCCGACGCTGACTGAGTTGCCAGACCTCGTCACGGCTTGATTTTCGTGTGCCACTGGCTTCGCCAGTGCGTCTTAGAATTCCTAACACAACCGGTTGTGCCTGTTGGAAACCCGCGAAAACCCGGGCAAACGACTCATTGCACAGAGGTTGTGTTAGAGTCTCTTAAGTGGGACCGCCATTATGGGATGCACTGGCAGAGCCAGTGGCACACCCCCAAATCTTTAACCTTGATAGAGCACTACCCCGCTTTGGGCTGACTCGACACCGCGTTCTGCGCCAGGATCTCCCGCGCGTGCCGGTCGGCCCGCACTTCCTGCATCGCTTGCGCTTCACGAGTTCCCACCTGGTCGATTCCCCGCAGGAACTGCTGCCGCGACATCTCGCTCGCGAACGCCAGCCCCTGAGCCATCGCCACGCTGGTCTGCGCGAGCGCCGTCGCCACGCCGCTCGCATTCACCCCATCCACATATTCCGGTGCCGCCATCGTCATCTCCTGAATTTTGTCTGCTCTTACCAACCACTAACCACCACCCACCAACCACTTCCCCAATCACTTCTTCCTGAAATCCAACACGATCGGTTGATCGCGCAGAATCCGGTACTTGCCCTCGTCGATCAGTTCTCCGTTGTGGCGAATCTGCACCCTGACGGCAGCATCCCGCAGCCGCGCGACTTCCTGCTCCAGACTCTTCATCCGCCGTGTGACGTCGTCCCGTTCGCCAGACGATGATTCGGGAAGTGAAGCAACAGGCGGTGGACGGGCGGCGGCAATGCTCTCCCAGCCCAGGCGAACCCGCAGCCACTCCTGTATGCGAGTCGCGTCCGTCAGATAGCTGTCTTGACCGTCGGTTCCCCAGACGATGCCCAGAATCTCGCCGGTCGCAGGCGAGACGATCGGCCCACCCGATTCCCCAGGTTCCGCTCGCACACCAACAAGGCGCTCTCGTTGAAGGTCCAGTTCACCGCGATGATTCCGCCACCCCCGTTGCAACGTATACCCGGTGAGAACAGCCGGTCCATCGGTCACATTCCGTGCTAGCCATCCCAACTCAACGGCATCGGGAAACGTGACCGCCACGGCTGCCACATCGACATTCGAGCTGACTTCAACAGCCAGCACGCGGCCCGAAAGCCACCGCCCCGATTCCCAGCCGATTTCGACGCTGTCGCAATTCCGCACGACATGCCCGGCTGTCAGCACGATGGGCGATTCGCCGACCTTCCTTGCTACCACTACTCCCGAGCCGTAGCGAATCTCGGGCGGTCGGCAGCGAACGGCATTGCAGTCGCGAACCGTCGCTTTCAGGACCACGGTCGTCGCGGCTTCAGCGGGTGCGGGCACGAGGGCCAGCAGCGTCATCCATCCAATGGTGATCTCGAGAATCCGGCTAACCGCCATAATGTCGCTCCAGCGAATAGACCCCGGTGCGTAGCAATTCACTCAGCAGCCGGGCCGGATGAAATCGGCCGGGATTGTCGCGAGCCAGTCGATTGAGCCGCATCAACAACGCGGCCACCAGTTCGCTGCAAAAGAGGCTGTTGAGATCGGCCGCCGGAAAAAGTCGCGAGAGTTGAAAGACCCGCGTCCCCGAAAGGAGCGCGCCGCCCACGTCGTACGTGATCTCCCGACCCAGAAAATGGCGAGCCACCACCGTCGACAGAAACCCGGTTTCCTGTCGACTCAGCTTTTCGATCGGAGCCAGCCGATAGACCTCAACCCGTCCCCCGGCGTAGTCCGCGAGACGGTCTTCCGCGAAGTGAGCCTGCACCCCACGAACCCGCGTCCCCCGCACGACACACGGCGTCCGCGTCAGGCTGGTCGACTCGACCCACAACAGGCCATGCGGCGTGACCGGCACCATCATCGCGACATGCGAAGGCCCGACTGCCGGCCGACGAAACAGTGAAGCCGTTCCCCAGGAAATGCACCGCGACACGGCGTCGCGACCGTAGCACGCCACCAGATCGCCTGCCTGCCAGTCATCCGCCGCCACGCCGCATCCCATTCCGGTCGCTCCTCGACCTAGGGAATTCGGGTGCGCGGCCTGCAAGGGGCCAGGAGCACGGTGCACCGCTTTTCAGACAGTTCCCGAGCATCGACCAGGTCAAACAAGCCCGACTTGCGACACCCGGACACTCCCGAGATACTGGCGGCGATCCAAGGGGAGCGTTCCATTGCTCCCCCAGGCGCCCGTAGCTCAGCTGGATAGAGCAACGGATTTCTAATCCGTCGGTCGGGGGTTCGAATCCCTCCGGGCGTATTGACTTACGGCGAGTGACCAAAAGTTTTTTCTCGGTGATCGTGCCGTGGTCGATGCTCTCCCCCTCTGGGTCTACTGGCTTGGCGGCATCCTGTTGCTGCTCGCGAACGTGGCCTGTTGGGTCGCCACATTTTTCACCCTGCCCGGGAATTGGGGCATCGTCGCGCTGGCGGCTCTCTTCGCGGTTCTGCTTCCCGAACAGGAAAATGGACTGGGAATGAGTTGGTGGGCGGTCGGCGGGTTAGTCGTGCTGGCAGGGCTGGGTGAACTTCTGGAACTCATTGCGGGAGCCGCTGGGGCAGCCAAGCTTGGTGCCAGCCGTCGCTCGATCGTACTCTCGATGTTAGGCGCAATGATCGGCAGCATTGTGGGCGCGATCATCGGCGTGCCCGTACCAATTGTTGGTCCCATCATCGCGGCCTTGGGCGGCGGAGCGATTGGCGCATTCGCGGGCGCGTATCTGGGTGAAACGTGGAAGGGCCGGGTTGATCTCGAACGACTCTCAATCAGCAAGGCCGCCCTTGTCGGACGATTACTTGGCACCGTCGGCAAGCTCATCGCCGGGATGGCGATGGTTGCCTACGCAACAGCGGAATCCTTCTGGCTATAAATCCGTGCTTTGAACGGACAGCCGGCGCACGCCTTTCGAACACTACCCGCTCGCCAAACGTAGAAGCGGAGCAAGTGACGCAACGTTTAATACGGACAACTATCACGCCCTTAACGAGCCCGATGCGAAAGTGCCTAAAAAGCGAGTGATGTTCGCGGAGGAAACCTCACACGAATCGCCGAGACATATCCTCCAACCCCTCGGCAAGGAAGTTGACCACTCGCCCTGCCATCGCAGAGGCGTATTTCCAGCCGAAGCCGCCGTGGGTGGTTTCCGTGTCTTGCTGGAAGCGGATGCCGCTGGAGGCGAGTTTGCTGGCGAGGGTGCGGGTGCCGTCGATCGCGTAGGGGTCGGCTGGGTCGCACAGTAAGAGTTGATGCCGCGGCCAGTTCAGCGGGTGGACGTGGAGGATCGCCGATTGCTGCCGGGCGGCTTCCGCGTCGGGGAACAGGTCGTCCAGCCGCAGTCCGTGGCCGTACCAGGTCTCCCAGTCGATCTTGGGGGAGATCGCACAGACGACCGGGAACTCCGTGGGATGGCGATAGGCAAGTTGCAGCGCGCCGTGGCCGCCGAGTTCCACGCCTGTCACGGCGACTCGCACCGATGAGCCGAATTGCTCGGCGATCCAGGCTCTCAGGTCGTGGCGAACCCAGGCGAGGGGACTCTCGGTAGCCGCCATCACGTCCTCAGCCACGAGCGACCAGCAGCACTCGACGACGCGCGGAGCCACGCAGGCCATCCGAGAAGCCTCCAGCGCGGCAGCCCACGGCTCGTCACTCTGCGGCGTCCGGCCGTCATAGCCAGGCAGAAAGATGATCACCCCCCTCAACTCGCCCTCTTGGGCTGGCGTGAATACATCCAGCGGACAAACCGCAGTGGTGGCTGTGGACCAGGGCATGGGAGGGATCAGGGGGTCAGGAATCAGCGGTCAGGAAGCGGCCAGCGAAACAGTGGGCAGCCGTCAGGTATCAGGAATCAGCCATCAGCAAGAACCGCACTTCCCCTCGTACTTTCTCTCGACACTCGTCTCTCGACTTCCTCTGGCTCTCCGCTTTCCGCTCCCGGCTTTCCGCTCACGTATTAAACAGGAAGTGACAAATGTCGCCGTCGTGCATCACGTATTGTTTGCCTTCGACGCGAAGTTTGCCGGCGGCGCGGATTTCTTTTTCCGTCTTGTAGGTTTCCAGGTCTTCCAGCGTGTAGACCTCGGCCCGGATGAAGCCTTTTTCGAAGTCGGTGTGAATGACACCAGCCGCTTGCGGCGCCGTGGCTCCGATGGGGATCGTCCACGCGCGGACTTCCTGCTCACCGGCTGTGAAGTAGCTTTGCAGGCCCAGAACGCGATAGGCCGCGCGGGCGAGTGCCGCCAATGCCGGTTCTTCCAGACCCACCGATTCCAGCATTTCCTGGCGGTCGGTTTCGTCGAGTTCGGCGATCTCGGATTCGAGTTTCGCACAGACCGGCACCACGGCCGCCCCCACTTTGTCGGCGTACTCGCGCACCTGCTGGACCAAGGGCCCTTCGCCGTGGAGGTCGTTTTCGTCGACGTTGGCGACGTACAAGACCGGCTTGGCCGTCATCAACCCGAAACTCCGAACAGCTTTGATTTCGTTCTCGTCAAAAGCAGCCTTTCGCAGGGGCTGATCGGCGTGGAGGATTTCCAGGCACTTTTTGGAGATATCAGCGCGGAGACGGGCTTCCTTGTCGCCCGATTTCGCGGCCCGTTCGGCTTTCGGCAAGGCGGCTTCCAGCGTCTGCATGTCGGCCAACATCAATTCGATTTCGATCGTCTCGATATCGCTGACGGGATTGACCGACCCGGTCACGTGGATGACATCGGGGTCGTCGAAGCAGCGGACCACCTGCATGATGGCGTCGACTTCGCGAATGTGGCTGAGAAACTTGTTCCCCAGCCCCTGGCCTTCGCTGGCCCCCTTCACGATCCCCGCGATGTCGACCAGTTTGATGGCCGCCGGCACGATCTTCTTCGGGACAATGTACTTCGTGATTCGATTCAGCCGGGGATCGGGAACGCTGACCACGCCTTCGTTGGGTTCGATGGTGCAAAAGGGATAGTTGGCGCTCTGAGCCGCCTTCGAAGCCGTCAACGCATTAAACAGAGTGCTTTTGCCGACATTCGGCAGACCGACAATTCCTGCTTCCATCTCGCTACCATCGCCCCGACGGGAAAATACGTTCACTCGCGCCAGCCACAAGCGGCGGCATTTCTCGACGGTCACCCTACCGGTCGCGGCACCGGACCGCCAGAGATGGAGGCTTGAGCGGAGAGCCAAAGAAAGTCGACAGACGAATGTCGAGTGAAAGCAAGAGGGAAGGTGCTGCTCTTGATGGCTGATTCCTGATATCTGACGGCTGTCCCGCGGGCTGCTCGCGGCTGGCGGCTGGCGGCTTCGTGTTAACCGCCGTTGACGTTCTGTCGCGAAACGAGTTGAATCGTCAGAAAAGCCGGGGAAATGGCCGCCCTCGATCTGGCGGGCTGTCGTTCTTGAGGCTGTCCCTGGTCATCACGAAATCACCGAAAATCAAGGCAATCGCCCCTGGGGCTGATTTGCTTGCGGGAGTTGGATCCATGAATCGCCGCTACCTGTTGGCTGCTTTGTGCCTGTCGGCCCTGGCGCTCCAGAACACGGCCGACGCCCAGTTGTTCCGGCGACTGCGGTCGCCCGAAACGCCCGAGACTCCGGATCCGAAGGACGACAAAAACCTCAATCCGGCGCACAACGCCCTGAGAACCCAGGCGGAGGACCGCTATCAGTCGGGAGATTTCAGCGGCTGCGAGCAACTGTGCAACACGATCTTGACCCAGAACCCCAACGACCATGTGGCATTGTACTTGCGCTCCAGCGCGCGGGTGGAGCAGGGTCAGGTCATGGCCAACGGCGATCTCTTGCGAACTGGCATTGAGGATGCCCGTCAGGCCATTCGCGTGGGGGGCAGCAGCCAGGTCAACTATTACCTCCCGTACATGTACGGCATGACGGGACTTTCGGGATTGGAAGGCAAGCCCGAACACGCCGCTGTCTCGGTTCAGGTCGCGGATTCCGTCCTCGCGCGAGCGACGGTCGCCGGGCAGGAACGGGCGAACGTCTTCTATCAGAAGGCTCTCGCCCTGGTCGCGCAGCGCAAACTCGACGAGGCCATCGCCGCATACCAGGCCGCGATTCAGGTCTTTCCGAACCATCTCGGAGCCCGCCTGGGGCTCGGAGACACCTACGTGATGGCCGGGAAAGCCCCGGAAGCCGAGCAGGCCTTCACCGCTGCGGCCGCGGCGTTTCCGACGAATGCCCTCGTCTACAACAATCGCGGCATGCTGTACCAGCAGACAAATCGCCCGAACGAGGCGATTGCCGACTTTACTCGGGCCATGGAGTTGGACAAAGACCTGACGGTCGCCCGCATCAATCGCGGCTTCGCGTTGATGAACGCGGGCAACCTGACAGCGGCAGAGACGGATTTCACGGCATCTATCACCGAAGATCCCGAGAATCCGCTGCCGTACGGTCTGCGGGCTTCGTGCCGACTACTGCGCGGCGACGCGGCAGGGGCACAGGCCGACTACCAGCAGGTCATTCAAATGGACGAAAAGAATCCCGTCGCATGGGGGGATGTCGGCTTCGTGAAGTATTTCGGCAAGGACTATCCTGGTGCGATGGATGCCTTCAATCAGGCGGTCACCATCAACCGCAATCTGCGTTATCTACAGCCATGGCAGTTCCTGTGCATGATGCGCAGCGGCCAGGCCGAGCAGGCTGCCAAGAGCTTTGAAGCCGTTCTGAACAAGCCCGCCGATCAGCAGGACTGGATCGACAAGCTGATGCTGTTCCTTTCCGGACGCATCACCGAAGATCAGCTTCGCGCGGCGATCTCCCCTGATGCCAACCTGAAGGTGGCGCAGGGCTGCGAGGCAGCCTTCTTTGCGGCTGAGAAGCGCGCGATCGGGGGCGATACGGCCGGCGCGAACGCGCTGTACCAACAGGCCGTGTCGAGCAACATCCGGCAGTTGTCCGCGTTTCGCGGGGCGCTGTACGCGCTGGGGAAATTCGTGCCGGCGCAGTAGTGCATGGGATGCATCGAAGATGCCCCCCGGTCGTTGACCGGGGGCGAAATGGCTTTTCCACCTTTAGAAGTGGTAGAGCATCCAGTAGATGACGACGCCCGTGATTGAGACGTAGAGCCAGATCGGGAATGTCACGCGCGCCAGTCGGCGATGCTGGACAAAACGGCCCGACAGCCCGAGATAAATGGTGCAGGGTGCCAGCACGGCGACGCCCATCGCCAGAATCACGTGCGAGATGAGCACGGTGATGTAGATCGTCCGCCATGTTCCCTGGCCGTCGAATGGCTTGCCATGCGTGCCTGTGTAGTGATGCAGGGCCCAATGGTACGTCAGGTAGCTCGCCAGGAAGACGCCCGAAACCACGAAGGCCGTCAGCATGATGTTTCGGTGAACGCCAATCCGACCCATCTTGATGAAGGTGAATCCGAGCAACAGAAGCACGGTCGCGGTGGCGTTGAGCGCCGCGTTGATGGTGGGCAGCAACATGGCCCATTGGGGCAACTGAGATTCGGGCATCGGTCGATTCGCTGGATGGACACGGACAATCGGATCTGAGCGCGGCGCGCCCTTTCTAGAACAATAGTCGCCAGCCCCTAAAGATTCAGGGCTTTCGCGACCGCTGCGCGTGTTTTCTCAAGACCGGTACGCGCCACTTCGAGCGGATCGCGCTGCCAGTACTCGCGATTGAACAATTCCAGCGACAGCGAACCGCGAAAACCGATCTCGGCCAGCGTCTGGAAAATCTGGTCGAGCGGCGCGACGCCATCCCCCGGAAAGACGCGATGCTCGTCCTTGATCGACTCACGCGGCGGCTCCGCCGGGTAATCGTTGACGTGGAAGCATTCCATTTGCCGACCGTTCAGCATCCGGAGTCCCTCGAACCGCGATCCCCCCTTGTGGATGTGGTAGACGTCCAGCAGCATCAGGGCCTTGGACCTCCCGGCCTGCGTCGCGACATACGCGACTTCGCCCAGCCGATGCAGCGTCTTCGAGAACCCCCAGAGTTCCAGTTGCGGCAAGACTCCGGTCTCGCCCCCCAGGTCGACCAGCGCGGCGAAGCGTTCCGCGAGCTGGTCCAGGTCGAGCCCGGTCTTGTCGGTCACCCCAACCGGGGGAGCGGCGATCCGGGTGCCGCCAATCTGCTTAACGAGGTCCATCGCGCGTCGAGCCTCATCCAGCCCCTTCAGGCGTTCCACACCGTCTTCGTGCAGAAAGGCCGCGAAGCCGATCGCGCTGTCCACGGTCAGGCCGGCATCGGCAATCCGCTTCCGCAGATCGTCCAGCGATCCCCCGTCCGCGACGTACTTGTCGAGTTCGTTGATCCAGGGCTCGATTCCCTGGTAACCAGCTTTCGCCGCCAGTTCGATCTCCTTGACGATCCCCAATTGTTGCCCACGCACCGTGCTGGTGTTCAGGCAGTATCGGAATGGGTCGCTGGTGAACTTCGCGGCGGTGGCCGGCTCGGCAGTGGCGACAGCGGGAAGTGCGGCGGCAACTGGCAACGCGGCGGCAGCCGTCAACCAGTCACGGCGGGTAACTTGAGGCGGAACGGGCATGAGAACTCTCTCGCGGGTCGCGAATTCGGCAAACGGCAGGAGAAAACGCTTCCGCACAGCGTCCATTCCGGCAGGTCGAAGTGCAACCGAAGCGGCTTCCCGATCATCACAGTCAACAAAGCCTCCCGCCTGGGGACTGCCAGTTCGGCCTTCTGGAGACCAACAGGCCACCGCGAGCGCGGGCAATTCACCAGAGGGCTGATAGACGATCGCGCAAAGAGTTTTCAGCGATGTCGGCGGCCAATTTTGATTGAACATTGATCGGGCTTCTTCTGCCCTCTGTCAGTAGAAACCACGATTCCATTCTTCGGTGTCTTGAACGAATTTCCTATTAGGAAGCGAACTTGCTTTTCCTGCGTCCGAGCGACGAGTATCGTCGTCGGTCCACTCGCCCCGATGCCTCTCCGGGCTGATCTGCTCACTCTACTTGGGCTATCGGACAGACTGCGGGCAAACAGACAAGGGGCCGAGACGATGAACGACCGACCATTGGGGGTTTCGATCCTGGCGGTCCTGCACATCCTCGGCGGCCTGGGATCAATCGTCGTCGGACTTTTCCTCCTGTCGCGTTACAGCCAGATTTCATCGAATCTCAACTCGGTCGGCATTTCCATGCTGGCAATCGCGTTCGGCGTGGTCTTTTTGATTGGCTTAATGCTGGCTTCTGGAATCGGGATGTCGCTCGGTACTCGCTGGGGCTGGTGGTGCACCACGTTCGCCTACATCTACGACATTGCGAGTAACATCAATGTCCTCGTGACTAACATGGTCCTCGGGGACGAACTGACGCGGAGCGCGCGCGGACCGGAGTTTTATATTTTGAGATCTATCGTACGAACGGCGCTTGCCTTGGCCATTCTGCTCTATTTCTTCAAACCGCACATTCAGGAGTACTTTGGGGTCGAGGATATCCACAAAGGAAAGGCCATTGGCCTGTTGATCGGAGCCACGGTCCTGGTTGTCGCCGTGGTGAATGGAACTCAGCTTGTATTTGGTGGATAGACGGCACTCGTGGCTCTCATCGGGCGCAAGCGGGTGCGTTCCCGTATTCAAATCCAATGTTACGGTGTTCTTGGCTCAAAAGGGAAAAACCATGGGGTTGGTTCGCTGTCTGGTGTGCGGACTTTTGGGCGGCGCCATTGGTGCGGCCATCTGGGTCGCCGTCGGATACTTGACGCAATACGAGATCGGGTGGATTGCCTGGGGCGTCGGTTTTCTCGTGGGAGTTGGCGTACTGTTCGGTGCCAATCTTGGCGGAGGCGAGGACGATAGTTCGCTCCAGGGAGTGCTCGCAGCCGTGCTGGCGATCGGCTGCGTGGTGGGCGCGAAGTACCTCCTGTTCCAGATCGTGGTCGAAGGCGCCCGCCAGGAATTGGTTCAGACGATGTCGAATCAGGGTGATTTGACGGACGAGGAAATGATCGCCGGCCTTGCCGATGACATCGCGATGGAGATGATCGAAAGCGGCAAGACCGTCCAGTGGCCGCCGGGAATGACGCTGGATCAGGCCAGCGTCGAAGCGGATTACCCCAAAGATGTCTGGCGAAAGGCCACGGCACAATGGAATGACTTGAAGCCAGACGATCGGCAGGAACGAAAAGACCTTCGCCGCGCGGCGATCACGAGCCTGATTCAGGCACTTCCGATGGGGAGTTTTAGTGACATGTTCTCGCCATGGGATCTGCTCTGGCTCGGTCTCGCCGCGACGACCGCGTTTAAGATTGGCGGCGGCCACTCGGACGACTGACGGAATCGAATTGACCGATTCGACTTCGCGAAGTACTGTCTGGCCTCAGAAGTCCAACGACCAATTTCCGAATGCAAGCGGCCGAGAGCCACCCGCTTTGCTGATTCAACTGGCTCGCCATCGATGAGAGTTCCGCGTCAGGCGACGTCTCTCCCACTGGCTCGCGGTCCACCCCGTGCGACCGCTCGCAGCCATCGCTCGTCTCTTTCAATCAGTTTGATTTCTTTTCTCAGCTCTTGAACCCCTGCCGGCCATGAGCCTCCCGGCAGATGCTCCGAATGGCTCTCTCCATTGTATCGATGCGAAGTGTGTGACGCGGTTTCCCAGCCGCGACAAAAGGCGCACCGCCTCACGGTAGAGACGCGTCCGAAAATCTATCCGCTCCGGAAAGAAGTCCACCGCCATGCCTGGACCGACTACGAGCGGCGTTATCACTCGAGCTGGCTCGATGATCCCGGCGGTCGCGGCCGCGAGACCGTACGGGAAATTGTCGTCTGCCAGGCATGCCAGCGACGCTACTCGCAACGAAAACAGGAATGACCCGCGGTGAATGCCTTCACTTCGCCCCCGGTTGTCCGCAACCGGGGGCATCTTCCTCTCCTCAATGCGACAGCTTCGCGCGTTCCGGGTAAACTTCCCGTTCCAAACCCGAATGCCCGGACGACTGAACCGCGATGACCGACGCTCCTTCCCCCCCGACTCTTCCCTTTGTGCAGGTCTTCACCGACGGCGCCTGCCGGGGAAATCCTGGCCCCGGCGGGTGGGGGGTCATTCTGCGGCATCCGTCGACGGGGCAGGAACGGGAATTGTCGGGCGGCGAACCGCTGACGACCAACAACCAGATGGAACTGATGGCCGTCATCAAAGGCTTGGCGGAACTCACGCGGCGGTCGCGCGTGGAAGTGATCACCGACAGCAAGTACGTCGCTCAAGGCTGCAAGGAATGGATGCCCGGCTGGAAGCGCAACGGCTGGCGGCGTCGCGAAGGAAGTAGTTGGAAGCCGGTGAAGAACGTCGAACTCTGGCAGCAGCTCGACGAACTGCTCGCGAAACACGAAGTGCGATTCACCCATGTCCGCGGGCACCAGGGACATCCAGAAAACGAACGCTGCGATGAACTGGCCGTCGCGGCCGCGTTAACCTTTCAGTCATGATGTTCACGGCGCGACGTCTTTCCCGGGCATCGCATTTGAAAAGGTGTGCCACTGGCTCCGCCAGTGCAATTCCCAAGCAGGCTGGAATAGATTCGCACTGGCGGAGCCAGTGGCACACAAGAATGAAATCTGTTGTGTTCAAGTCATTCACCCATGCTGGAAACCCTCACGGACGACGATCCCCTCGCCAAACCGGCTCAATTCAGTCGGGGAGTGGGACCGAACCGGGCGAAGCTGCTTGAGAAGCTGGGCATCGAGACCGTCGGCGATCTCATCGTTCATCTTCCGCGCGATGTGCTTGATCTGACCGATGTCCGCGCGGTGCATGAGCTGGTCGAGAAAGAGACACAGTCGATCCTGGGGACCGTGGTCGATCGCGATTCACGCATCACCTCGACCGGCAAGACGATGACGGCTGTTCTCTTTCAGGCCGATACGGGTTTTATTCGCGGCGTCTGGTTCAACCAGCCCTACATGCTGGCCAAATTCCAGGACGGGCAGCGCGTGGTTCTGTCGGGCAAACCCAAATTCCGCGATCGGCGCTGGGAGTTTTCGCACCCGCACGTGCAATGGCTGGGGGACGACGACGATGAACGCGGCGGCGGCATCCTCCCCAAGTATGGCCTCACCGAAGGACTGCGGCAGCACGAACTCCGACGGATCATTCGCAACGCCGTCGAGGATGCGGTCGAGTTCGTCACGGATACCTGGCCGGACGCGATCCGCGACCGGCTCAAGGTTCCCTCATTGGCCGAAGCACTGCGGCTATTGCATATGCCCCGGACGATGGACGAGTATCAGCTCGGCAGGCGGCGGGTGTTGCTCAGCGAAATCCTGGAATTCCAGATCGGCATGGCCCTGCGGCAGCGCTATTGGCGAAAGTCGCACATCAGCCGACCGATCGAAGTCTCGGCGAAGGTCGACGCCCGCATCCGGCGGTTGTTCCCCTTCCAACTGACGGCCGGGCAGAGCGAGACCATTCGCGAGGTGGCAGCCGATCTCGCGCGGAACTCCGCCATGCATCGGCTGCTGCAAGCCGACGTCGGGGCAGGCAAGACGGCCATCGCCGTTTATGGGATGCTCGCCGCGATTGCCGCCGGCGGACAAGCTGTGCTGCTGGCTCCCACGGAAGTTCTCGCACGCCAGCACTGGCAGACCATCGACGACCTGTTGGCGGAAAGCCGCGTTGAGCGGCGGCTGCTGGTGGGAGATCAATTAGCTTTCGAGCGTCGCGAGATTCTCGAAGGGCTGGCGAGCGGTCGCGTGCAACTGGCCGTCGGCACGCAGGCCCTTATTCAGGACCAGGTGCGGTTTGCCAACCTGCAATTCGCGGTGATCGACGAACAGCACAAATTCGGCGTCCGGCAGCGTGCCAGTTTCTCGACGACCGAGGGATTCTCGCCACACGTGCTGGTGATGACCGCGACCCCGATCCCGCGCAGTTTGTGCCTCACGCAGTTTGGCGACCTGAGCCTGTCGACCATCAAGGAACTCCCGCCGGGCCGGGCGAAGGTCATTACGGCTCGCATTCGCGGTCCGGGCGCCCGTCGCAAAATGTGGAACCACATTCGCCAGCAGTTGGCCGCCGGTCGGCAGGTTTACATTGTCTGCCCCCGTGTGGGTGAGACGCCCGACGATGACGACGTCCCAATCAACGAGTCCGACGACACCGCGACCGCTGAAAGCGTCTACGCAACCCTCTCCAAAGGAGAACTGCGCGACTACCGCGTCGGGCTGGTTCATGGACGGCTGCCGCGCGAGCTGAAGCAGCAGGCGATGGACGACTTCCGCGATGGCGAAACCCAGGTCCTGGTCAGCACGACGGTGATTGAAGTGGGGGTCGATGTCGCGAATGCTTCGATCATGGTCATCCAGCAAGCCGAGCGGTTTGGCCTCTCGCAGCTACACCAGTTGCGGGGCCGCATCGGCCGCGGCCGCCACGTTGGCTACTGCTTCGCCCTCTCGGAAGCCGAGACTCCGGAAGCGGCCAAACGGCTGAACGCTTTTGAATCGATTTCCGACGGCTTCCAACTGGCCGAGGTCGACCTGGAAATTCGCGGCGCGGGAGATGTCCTCGGAGTCCGGCAATCCGGCAACCTCCCCTTCCAGCACGCCGACCCGGCCCGCGATAAGGACCTCTTCGAAGAAGCCCACGCCGAGGCCCAGCAACTCGTCGATCGCGGCGACATCGACGAGCCGGATTATGCGATGCTGAAAGTGGGGGTGCTGGAACGGTTCGGAGCGCTGATGGAGTTGCCGCATACGGGGTGATGGGGGAATTGTCTTTAATTCGCAAGTCATTCGTGAGAAATCCGTTCCAGCCATTTCTTGAGGAAGTCTTTAATCGCCGATTAAGCATTAAAATTTCTTTAAGGTCACCGAGCCGAGCAAATTCATGAGCGTTGTTCGGCTGGAAGTATGAACTGTAGACGCACTGGGAGACTTCGTCGTGACCGCGTCTTTTGACTGGGTCGAAATTCCCCCAGCCGAGTTCACCATCCGGGGAGACGACGGTTCCTCGGTCCGACTCGTAACCGACACGCTGCTCGTTGAACCGCCGGGAAGGGTCGTTGCCATGGCGTTTAAAGCCCATCTCACGCTCCATGCCCCGTGTTTCGATGTCGAGCAGTCGTTGACCTTCGGCCACTACGGCCAGTTTGTTGGGTTCCGAGACGAATTGATCAGCGTACGAAATGGTGCAGAAGGAGTGGCGACCTTCGACGCTGGCAACTTCGTCCTCAGAATCGGCCGGCATCGAAAGGGAGTGCATGAGGGAATGCTCGTGCAGGGTGCCTGCTCGTCAGTCAAAAGTGCCGAATATTCACCATGGCCAAATCGACGTCCGATCGGTGATCTGATCGTGACGAATCTTGAAACTCATGTTTGCATGCAGTTCGCATTTCCCACATCGCAAATTGATCCGCCCTACCTGGACAGCGCCATCCAGGAAATGAATGCGATGATTCGTCAGATCACCGATACGGGATTCCAGTTTTAGAGACCTGACAGGTCTTCGGAATTCCTGCCGTCGGTTGTTGTCAGGCGGAAGCCTGACCTACCATTCAAGGTGAGCAATCCACACGTTCGAAGGTATCCCCATGCGCTTTTCTGTGCTTTCGCTCGTCGCGATCCTCGGTGTCGCACCACAGCTTCTCGCTGAGGACATGCCCCCCATCTCATGCGAGGGGAGCTATCCCAAACATTTGCAGGGGGTCTGCACCGATGGCGAGGTGATTTACTGGTCGTTCACCACGGAGTTGGTGAAGACCGACCTCACGGGAAAGAAGCAGATTCAGGTGCCGGTCGCCGACCATCATGGCGACTTGTGTCATGACTCGGGCAAAGTGTACGTCGCGGTGAACCTCGGCAAGTTCAACGACCCAAAGGGAAACGCGGATTCGTGGGTTTATGTTTACGCCGCCGATACGCTCAAGGAGCTGGCCCGGCATCCTGTGCAGGAAGTGTTTCATGGTGCCGGGGGGATCGGCTTTCGTAACGGGCACTTCTTTGTCGTGGGGGGACTGCCGGGTGATATCGAGGA
This sequence comes from Planctomycetaceae bacterium, assembly GCA_019636285.1. Lineage (GTDB taxonomy): Bacteria > Planctomycetota > Planctomycetia > Planctomycetales > Planctomycetaceae > JAHBXV01. The sequence goes on from JAHBXV010000033.1 coordinate 21,656, forward strand.
AAACTACGTTTATGAATACGATCCGTCGTTTCAGTTGCTGAAGAAGCATGTCATCGCAAGCGGCCAGACGTTTCTGGGAATTCAGACAGCCACGTTCGCGCATGACCGCTGGTGGTTCGGCTGTTATGGCACGCCGAAGATTCTGCTGGTGACAGACGCCAACTTCCAGATGCTGGGCCGCTATGAATTCGACTGTTCGTTGGGAGTCGAAAGGCTCCCTGACGGACGACTGCTCGTGGCGGACGGTCCCTGCGGGAAAGAAACTGGTTGCACCGGCCGCGTGCGAGTGGCAATTCCAGATAAGTCGCAGGGACTGAAGATCATCGCCGCGGACGACAAATAACCTGGTTCTGCTTCAGGAGACGGCGATGGCGGACAATAAGACGCAACCGACCGATGTCCCTGTCAGTGATTACCTCGCTGCCATCACCGACGAACAGCGGCGGCAAGACTGCCAGACGCTGGTCGAAATGATGTCCGACATCACCCGCGAACCCCCGGTGATGTGGGGTACGGGGATCGTCGGGTTCGGCAGCTATCACTACCGCTACGAGAGCGGTCGCGAAGGGGAAATGTGCCTGACGGGCTTTGCGTCTCGCAAGAGCGACATCAGCGTCTATCTCATGGCCCTGGACGCCCAGCAGTTGCCCATGCTCCGGCAATTGGGGAAGCACAAGGCCGGGAAGAGTTGTCTCTACATCCGCCGGCTCGCCGATGTGGATCTGGACGTTCTCCGACGGCTGATCGCGGTCTCGGTGGCCGAGACGCGAGCGGTACACACGCCAGCCGACATTGCGCCAACGTCGGGGCCTCGGAAGAAACCGCCGAAATAGCCAGCTATTCCTGCGTCCGAACGGCTTCAAACTCCCAGTTCCGACCGTCGGCGTCGCTGAGCAGACCGGTCACCTTCCCCGGCGACTGATAGGTGATCGGACCTTTGAAGGAGAGGATGGAACCGTCTCTGGCTCGCAGCCCGTCGAACTGCACGCGCACGTTGTCGCCCTGTTGAGGCTTTTCGCGGCGCTTGTTGAGGATCTGGCCGACTTTCTCTTCCTTCATTTCCCGCTTCTGAAAGATCTCGCTGCCACTGATGCGAAACGCCCCCCGGCGAACTTCCTTGGGTTTGCGAACCGGATGCATCGAGTAGGTCCAGATGGCCCCCTCGACCTTCCCGCCATCTTCCGCCTGGGCGGGGACGATCAGGAAAGTGAGCGACAGGCAGATGGCGACCAACCGAATCATCGCAGTGTCTCCTCACGCTGAAGCAACTGTTAGCAGGAGAGGCCCGAATTCCAAGACGCACCCATGCTCCCAAAGGCTAAGCGGACAGGGTTCATCCGTCAACCAGTTCGGTAGAAGGAACCCAGGCCATCGGGAAATTCACCCGGGGCTGACTTTGTTGCCAGGTTGGTGGTTGGTGGTTGGGCGCGGGGACTGAGTCGCATTGTCATGTCGCGACAATGTCCGTTGCATGGTGACGATGACACGCAATCAAGCCGAACGAATTCCCGACCGCGAAGCGGTCGAAGAGGGTAGCCGTGGGTCGCGCAGCGCACCCACGGGATCGCGGTTCAATATTTCGACCCCGCGAGGGGTCGCAGAACGGCAAGGATTCGCGGGGCAGCGCTCCCCGTTGGGTCGCGGCTAAATGGTCGTCGTGCCCGGCCATACCGCTATATCCCGTACCCGCCTCACAGAATCGCCAGCGGGTTGCGGCGTTCTTCCAGCGTGCCCGTCGTGATGCCGACACGGTTCATGGCTTTGAGGCTGGTCCAGACTTCGTCGGCCGAGAGACGCCGCGCGAAGAGGTTCTGATAGGTGGCGACGGCGGACGTCAACTCATCCGGCGTTTCGTCGAGGAACTCCAGCCGGTAGTGGCGGATGCCCGCCTCGTGCAACTTCTCGAACGACTGCGCGCCGCTTTGGGGTTGCGCATTGAACAACGTGTTGCGACAGCCGACATCGGCTGTCAGCCGGTGTTCGACGCCGATGCGATCACGGAGATGCACCACATGCGTATCGCAGGGCCGGCCGCAGTTGGTCTTGTTCGTTCCCGGCGAAAGAACCGCGCAGAACACACAGTGCTCCATGTGGAACATCGGCATGTGCTGGTGCAGGACGACTTCTAGCCAGTCGGGTGGAGTCGCGGCGGCGAGATCCAGCAGTTGCTCGCTGTTGAGGTCGTAAGACGCCGTCACGCGGCTGGCGCCGGCACGAAATAGAAACTCGGCGGTCAGTTCGTTGGTCGTATTCAACGAGAAATCGGCGACGACCGCATGACCCTGGTCAACGAAATAGCGCAGCCCGGCTAGATTCCGCACGAGGTAGCCCGCCGGACTGGATTTCTCCAGCGCGCGAAAGACGCCCATCTCACCGGGCTTCTGGATGCGTGGAGTCGCCAGCCACGGCTCCAGACCCGCCTCGCGAATCGGCTCGACGGCTTCTCGGTATTCGCGAATGTCCTGAAAGTCCAAAATCACCCGGCGGCAACCCGTCTCCATCGCGGCGGCAATCTGTTCGCGACGTCGAATGAGAAGGCTGAGTTGTATGTCGGGGGAGGGCGTAGCTGTGCGTGGAGGTAAACTGTCTCGCAGTTGCTTCAGCGCGCCCGGCGCAGCCACGGTTCGCGCCGGAGGCTGTTGTGCGGCGGCATCGAGCTGCTCGATCAACGCGCGGCGCACCTGCGATAGGACGCTGGCCGGAACCATCGGACCGCCGACAATGTCCGCGGTGAACGATCGCACCTCGTAGACACTCGCCCCGAAGCGGTCTCCCTGTTCGCGGAGCCACTCTTCGGTGACGGGATGTCGAGTCGCCGCGGCCAACGGCGCGTCGGAGCAAGCGTTCGCCCGCCAGCCGGGGGCTGCGATCGCGGTGAGCTGAAGCGGCTCGCCAACGCGTGCCGTAGCGACAAGATCGATGGGAACTCGTCGTCGTGCATCGGGTGCGGAATATGTCTGACGAAGGCGGCGCGTCAGATCCGGGTCGTCGGTTTTCCAGAGCGTCTGTCCGGGCGCAAGTGTTTCAGGGTCGATACTCTTGCCGTAAAGCCGCAGGCCCACGATGCCATTCGAGACCACATCGCTACAGGGTCGGCCTTTTCTCTCAACGGCGATCAACCGCCCACCCTGTTCAGACTGGTTGGCTCGATCCCCTTCAAAGACGACTCCGTCGCCGACCTTGATTGGTCCGAAGAGGCTAACAAGGATCGTCTGATCTCGCACTTCATGAACGCGACCGACGGCTACGCCGCGCTTGGCCGAACTGAGACCGGGGACCAGCATCTTGTGGTCATTCCCGCGCAGCCAGCCCGGAGAAAAACCCCGCGAGAATGACAGCTCCATTTCGCGAATGTCGGTCGGCGACAACTCGAAGGGCTGCCGGGCCAGAGCGGCATCGAGAGCGGCACGATAGTGGCGGGTGATGTTGGCGACATACTCAGCCGTCTTGAGACGACCTTCGATCTTGAACGATGTCACCCCGGCAGCGAGCAACTCGGGCAACAGGGCATGTGCGGCCAGATCCTGCGGACTGAGCAGGTATTTCACCGCCCCGAGGTCGACATCCTGTCCGTCGCAGACCAGTTCATAGGGCAACCGGCAGGCCTGGGCACATTGTCCGCGATTGGCGCTGCGTCCGCCCAGCGATTCGCTCGTCAGACACTGACCTGAATAGGCGACACACAGTGCGCCATGGACGAACGCCTCCAGCGGCACCGGGGCTTCCTCGCCGATCGTGCGGATTTCGTCGATGGACAGTTCGCGCGGCAGAACCACCCGACTGATCCCCAGTTCGCTCACCGCATCCAGGCATTCACTGCTTGTGAACGTGGTCTGCGTTGACGCATGAATGGGCAGGTCGGGACAGATCGCGCGGATCAACCGCATCAGGCCCAGATCCTGGACCAGGACGGCATCGACCCCGGCCAGAGCGAGTTCACGAACGACCGCTTCGAGTTCGTCGAGTTCCCGCGAAAAGGCGAGCGTGTTGAGAGTCACGTAGCCGCGCACCGCCCGACCGTGGAGCCGTTCCATGAGGCGGGGAAGATCGTCTCGCGTGAAATTGTGCGCCCGGGCCCGCGCGTTGAAACCGTCCTGCAAGCCGAAGTAGATCGCATCGGCGCCGTTCTCAACGGCGGCGCGAGCGGAATCCCAGTCACCCGCTGGCGCGAGCAATTCGGGTCGTTCTTCGAGAGGGGGGGAAGTGGACATGGCGGAATCCGGCGCGGGATCAGCGCGGCACGGACGATTCCTGGGGGTAGGGGACCGAAGTCAGGCTGAGCTTGCGACGGATCTGGGCCTGCACTTCATCGACACTGCGGCTGCCATCGACCGTGATAACCAGTTCCTTGCGGCGGAACAGGTTGAGGACCGGCTCGGTCCGGGTGTGGTAGTCGCTCAGACGAGATTTTAGACCTTCTTCGGTGTCATCGCTACGGGAAACCAGCTTTCCTCCGCAGACATCGCACTGATCTTCGACGGCCGGACGGTGATGGATCAGGTTGTAGTCGAGATTGCACTCGCTACAGATGCGGCGAGCCAAGACCCGTTCGAACACGACTGCGTCATCGATCTTCAGATGAATGACGGCGTCGATGTCGTAACTCTCGAGAAAGAACTGCGCCTGGGTCTGGTTTCGGGGGAACCCGTCCAGGATGAACCCGAAGTTCCAGTCATGCTGGTCCAGCCGGTCGCGGACAATGTCTTCGACGACGTCGTCTGACACCATCTGGCCGTCGGCAATCAGACGGCGAATCCGGGCGCCGAGCTTGGTGTGCGACTTGATGTGCCACCGAAATATGTCGCCCACCGAGATGTGAACGAGATCGAAATCTTCGGCGAGCAGCTTGGCCTGCGTCCCCTTGCCGCAGCCCTGCGCTCCCATGATGACGTATTTATGCATGACTCCGCTTCCCCCCGAATGTCGCCGGAGCGGCCTATCCGGTCGACTCGAACCTTAACTTTCCGAGAGTTTACCCGGAGCCGGGTGTGGGGGAAACACAGTCTTCGGGGCGGTCGAGAGACGAGAGTCTAGAGTCGAGAGAGACGGACGAAGAATCTTCGCAGCTTTTTCGACACTCGACCCGAACATCGGCCGCGCTGCGGACCCGAAGAGGGCAAGAGGGGGCAGATAGAACCTGCCCGTCGCTAATCGGCGGCGAAGAATTCCTTGAGTTCGCGGAAGACTTTGTGGGCCCGTTCCTGGAACAGTTCGTTCCGTTTGACCCAGCCGATCGGGCGAACCGCCGTCCGGATCACCATGCGCTTGCTCTGATTTCCCAGTGCCGGCTGATCGCGTTCGAATTTCAGTTCGATTTCGACCGGCTGCCTTTCGGGACGGCTTCCCCAGGATCCCAGCCAGGTGCTCGATCCCTGTCGCAGAACGACCCGCTCGGGCTGTACATCCACGACGGTCGCCTTCAGATCGTTGACGAACCCGCCGAGTTTGTGAATGAGCATGTCGGCCCCGACGTACGCCTGAAAGCTGTTTTCAAACGTCAGGCGGTTGTCGACCGGTTCGGGCGCGACTTCAGCTTCTCGATGGCTGAGTTCTTCCCCCGAGAGCGAACGAACACAGTCCCGGCCGGCGTTCTTGGCGTCGTACAGGGCATTGTCGGCCCGTCGCAGCAGCAATTCCGCCGTGTCGCCCGGTTCGAGAGTCGCCACGCCGAACGAGGCCGTGACGCGCAAGGTCTCGACTCCGCCAATCGATGACTGACGAAGCGACGTCCGCAGCCGTTCCGCGCGGCGCATCGCGTCTTCGAGCAACGCCTCGGGGCACAGCACCACGAATTCCTCGCCGCCATAACGCGCGACAAGCTCCCCCGAATAAAGTTCGGTTTGCAGCAGCCGCGCCAGGTCGATGAGAACCTGGTCGCCCACGGCGTGTCCGTAGTGGTCGTTGATGCGTTTGAAGAAATCGGCATCGACGAAAATCAGGCTCAGGGAGGTGCCGGGCGTCTCCTGGGCTTCGCGCACCATGGTCTGTAGTTGGGTTTCCAGCTCACCACGATTGGCGACATTCGTGAGAGCGTCGCGCGTCGCCGCCTGTCGCAACTTCTGATATTCGGTACTGCGCTTGAAGTCCGATCGCTGTCGGCCGCGAAGAATTTCCGCGACGCCGCGGCAACGGCGATCGGGAGGAACGAGCGGCAGAGACTGCGTTTCCACCTGCACGCGAGCATCCGCGGCCGTCGACAGCGTCAGCAGCGAGGTCTGCGGCTGACGATCGCGCAAAGCCCTGAGGATCCCGCATTCATCCGCCAGCAAGCGATTGCCGCGCGCATCACGACAGCCCAACAGATCGACAGTCCAAATCTGATCACGGCGTTCTTCGGCCGGGTACCCCAACAGATCGGTGAGACCAGAACTCCACAGTACGATCTTGCGATTGGCATCAATCAGGTAATAGCCGTCGTACAGGCTTTCGAGCGTATACAGGTTGGCGAAGATGCGGCCGAGCCGTTCGGCGTCGAACAGGTCTTCCGCGGACGTGGGAAGCTGATCGTCGGTCGGATCGTCGCCGTGCGACAGGGGCGAACCCTCTTCTTCGATCCAGCGACCGAGCGCCTTCACGAGATTCGCATCGAACTGCGTGCCAACACCCCGCTGCAACTCGTTCATGATTTCGGAATGGCTGCGGCCGTCGCGATATGATCGCCGGGAGGTCTGTGATTCATACGCATCGGCGACGGTGAGAATTCGCGCGCCCAGATGCTGGGTCGACGTCCCACCCACCGCCGTCCCTTCGAGGGACGATTGGACGCCGAAAACCATCTTCAGCACTTCGGCATGCACGCCCCCCGCTTGAAGAACAGCCGCGGCGACATTCTTGTGCAGCGCCATCAGGTCGCGCTCTTCGGGTGTCAGCGGTCCCGGCTTTTGCAGGATGTGGTCGGGAACGCCAATTTTGCCAATGTCGTGCAGCAGGGCTGCCACTTCGAGCACGCGCAACTGCTGCGGTTCCCAGCCCAGGCGTTCCCCCAGACCGGCCGCCAGCATTGCCACGCGGCGACTGTGCCGCAGTGTCGCCAAGCTGCGGTGCTTGAGCGCGGTCATCAGCCGTCGCAGAAAATCACGGTCGATGATCCCCGACAGATGGGACTCAGGATCGTCGACACGGGCGTCCGCATGCAAAAGCAGCAGTTCCGACAGCGCCGCGGCCAGGTCGGTCAAACCACCGTGTTCCAATGCGGAATTCGGATTCGCGGCAGCAGGAGACACGGGAGACGGTGCAACGGCGGTAGGCATGGGATCGGATTCCAGGATGTCGGTGGATGCACGGGGATGCACCAAGATGGGGTTCGGGGTCAGCCAGAACCTGGTCGCGGCCTTGAGACGCAAAGCATTTACTGAAAATACTTTACAAGAACTTCCTTCGCGAAATCTCGAAGAAAACCTGGGCGCTCTTCCACAGCGTGGAACGAATCCCTTCCGCTGAAACCTATGTCATGCCCCGACTTGGTCAATTCCGGGAGGACAAGTTTCACACATGGAAAAAACTTGACGACTTGCCGAAATCTGGGGGCTCTGGTGGCTTTGAGAGGGAGACAGCGTGATTTTCCAATTCGGAAGCCTCGATCCGCCTTTCGCGAAAGCCGCATAACGATTTAGAATCCGTGTCGTCGCCGTGAAACGTCTGGCGGACGGCAAATGGAATCAACGACCGCATCAGCCGTGAGAGATCTGGCTTGAAGTTCCCCGTCCGGTTGATTTCATTCGGGAATCAACCCTGACCTTCCTGACTCGTGCGAAACCTTGCGTGCCGATGGATCGGACCGGATCTGCTCCGGGCATGAGGCCAATGAATGACACCATTGTTTGAGAAGAAGGACGCCTGGGGCACTCCGGCCGCCATTTGGGTCATCGCCATTCTGGTGTTCCTGGCGCCCTTGGCGTGGTGGTCGGTCAGCAAAATCCGGCTGGAAAACGATGTCGAGGGTTGGCTCCCCGACAAAGACCCGGAACTTCGCGTTCTGCGCTGGTCTCACGAGCAGTTTCCCGTCGACGAGCGAATTTTCCTGACCTGGAAATCGAGCGGCCTCAACGACCCCCGGCTGGCACAACTCGCCAATGAACTCGAGGGGGTTGTCGATGCTCAGGGAATCAAGCGCGTCGGTCTCAAGGAAATCGATTCCGTCACCCGGCCGATCGACGTCATCAATCGCATGCGCGAAAACGGCGTCGACAGCCAGGAAGCCGTGCAGCGGCTGACGGGCGTGATTCTGGGTGCCGGGCCGCTCCGGGTGCAGTTGGCCGAAGGGGCACGACCGCGACTGAAACGGGTCGAGAGTTTTCTGACCGAAGAGTTCCGCCGCGAATTTGGAACCGAACTCACGATTCGGCAACCTTCGGACCGATTCGCGGAACTGGTCTCGCTTCCGTCCACGGATGGGATCGACGATACCGAACTTCCCCCCGCGACATTGTCGGTGGATGGAACGCTGCGGGACGTCAGCACGCTCGATCACCAGTTGGAACTCGAGTGGCGCGGCTTGCGGATGGCGACCGCCGAAACGGACCGCGTGGCCAAATGGCTGTTGGCCCTGCGCGGCAACGAGCGGCTGGGGCTTGCCGACGGACCGCTGGTCACCGACTGCTTCTTCGTTCCCGGCATGCCCGTCGCGCTCGCCGTGAGTCTCACGGAAGCGGGTCTGGCGGAGAAATCCGAAACGCTGGAGAAGGTGCGTGACGCAGCCGCGCAATGCGGGATTAGCCGCGACGAACTGGCCATGGGGGGAAGCGTTGTCGCCGGCTCGGAATTGAACGCGGCGGTGAAGCGAGCCGGCTGGGATACCCGGTATCCCATTTGGAACCTGCCAAGACGTTCGGTGATTTTGATGTCGGGCCTGGTAGGAGCCGTGCTCGGCTTCCTGATGGTCCGCAGTCTGCGCCTGTCGGCCATGTGCCAGGTCGTTTCGATCTACGCGGCATTCCTGGCGACGGCACTTGTTCCCGCGACCGGCGGCACCATGAACATGGTGCTGGTGGTGATGCCAACCCTGCTGCTGGTGCTGACCCTTTCGGGGGCCATTCATGTCGTCAATTATTGGCGGCATGCGGTCGCGGAGAATCCATCGACGGCGATCTCGACAACCGTTCGCACGGCCTGGCTCCCCTGCACGCTGGCCAGCTTCACCACCGCAATCGGCCTGGCGTCGCTGTGCACGAGCGTCCTGACACCGGTTCGGGACTTCGGCTTTTACGCGGCGGTGGGCACTGGGATTTCGCTGTTGCTGGTGCTGTTCGCGTTGCCGGCGTTGTTACAGATCTGGCCAGGCAGGGTTCAGAAGCTCAAGGAGATCGACGTCGAGTCTTGGCGGACCTATGGGCGCTCGGTGACCCGTGCCCCGGGATTGGGGGCGCTGATCGCCCTGGCGATTTGCGCCGTCGCCAGTTTCGGGCTGACGAGATTCGAGACGGAAACGAAAGTCATTCGCTACTTTCCGGAGAGTTCCGAGGTGGTGAAGGACTACTGGTTCATCGAGAATCAGCTCGCGGGGATCGTGCCCGTGGAAGTCATCGTCCGCTTCGACGAATCGTCGCAGCAGGAGACGACACTGCTCGATCGCATGGAAGTGGTTCGGACCATCGAAAACAAACTGCGGAATCACGCGGAAATCACCGGCGCGATCTCGCTGGCCGATTTTCTGGAAGTGACCGAGCGCCCCGCCGCCGACGCGGGCTTTCTGGCCAACAGCCGTTACAACAAGCGCGCGAACACCATGCAGGATCGCTTGCGGAGTGGAGAATTCGGCGGCGCGGCTTCGTTCTACCACTGGGCCGAGAAAGGCCACGACTGGTTGAAAACGGGCGACATGGCACTCAACCGGCCGGGTGATGAACTGTGGCGCGTCACCGCCCAGGTCAACGTGATGTCGGACGCCAACTACGCGACGATTCGCTCGGACCTGGACAACATTGCCCGCGAGACATTGCGGTTGCATGCCGGCGCCAGTCATGTGGTGACCGGAACGGTTCCCTTGTTCCTGAGAACCCAGCAGGCCGTGCTCGACAGCCTGATCGTGAGCTTTGGTCTGGCCTTCGTGCTGATCCTGGTCGTCATGGCCTTTATGCTGCGAAACCCCGTTGCGGCTCTCATCGCGATGGTTCCCAACATCCTCCCGGTCACGGTGGTGTTCGGCGCGATTTCCTATTTCGACATCCGCGTCGACATCGGAACGATGATTACCGCGTCGATCGCTCTCGGGATTGCCGTCGACGGGACGCTCCACTTCCTGACGTGGTTCCTGCTGCACATTCACCGCGGCGAAACGCGGCGCGAAGCCGTCATTCACTCGCTCGCTCATTGTGGCCCGGCAATGTGGCAGACCAGTCTCGCGGTGGCCGCCGGCCTGTTGGTGCTGCTCCCTGCCGAGCTGCTCCTCATCAGTCGGTTTGGCTGGCTGATGGCAGCGATGATCGGCGTCGCGCTCGTGGCTGACATCCTGCTGCTCCCCATGCTGCTGGCTGGACCGACGGGTCGGCTGTTTGAACGGAAGCCGCGACGCGCGGCTGCCGCTGCCGAGTCGGTCTCGCATCCTCACGGCGTCGTCCCGAGCCCGCATCTGAAGTCGACCGCCATGTCGACCGATCTTGGGGTGCATGGGTAGTCGGTCGAGGGACGAGTGTCGAGAGTCCAGGCAGCAAAATAAGATCCTCGACACAATCCGGAGCGCGAGTTGCTCGTGTCAGGGCATCATCCGACGTACGATCGCAGCATCGTCACCGGATGAGGGGAGCCACCATGAAGCGACGCGAATTTCTTGGCATGCTGGCCGCCGTATTGGCCGCGAAGTCCCTGCGTGCCGCTGATCGCGCGCCGCGAATTCTGTTGCGCTCGTCGTGGCAGGTCGTCAACATTGGCGACATCGCCCATACGCCGGGAGTCCTCGCCTTGTTGGAGCGGCATCTACCCAACGCAGAGGTGCGGCTGTGGGCCTCGGCCGACCTCTCGGACGAAGTCGCCGCCATGGAACATCGTCGGTTCCCGAACCTCAAGATCATCAAGGGAACCATCGGGTCCAACGGTCGCGCGTCGGATCCCGACTTGCAGGAGTCGCTCGAGTGGTGCGACTTTCTGTTGCACGGCTCGGGCCCGTCGTTCGTCGCGGCCAAAGACGTCGGGGCTTTCGTGAAGCATGTCGGCAAACCGTTTGGCATTTATGGCATCACCTACGGCGGAGCCGACGAGACTGTTCGAACGCTGATGTCGCGAGCCGAGTTTCTGTATTTTCGGGACTCCGTCTCGCTGGAACGCGCCCGGGCGGATGGTATTACGTCTAAACGGATGGAGTTTGGCCCCGACGGCGCTTTTGCGTGCGATCTCGCCAACGAAGACGCCGCCCGTACATTCCTCGCGGCTCACGGACTTGAAGAACGGAAGTTCCTCTGCTGCATCCCGCGATTGCGTTACACGCCCTACTGGCTGATTCGCAAAAACCGTCCGCTCGATCCCGAGAAGGACCGTCGCAATCGCGAAATGGCGGAGCACGATCATGCTCCGCTGCGGGATGCCATCGCGACCGTGGTCCGCGAGACCGATCACCGCGTTCTCTTATGCCCGGAAGACATGACGCAGATGGCCGTCGGGAAAGAGCACGTCTTCGACAGGCTGCCCGCCGACGTCAAGAACCGCGTTGTCTGGCGGGAGAAATACTGGCTGACGGACGAAGCGCTCAGCACCTACCGGCTGTCATCGGGCCTGTTTGGCCTGGAAATGCACAGTCCCATCATGTGCATTGGCAACGGAATTCCTGCCTTGGTTGGGCGGTTCGAGGAACAGACCAGCAAGGGGTTCATGTGGCGGGACATTGGCCTCGGCGAGTGGCTCTTCAACTGGGATGTCCCCTCCGACCTCGCGAAGCTTAACGAAACGGTCCTGTCGCTGATTCGTGAGCCAGACAAAGCACGCGACAAAGCCGCCGCCGCCCGTCAACGGGTCGCCGATCTGCACGCCGCGAGCATGGCGGTCGTGGGGAAAGCGGCTCTCAGGCAATGACGGCGTGCTGAACCGTCAGTTGTCGAAGCCGCTCAGGATTGGGTTCCGGTAGCTGTGCTAGCGCCGTGACACCGGGAACCCCATCGGGTCCGGCAGTCAGTTCGATCGGGGTCTCAGCCAAATCCGTGGTGTAGAACCGCGAACTCGGGAAGATGTCCGCCGGGTAGGTGAAATTGGGGAGCATCGCCAACGCGATGCAGTGGCTCACTCCGACGGCTGACTCCAGCATGCCGCCGACCCAGCACGGGATGCCCGCCTCCTGACACAGATTGTGGATGCGGACTGCGTTCGTCAGTCCGCCGACACGTCCCGGCTTGATGTTCACGTAGCGACACGATTTCAGCGCGATCGCGCGCTCCACCTGACGAACGCTGGAGATGGACTCATCGAGACAGACGGGGGTCTTCACGCGCGACTGGAGCGCGGCATGGTCGAGCACGTCGTCATGGGCCAGCGGCTGCTCGAACATCGCCAGCTCGAGTTCGTCGAGTTCCTGAAACATGGTCAGATCATCGAGCGAATAGCCGCTATTGCAGTCGATGTGGAGCGTTGCCGTTGGAAATGCTTCGCGAACGGTGCGAACCATGGGCAGATCCCAGCCGGGGCGATACTTGAGCTTCACGCGGGGAAAGCCCTGATCGAGGGCGTTACCGACCTGTTCGACCAGATCCTCAAGTCGATCGGTGACGCCAAAGTCGGCTCCCACGGCCACGTGATCGCGCGTCGCCCCCAACAGGCGGTGCAAGGGTTGATTCTGCATGCGACCGTGGAGCGCCCACCAGGCCGTATCGAGAACCGCCTTGGCGAACGGGTTGCCCTTGAAGTGGGCCAGCCGTGCCTGCAAGCCTTCGCCGGATGTCACATCGACATTCAGCAAAGCAGGAGCCAACCAGCGCTGGCAAGTTGCGAAGATCCCCCCGGCCCACTCGGGACTGTAGCAGGGAGCAGCCAACGGACTGGCTTCCCCCCAAGCCGAGACCGACCCACTCGAAATCCGGCAAAGTACCGACTCGATCGCCGCATCTTCCCCATAGGCAGTCCGCCAGGGGGAAATCAACGGCATAGCAATGTGGTAGAGTTCAAGGCGAGTGATGAGCATACGGGGAGGAGTGGTTAGTAGGTGGTGGATAGTGGTTGGTGAAGCACGAAATACGAAATTCTAAATCCGAAATTCGAATTTAGGATTTAGAATTTTGAGTTTCGAGTTTCTCTCCTCAAACTAGCCCCCATTTCTTTCTCAGGAACCATCCCAGAGTCTGGAGGCCGATGAAGGTGAGGAGGAGTGGCCAGTTGTCCCACAGGGTGATGCTGCGGACACGGGTCAGTTCGCTCAGTCGCGTGGCGAGCAGTCGGTCGATGAGGGATTCCAGCTCTTCTCGCGCGACCAGTTGACCGCCGCTGACCGACGCAATCTGCTTGAGCAATTCATAGTCCGCGCTGGGCTGGTCGAGTTCCAGGTCGCGGGCATCGACCAGGAATCGCGTCATCGCGGGAAGCCCGACAGAGGCCCCGTTGCGCGTCGCGGAAACCGAGACCCAGTAATCGCCCGGTTGATCGAGATCGCGAATTTCGGCTCGGTTGCCGGCCGCGGAGACCGAAGCCGCGATCGGACGTCGCGTTCCATCGGGAGCGATCAACTCGACGCCATAGGTCACGTTGGTGTCATTCTCGCGCACGCCGAACTCTGCCGTCACCGACTGACCGGGATAGGTGCCGCGCGGGTCGACACGCACCCAGATCGGTTGATCGGAATCAATTTCCTTTCGGGCCAGCCAGAGAATCGCCTGCCGCCAGAAGCGCTGATGATCCTCACCGCGCCCCGCCATCGCCCACCGCCACGTCGTGTCGCCTCCAAAGGCAAGGACGCGTGCTTTGCCGACTTCACCTGCCACCAGAAGCGGTTTCCCTTCGGGAGTCTGCGCCCAGACTTCCACGAGCGGATTGTCGACCCGGGGCTGCAGCCGCGTTCCCCCTTCAAGCGGTGCGAGCGTTTCCCAGCTCTGACGATTGCGGTCGGCCGCATCAAGTTGCATGACGAAACGGCGCAGTCCCAGATCGGTCGGTATGACACGCAGACCTTCGGTTTCCTGATTGGGAACCTGACTGTTGTCGACGCTCCCGGGATCGAGGCGGACCGGAAAGTAGTCAGCCAGCGGGGAAGCGGCATACCCCCCGTTGGCAAAGTTCTGATAACCGCCGGTCATCATGAAACCGGCTCCTTCGCCGATGCGCTGGGCAAGCGCTCTGAGCTGGGCCGCTCCGAACGACGAGGCCGGCACGTCGCCAATCAGGTAAACGTCATAGCGGCCCCGTTCAAAGAGAGCGGGATCGAGACCCGTTCCCGCCGACTGTCGCCCGCCGCGAACTTCGATGAAGTCGAGCTGAATCTTGTCTTCGCCGTTGACCATGCGAATCCAGCGCTGCTCGAGCCGGGGTTTGTCGAAATAGGCGACGCGCAGTCCCCCCTGGCGAACGGTGATGATCGTCTCGACCTGGTTGTTGGTCAGCAGCAGTTCGCCGGGCTGCGGTTCCACTTCGACCGCTACCTTGAATTCGCCTGGAAAATTCGGAACGAACGAGAGATTGACCGTTTCCAACGACGAGTCTCGCGAGAGCGTCAACTCGGTCTGGGGCTGGGCCGATTGCGTGCCGGCGGCGGGAATCATTTCGCCCGACTGTCCGAACGTGAGCCCGGTCCGATCCTCCAGTAGGACTCGCAGCTTCACGCGGCGACCTCGCGTGCCAGATCCGCGCAGCCGTACCGAAATCGGGACGGTCTTACGTTCGAAGACCACCGGATCGATTACTAAGTCCTCAACCGCGAGATCAAGCCCCAGCGCTTCACGCGTGGCGGCTCCGTAACCGATCGTGTAGATGGGAATCTGCTTCTCGCCCAATGCCTGTGCCGCCAAGAGCGGATCGCGATCGTTGGGCGGCAGCGCCCGCTGTGCTCCGTCGCCAAGCAGCAGCACGGCCACGGTGCGGCGTTTCTCGGTTTCGCGCCCCATATTCTCGAGAAGCGATCCCATCGCCGTCTGCTGCCCTTCCGCCGGGGCGAGCACGGTCAACGACTCGGGCAGATTCGCTTCCCGCGTCGTCGCATCGAATTCAAACTGCCGGACGTTCAGTTTCTCGGCGGCGCTCTTCCACTTCGGCGTCAGTTTCGACAGGTCTTCGTAGAGACTTTGCCAGCGACTGGCGCCGCTGGGACCGTCGGCCGTGTTCATGCTGCGGCTGGCATCCCGCGCAATCAGGATCTGGACGGTTTCGTCGCTGGTCTCCTCGTACCGCAAAGCCGGTCGGACGATCGAAAACAACAGCGTCAGCACCGCCAGGACACGAATCGTGAGGAGTGTTCTGGCGCGAAACGGCGTTAATCGCCGAGCATCGACCCGCGACGCCAGCCATGCCATGGCGAAGAGCGCCGCAGCGAAGGCAGCGGTGATCGGCCACGGATAGATGGGATCGAAGTTCGGCATGAAAGAGAATCGTGAGCAGTCCGGGAATCACCCAGCGGTTGGCGAAGTGTTGGCCTCTTCCTGACGGTAGAACCAGGTGGCGGTCGCCTGTTCGAGGAGAAAAAACATAGCCAGCACGGTGACCAGGAGGCCATAGACTTCCTGGCCGAGTCGGCCGACATTCAAGCGCCGCTCCAGCACGGCCAGATCGCGGTCGATGCTGTAGCGGTCGGGACCGAGGACCTCATCCAGTTCCGTCGACGTCACCTTCGTGAGATTGCCCGTTTCGGGCCCTCGATTGACGGCCAGCCATTGTCGCGCGGCGGCATCCTCGGCCGATGTCAGTTCGTAGAGACCTGGCGTTGCTGCGGACGGCAGCTTCAGTCGTGTCTCTCCCGCCGAGAGTGATAAGGGCTGCTGGACGAAATCGGGACGCCGCAGAAAGAACTCGCGAGGGGCGGCGGCCGAGGCGACATCGACCGCTAGCGCTTCGCCCATGAGAAAATTATGCCGCTCCTGGGCAGTCCGCGACAATGTCTGCAGCATCAGATCGCTGAGAACCACGTACATCCAGCTCCGCGGCAGGTCGTTCCAGGAGGGATCGCCGAGAGCCGTCGTCAGCAGGAAGACGCGGCCGCGGCCGATCGAGCGTTCCAGGAGCGCGGGAGAACTTTCGTTCCCGGTGTAGCTCGCCACCACGCGTGCCTCGGGATGCGGGCTGACCGTCCACAGGCGGGCAATGTCGAGACCCGCGAAGATCGCGAGCGCCCCGTACGCTTCGAGGTTCCGGACCAGCGGATGGTCGGTCGCCATCCAGTCGATGGTGGTTCCCGCCGGAACCTTAAGTGACGCCTTCAGGCTGGCGGGCAGAACCGACAGCGCCGCGGCTGTCCGATACGCCAGGGGATCGATTCCTGACGTGCCGTCCTGTGTCGTTAATTGGCTGGTCTTCCCGGCAACAACAAGGAGTCCACCACCATTTTCGACGTATGTCGCGAGGTTCTCCCAGAGGGCACTACCGGGTGAAGCCGCGTTCATCAGCACGACAGTGGCATACTGTCCCAGGTTCGCGCGACCAGCAGCGGCGACCGTCGAGAAATCGACCTGATATCGGGCACGGCCGCTTTTGACGAGTTCCTGCGGAGCAATCGCCCGACGAAACAGGCTGACGTCGCTCGCCGAGTCGCCAATCAGCAGCACGCGAGCCGGCGGATGAACGCCGAGCGCGAACACCGCCGTATTGTCGGCCGGCAACGGATCGGTCTGCGAGAGCCGGAGCTCTCCGGAAACTCCCGGAAGCTGCCTCGCCTCGATTTCGAAGCCGACAGCCGTCTGTCCGCTGTCTGTGGACGGGACTTCCGACTGTCCCGCCTTGACGGGTGTCCCGGAAGCATCGTTCATCCACAATTCGGCAAACAGCGGGGCAGCCGAGGGACCCTCCCGGCGGACCGTGGCTTCGAGACGAACACGACTGCCGACGGCGACATTTTCCCGCTCCAATCGAATCGCCCCGAAGCCCGCGTTGACCGGTCGTTCGACACCGACGTCGAGCACGTAAACCGACAGTCCTTCGAAGACTTCCAGTTGAGAACGCAGCGGCGACTCCCCGCCAATCCGCCAAGCCGACCTTGAGAGATCCGTAAAGAGATAGACTTCCCGGACGAAGCGATCCTGCCGGGCGGCTTCGGGAAGTGACGCCTGTTCCTCAAGCGTCCGTTCGCGATCGTCTCGCTGAGCCTCAAGCGCTGTTTGCAGCATGTCGTTCAAGACGACAGGCTCATCGGTCGGCGCGACGGACGACAACTGATCGAGAACCGCGGTCAGGTCGGACGAGAAGACCAGGGGGACGCGTCTGGTCGTGGCGAGCACGGCGGCGCGACTTCCCTGCGGCAATCGCCCGAGTTGCTCGCTCGCCAGCTTGATCGCGGCTTCCAGTCGCGTTTTGCCTTCGTGGCGATACTCCATGCGACGGCTGACATCAACAAGAAACACCGCCGCGACCGGGATGTTCGCGGCCTGGGGAGTGGCAGGGGATGATATCTCGGCGGCGACCCGTCGCTGATAAGGCCACGCCACCAGCAGCAGCAACAGCGCCAGCGTTCCCAGCCCGACAACGGTCCGCAGATTGGTCTGCCGCGTCAACAGTCGATGTCGCGCCATGCCCCCGCGCCGCCACATCGACAGCATTCCCCAATACGCGATCGCCGCCACCGCCAGGATCGCGGCCCCCACGAGCCACTCGCGTCTTGACAGCGCGTAGTTGGCCGGGGGCAGGGTTGGCCGGGCGACGGCCAGCACGATCAGCGCGACGACCAGCATGCGCAGCAGGAGCAACCACCAGTGCCGCAAGCGCATTCGGCGGCGGTTCATGGTCTTGCGCGCCTGAATCAGGCGCAGCGCGGGGAAAGCAAGCGGCTTGGGGCGGGCGCGGAGCAGCAGATGGAGCGCGACCGGAGCGAGCACCAGGACGAGCGCGGTCAATATTCCAGGATGCAGCCAATTCATGGCCGGACGGACCGTTGAAGGAACACCGGTTCAATCTGTGCCGGACGAAGCGGCTTTACGCGCTCCGCCAGACGTGAACCGTCAGTGTATCCGTTGGAAGCGGAAAGCAAAAAGCGGAGAGCAAAAAGCCAGAGACTCGTCGAGTGAACAGGCCTGGCTTTCAGCTTTTAGCTTTCCGCTGCTGGCTTTCTTAGAAAATGCCCAGTTGGTCGCGGGCTTCGTCGGTCATGCGTTCGGGCGACCAGGGTGGTGTCATCACCAGCTTGATGGTGGCTTCGTCGATGCCGTTCACGCGCTCCAAAGCCGTGCGCGACTGCTGAATGATCTGTGGCCCCGCCGGACAGGCCGGGCTCGTCAGCGTCATTTCGATGGCCACTTTTCGACCATTCTGGTTGATGTTGTAGACCAGGCCCAGGTCCACGATGTTAATCATCAATTCGGGATCAATCACGGTCCGGAGCGCTTCGATGAGGGCTTCATCGGTCACTTCCGCGGCCGGTTCGCCGGACTCATCGACAGGAGTTTGCGGCACATCAGCCGTCGCTTCCGGGACGGCTGGAGCCGGAGTCGCGACAAATTTCGGCGTCGACGGCACGGTTCCGGGCGCCTTCGGGCTGACGTAGACGCCGTCGCCGCGAACATCGACCGCGAAGACTCGAATCGGCGACGTGGCAGGCATTTTGGTCGGTCGACCGTCAGCTAAATCGAACCGGGCTCCGTGACGCGGGCAGACGATCTGCCGATCGATGACCGGACCATCGGTCAACGGCTGGCCGTCGTGCGTGCAGACGTCTTCGATCGCGAAATAGTCGTTCTCGATCCGGAGCAGCAGCGCGGGAAGGTCATCCACGAAGATCGACTTCCGGGCTCCCGGAGCCAGCTCATCGAGCGCGGCCATCAATTCAAACGAAGGCATGATTCTCAGCTTTCCTGACCATAACGATCGGCGACTTCAAACAGTCGCGCCAAAGGCAATTCAAATCCGGGAAGAAGAGGCGAACGGTAAGTCTCGTTCGCGGACAGTTTCAGTTCGTTGTCACTTGTGAAGACGGTCATTGAGTGCTGAAATCGATCGATCACCCAATACTCGCGGACGCCAACCCCCAGGTAATCCCGTCGCTTCTCCTCAAAATCGCGGCGGCGGTCCCTGCGGCTATTCGAGCAGAACTCGATCACGATCGCCGGAACGTCTTCTTCAAGGCGAGGCGGGCGACCCAACCCCACCCAGATCGCGCGATCGGCTCTTCGCCGAGATCCGTCGGGCAAGGAGATGTACTGTTCCGGGAGGGTATCGTCGACTGGCACGGGTCCGTTTTGCGATTCCAGAAACCTCCAGAGCCAAGCCCCCAGCCGATCGTTGGGCGCGCGTTCTCCTCCTCCCGGTGCCGGTGTCACAATGACCACCCCCTTGATGAGCTCGTAGCGATACTCGCGGTCCCAATCGTCGACGGCATCGAACTCTTCGGGAGACATCAGCGTCCCGTTGGAGCGGACGTCGAGGCGCGGCGGCGCATCGGCTTCGATCGACGTACGAGGGGTTTCAATCAAGGTCGACATGATGAGTCTCCCGCACCGAGGCGAGGCGAACGTCAATCGCCAATACCAAGCTTCTTTTCGACGGCCTGACTGAGTGTTTCGCGGACGATCTCAACCGGAATGCGGTCGTAAACGATCTGGAAGAAGCCCTCCACGATCATGTGCATGGCTTCGCGCCGTTCGAGACCCCGGCACATGCAGTAGAAGAGTTGTTCTTCGTCGACGCGACCAGCCGTTGCCCCGTGCGTGCAGCGCACGTCGTCGGCTTCGATCTCCAGTCCCGGAATGGCGTCTGCCCGGGCCTCTTCGCTCATCATCAAGCTGTCATTGCGCTGGTAGCCGTCGGTCTTCTGCGCGGCGGGGTCGACTTTGATCATCCCGCGCCAGATCACGCGGGCCATGTCGCGCAACACATCCTTGTAGAGCAGATCGCTACGAGTATCGGGCGCATGATGTGTCTGTTGAGTGTAATACGACAGCACCTGGCGATCGGTCGCGAATGTCACGCCGTTCACCTGGGCCTGCGCGCCGCGACCGTCGAGATGCACATGCTGATGGATGTGTGACAACCGGCTGCCCAGCCCCCCGACCGTCCATTGCAGGAAGGCGTCGCGATCGACCCGGCCCGATTGGTGGGCGATATGCCAGACCTTGTCGTTCCAGTTCTGGAGCTGCACGTACCGCAACTGCGAACCGGGTTTCAGAATCAGTTCGACGGCTCCGACATGCATGCCGGGCGAATCGGCCTGGGCCGATGTCGTCTCCTCCAGAAGCGTCGCTTTCGCACCTTCTTCCAGAATGACCAGCGTATGGCTGAAATCAGCCGCTCCCGTGCGATCCAGGGCAATCAAACTATGCAGCGGCTGAGTGAGTTCCACGTTTCGTGGGACATACAAGACCGTGCCGCCCGTCCAGAAAGCCGCGTGCCAGGCGGAAAAGCGATCCGCCGCCGGTTCCACGGCTGAAAACAGATGCGGTTCGAGGATCTCCCGATGATCGGCCAGCAACGTAACAAGGTCGCCGAACAGCACGCCTTTGGCGGCGTATTCCTCCGACAGCCGCGCTTCGAGGCAATGGCCATCGACATGCACGAC
This sequence comes from Planctomycetaceae bacterium, assembly GCA_019636285.1. GTDB lineage: Bacteria > Planctomycetota > Planctomycetia > Planctomycetales > Planctomycetaceae > JAHBXV01. Next base: position 42,249 of record JAHBXV010000033.1, read on the forward strand.
GTTCCCCGCGAACTCGGCCCGCCGGGCCATGAGCGTGTCGAACTCGATCCGCTCGGTCCGTTCCGGCACCCACGTGAATCGCTCCGGACGAAACGCACGCAGATCGACCCGCTTGTATTCCTCGGGGTCGAGCGCTTCATTGCGCTTCGATTCAAAGAGTTCGAACGCTTGCTCGCGGAGCTGACAAATCCAGTCGGCTTCGCAGCGGGCATTCATCAGGTTCCGCAAGACGGAACGGTCAAAGGGGCGGGCCTGGGCCATGGCGGCGGTCATCAATTCAATTCCGGTCGTTGATCGGTCTTTGGAGTTTCTTCAGCGGCGGGCTGGGAAAACTCCACGTTCTCGTAAATCTGTTGAAGCGGGACGGCGAACTCGAAGTCGGGCAGCTCAAGGACGGCGTCGAGTCCCGAACTGAACGTCAACAGGCAGTGGTCGGCGTCTCCCTGCCGGTCATACCGAAAGACCAGCGGTGAAGACTGGTCAATCAGCACGTAACTTCGAAGTGACGATATTGTTCGATAAAGCTGGAACTTCGTTCCGAAGTCATAAGCCTTGGTTGTTTCCGAAAGGATCTCAAAGAGTACCTGCGGATTCGTCAATGTGTCCCGCCGATCATCGTCGAACTGGTGTTCTCCGCAGATCATCGTGACATCGGGATAGGTGTAGAGCCCGCTCGGGCATGCCACGCGCAAATCACTGGGATAGACCCGGCAGCCACGACCTCTGAGAAGGTTGTTGAGCGCCGTGATCGTGTTGCCCGCGATCAGGTTGTGAGTGACGCTCGCTCCCACCATCGCGAAGATCTCTCCGCGATAGTATTCGCTCTTGTGAGCAGCCTTCCGCTCCCGCTCCAGATAGTCCTGACGGGAGATATAGCGGACGGGAGCAACACTCATCCCACGCTGCCTTCCATCTGCAGTTCGATCAGCCGGTTCATCTCCACGGCGTATTCCATCGGCAGCTCTTTCACCAGCGGCTCGATGAACCCGGTGACAATCATCGCCGATGCTTCCGGCTCCGACAGACCGCGGCTCATGAGATACAACAACTGCTCTTCAGCAATCTTCGAGACCGAGGCTTCGTGTTCGACGGCGACGTTTTCTTCGTCGACTTCGATGTACGGATAGGTATCGCTGCGGCTTGAGGGATCGAGAATCAGCGCGTCGCAGACGACGTTGCTCTTACAGTTCGGAGCCCCGTTCTGGACTTTCACCAGACCACGATAGCTCGACCGACCCCCCCCCTTGCTGATGCTCTTGGAAACGATGCGGCTGCTGGTGTTCGGGGCACAATGCACCATCTTCGCGCCGGCATCCTGGTGCTGACCATGCCCGGCAAACGCAATGGACAGCGTCTCGCCGCGTGCGCCTGGTTCCATCAGATAGATGGCCGGGTACTTCATCGTCAGCTTCGAACCCAGGTTGCCGTCGACCCACTCCATGAGCGAGTTGCCATACGCCATCGCCCGCTTGGTGACGAGGTTATAGACGTTGCTCGACCAGTTCTGGATGGTCGTGTAACGACAGCGGGCATTCCGCTTGACGATGATTTCCACCACGGCCGAGTGCAGGCTTTCGCTGCTGTACGTCGGCGCTGTGCAACCCTCGACGTAATGGACCGAGGCCCCTTCATCGACAATGATCAGCGTCCGCTCGAACTGGCCCATGTTCTCGGAGTTGATCCGGAAATAGGCTTGCAGCGGAAACTCGATGTGGACCCCCTTGGGGACATAGATGAACGACCCGCCCGACCAGACCGCCGAGTTCAGGGCGGCGAACTTGTTGTCCGACGACGGAATCACCGTCCCGAAATGCTCGCGAACGAGCTCCGGATAGTCGCGCACGGCCGAGTCGGTGTCCGTGAAAACCACACCCTTCTTCGCGAGGTCTTCCTGCAGGCTGCCGTAGACCACTTCCGACTCGTACTGGGCCTTCACGCCGGCCAGATACTTTTTTTCGGCTTCCGGGATGCCGAGGCGGTCATACGTCTTGCGGATGTCGTCGGGGACGTCTTCCCAACTCTTTTCCTGCCGGTCGGACGCCTTGACGTAGTAGTAAATGTCCTGGAAGTCGAGCTCGCTCAGATCCCCACCCCAATTCGGCATGGGTCTCGACTCGAAGATTTCCAGCGCTTCGAGCCGGTATTCCCGCATCCAGTCGGGCTCTTGTTTCATCGCCGAGATCTGGGCGACGACTTCGCGATTCAGCCCTTTCCGGCCGCGAAAGACGTACTTGTCCGTCGGGTCGTGAAAACCGTACTGATAGTCGCCGATCCCCAGATCATCGGGGGCGCTGGTCAAGTCGGTGGACATGGTCAACCTCGTCTCTTCATCCGGCGAATCGCCGTTGGATAGTCACTGAAAAAGCAGTCGCCTGGATTCCTCATTAGCCGGCGGTCACGGCGGCTTCGTGCCGGCTTTGTTCCTCGGCGGCTTCCTGCGGGTGGCGTTCCCGAACCGTCGCATAGCCGTGGTTGTGCAGTTCATGTGCGAGTGCCGCATCGCCCGTTTCGACGATCCGGCCGGCCAGCATCACATGCGTGAACTGTGGCACGTTGTATTCGAGCAATCGTTCGTGATGCGTGATGATGAGGACGCCCATTTGGGGTCCGGAGAGCTTCCGCAGCCCTTCGCTGACGACGCGAACGGCGTCGCTGTCCAACCCCGAATCAGTCTCATCGAGAATCGCGAACTTCGGCTTCAGCATCGCAAGCTGCAGAATTTCCATCCGCTTCTTTTCGCCACCCGAGAACCCCTCGTTGAGGTAACGGCGGGCAAAGTCGGTATCCATGCCGAGCTCTTCCATCAGGCTCTTGAGTTCCTTGCGGAACTCCCGCATCGGAATCAGACCTTCCCCTTCCTTGCGGTTGGGATTGCGGATGTTCGAGACGGCATGGCGAAGAAAGTCGGAGACCTTCACGCCGGGAATCGTCACCGGATACTGGAAGGCGAGAAACAGCCCCAGCCGAGCGCGCTCGCATGGATCAAGTTCGTTGAGCGGTGAACCGTCGATCTCGATCGATCCCCCGGTGATCTCGTACTTCGGGTGGCCGACCAGGGCATACGCCAGCGTGCTCTTGCCAGACCCGTTCGGACCCATCAGGGCATGGATTTCGCCCTGGCGGATTTCGAGACTCACGCCGCGCAGAATGGGCGTTTCACCAACGGAAACATGCAGGTCGCTGATCTTCAACAGGCTCGACATGAGGATCCTCTTCCGGAATTTCGATCACGGACGATCTCGGTCCGGTGGTTTCAGGTTGCAGGGTGTTGGAGGTCTGTGGCGCCCGAGTTCTTAAACCACTCGGGACGACCCTTAACAGGTTTCAGGACGCGGCCACTTCGGGCAGTCGCACGCGACCGGTGTGGTGCGGCACTGGCAGCACGTCTGGTTTATCTTTGGCCAGCCGCTTGGCACGAATCTTGTCTTGAATCCGCATAATCCCTTCGAGCAGCGCCTCGGGACGGGGCGGGCAGCCGGGGACATACACGTCGACGGGAACGACCAGATCGACTCCCTTTACGACGTGATAGCCCCACTTGAAATACGGACCCCCGCCAATCGTGCAGGCCCCCATCGCGATCACGTACTTCGGATCGGGCATTTGCTCGTAGAGCCGCCGAACCCGGCTGGCCATTTTGTAAGTCACGGTTCCCGCGACAATCATTAGATCGGCCTGCCGGGGCGTGGCCCGAAAAGCCCCCGCTCCAAACCGGTCGAGATCAAACCGCGGCGCACCAACAGCCATCATCTCAATCGCGCAGCACGCCAGTCCGAACGTCATGGGCCAGACGCTCGACTGCCGTCCCCAATTCGTCGCCTGTTCCAGCGTCGTGATGATGAGGTTCTCTTCGAACCGTCCGTCAATCCAGCTCATGCTTAATCGCTATCCTCCCTCGTGCTTTGTCAGGATGTGACTTTCGTGTGCCACTGGCTCCGCCAGTGTGTTTTAAGTCTTTTCCCATAACACGATCCACGGGCAGAACCAGTTGCCTGCTCCGCCCCCGCACTAGACGCCTTCGCTCCTTATCGTCGCCTCCGTCGGTCGAAACTCGCAATAGGCATCGCCATCGCGGCAACAGTGCGACAGCGTCAGCGGAACACCTAAAACCTCTTCATACACCTGCTGTTCGAGCTCGCAGACCGAATGATCATGCTCGGCGAGATCCTGGTACGGGCAGGCGTTCTCGCGCAACACCGGCAACTGCCCATCCTGACGGACCTCCACCCGGAAGCCGCGTTCCAGAAGCGCCTGGTGCAGCTGCTCGAACCGCTGCGGCAATCCGGACCCGGCGATCGACTCGCCGTATCGACTGACCAGTCTCGCTCGCAGCCGCCGCAGCACCGATTCCCGGACCGACAGATCCTCAATGGCGTTCAATTCGTCCCAGAGCAGGATCGCCAGTTCCGCGTAATTGTCTCCCAGTTGCCGCAAACCCTTACGGGTCAGAAAAAAAACATGCTGCGGACGTCCCCGTCCAATTCGACGCGCCTCGTGGCCGACGAGCCCCGACGCTTCCAGTCGGATGAGCCGCTGGCGGATCGCCGTGGGGGTCACGCCAGCGACTTCGCACAAACGCGAAATCGTCGCAGACCCTTGTTCATTCAGGGTTTGCAAAAAATCCTGATCGGCGGGTTCCAGATTCATCCGCATGAAACATCTCGCCGTTTTGGAGATCAATAAATACGGGTTTCTCCCCGCCACGCTCGCTGCGCCCGAATTATGGATGTCCCGGGCGAGATTTTCAACAGCGTTAATTGCGTAAAATCAACGGGCTTCCCAGAACTGGAAACGGAGACACCACTTCGGGTTCGCGAGGGATGGCACGTTTCGGGCGGGGCACGCCGACTTACACCACACGAATCAGGGCGTCGAAGTCCGCTGATCGCAAAGCTACCGAAGCGCTGTCTTGCGTTGGTAGACAGGCGCTGCTGGCGATCGCACTTTGATGGCGTTTGAAGAATAGGTTTCGGTGCTCCGGCAACCGGGAAGAACCGCCCGACCAGTTCGTTGAACCCGTTCGGTCGTCCGCTGGTACTGCCGCGCTTCGCGGCGGGAATCGAATTCCCAGAATGTTCCCGCAGATGCGACTTTCGTCGGATTCGCGACTTGTGGGACTGTCCATTCTGACCAAGCTTCGGCGGGGCAGGCGCGCTCAACAGGCCCACTGCAGCTCATCTGCGTCCCCGTCGTTTTCGGCGTTTCCTCCGCTGGGGCGGCATCTTCCCCCTCTTTGGCGGCTGCGGCATTGGCGAGCGGCAGCGGGCGGATCCAGATTCTCCGGAAGTGAACCTCAGCGCCTTCCGACTGCAAACAGAGCCGGCCTCGGCTGGGGAGGCAGCCCGTCACTTCGCCAACCTTGCTGCCATTAATCTCGGCGGTCACCTTACCCTGACGGCAACTGACCACGCAGATATTCCACTCGTTCACGGGTCGCGAGAGCCCCATTGCCGAACCGGTATTGTCGGTCATCGCGCCGCCGGTCGGGAAGATGCTGCCGGCAGCCGGGGCATGAAGCTGAACCTGAACCGATTTCGGCCAGATCTTGTCCTCGCCGACCGTGTGAATGAGCAATCCGCTGTTCCCGTTGGGATCCTTCGGATACCGCCATTCGAGGCCGAAGTCGAAGTCTTCGTACTCTTCGACCGAACGCAGATAGCCATAAGGCAAGCCCAGGCAGATGAGTTCGGTTTCGTTGGGGGTCGCCCCTTTTTCGACCCGCCAGGTCGCCTCGCGAGCCGATCGTTCGGCCGAAAAGAAAACCCACTTTTCAAGAATTGTTTCTGGAGCAAGAGTGACGGGCTTCGGCCCGGCGGGATTCGGCGGTGGCGGTGTTTCTGGCGTTTGGGGGGCCTGGCCTAACACAGGGGCAATGCCCAGACAGACTACGAGCGCGACGATCCAGCCTCGCCACTGATTAGAGGGCCGACAGTCGAATTGCGGAGCAGATTCAAAGAGAGAACGCGGCATTTGATCGAAATCCGCCAGGATCAAGAACACGATCAACCGAAAGCGATGTTCTCTTGTCGTGGCTTCGAAGAGAGGACCATATCAGCCACGGCCAGTCCCGAAAGGACGCCCGGTTCCGTGCTTCTTGCCGGATGCTGAGTGCGGCCCAACTGGATTGATCGGAGTCTTTTGCGAAAACCGCCTGTCTCGCGTGACTGTCGTATCTTAATGTTTCAATGCGTCAACAGCAAATGCGGGGGAGTCGGGGAGGCGACGCGGGGATTGGGCGAGGGGGGACGCGGAGAAACGGAGTCGTATCCCGTAGCCGGCTCGCGAAGCCTCGGCAGTTATTGAGAACCAGATTCGTCAGGCCCTGCAATCGTGGGTATAGGGCGATGATAATTGGCGGGGGACGCAGTCGTGTCGTTCGGAGTCGCTTCCTCCGAGACGTTCAGCAGGCTCGCCACAAGGGCTGCCATCTGTTTCTGACCGGCCGCCGACAGGTGAATCCCATCGACCGTCGCTCCCTGGGTGGCGAGCACTGCGGCGAAGTAGCGACGCGGGAGTAACAGGACCGCGTGCCTTCGGGCGGCAGTTCGCTGTCGACGACCGTACTCAGCATGCAGTGGAGGCAACGGAAGTTCCCACAGGACGATCGTTCGCCCCGGTTTCCTCGCTGCCGCTAGAAGTTCGTCGAATTGACGGCCAAACGTGTCCACGTCGAACCCCTCAAGCAGATCGTTTCCGCCAATTTCCATCAGCAGGAGATCAACGTCGTCAGGCAGGCGGACCAACTGGTCGCGAGCCGAACGGAGCGTTGCTCCCTGCCTCGAAGCGTCGCGAATCTGCCAGCCGGTTTGAGCCGCCAGCAGGCGGGGCCAGGTGATGTCGTCCTCATTCAGACCCGCCGTCACGGAATCGCCGATGACGCCGATCGTCGGCGACGCGGACCGAGGAACCACGGGCGTGATGACCCAGGGAATCTCGACCAGCAGCAAGCCCGCCAACGCGACGATGGCCACTCCGCACGTGACGAGCCGCCCCCGTTGACTCGTTCGTGGCCACAGGGCTGCGGCCCGTTCGACGATCAAGCAACAACCTACGGCGGGATACCAACCCACCGGAACCGGGATTGCCGCGACACCGGCCCAGAGAAAAGCCAGGCCAATGACGATCGTCGTCCACCGCCGCGCTGACGACGCGATGGTGGATAGACGCGAATCCAAGACGAGGAACGCCAAAGCCAGTCCGAGCCCCCACCACCAGGCCGCGCCGCCGGCGAAGTGGTCGACCACGAACCGCATCAGAAGGGGTGGTTCGGACATTGTTGGCATTCAAGATGAGCATGCTTCGTCAACCAGAATGTACTTCTCGAAACTCGCCACCCACAACCTTTTCCTCCCGAACGCGTAGTCTCCGTCCGGCATGTCGCGCTTGCGGCTGAATGTCGGGCATCGCACAATCGATCATCGATACGATTCACAGCCAGGAGCCACTGCATGCCCACGTTGACTGTCGAAGGGGTTGGACCATTTGAAGTTTCCGCGGACCAGCGGCTGGTCCTCGCGCTCACCGATGTGGCGAAAGTCGACCAGTTGCATGCCTGCGGCGGCAAAGCCCGCTGCACAACCTGCCGCGTCGAATTCGTTGACGGCGAACCGCAAAACATCACCGTCGCAGAGAAAGACCTGCTCGCGGCCCGCGGCTTGTCGGGCGTCCGTCTGAGTTGCCAGATTCTCTGCGACCACGACATGACGGTTCGCTGCATCAGCCGCCTCGAAGGCAGCGGCCGCGCCGACGCCGGCGCCCGTCCCGCCGACACCATCGAACCTGCCCCGGTCACGTGGGTGGAGAAGTAGCCCGATTGTCATGACCGCGTGCGTCCAGCCGGGAACCTACCGAACGTGGAACCGCTTGCACAAATCCTTCGGGAATTGGGCTATACGCCGCAGTGGCTGAATGCCGGTGTGGTCGACGAAGAGTTTCTTCAGCAGCAGTATCGCGAGTATTTGATTTCTGATGACAAGGCCCAGGAACATTATCGCAGCGCTGCTTTTTGGCGGTATCTCAAAGCAAAACATTGGCTCACCGATTCCGAACTCGATGACCTTGTTGCTTTGCAGGATCATGGACCGGATGGCTGCGATCTGACCGACGGGAGAATCTTGACGCTATTGGAATCGCCAATTCTTTCAGACATCCAGCACGAGAAATTGTCCCAACGATATCTCGAGAGGGAGCCAGGTTATTTTGAGTCGCATCGTCGCCGGTGCATTGGCCGTCGACTTCACACCATAGGAATTTCGGAAGAGACCGTCGAAGAAATTGTCGAGAGCGGCGATGCGATTTTGCATCGTGCACTGCTGGATCATCCCGATGTTGAACGTCGGCATCTGGTATGGCTGAGTTTGAACGGCGGGAATAAGGCCATTCGGAATCGAGCTTCGCAGATGCTGACGAGCAAGCCGTTTCGAATCGCGGCCGGTGATGATTTCTGCGATGTCGAGGAAGCGTAGATTTCCATAGTCCCCGGCGAGCCGCCAGGGGCGCTTCTTATTCAATTTCAATCAACAGAAACCCCCGGCCGCTCGCCGGGGGCTATGACGGGGCTGGCGCGTATGAAGTCCTTTGCACTCGCGGTTGTCCTCGCCCTTCAAGTTCTGTTCGGCGCAACGGCCTTCGCCGAGCCGTTCGATCAAACGATTCTGCCCCTGCTGGGGCAATACTGCACGAAGTGCCATTCCACCGAGGAAATGCAGGGGGAACTCGATCTTGAGCGTTTCACCACGTTCGATCAGGTGAAACAACAGGCTGGCATCTGGGAGAGCGTGCAGGAGCAACTGGCGATTGGCGAGATGCCGCCCAAGGATGCTCCGCAGATGTCGGCTGACGAGTCGCGGCTGCTCTCGACCTGGGTGCGCCAAACGCTCCATGAGATCGCGATTGCCAGCGCGGGCGATCCGGGGCCGGTCGTTCTCCGACGGCTGTCCAATCGCGAATACACCTATACCCTCCGCGACCTGACAGATGTCGACTCGCTCGATCCCGCACGTGAGTTTCCCGTCGATGGAGCCGCGGGCGAAGGCTTCACCAACGCCGGTGCGGCACTCGTCATGTCGCCGGCCCTGCTTACGAAGTATCTCGACGCTGCGAAAGACGTCTCACGGCATCTGGTGTTGCTCGACGATGGCATTCGCTTTTCGCCGAGCACGTCGCCGCAGGACTGGACCAACGAAACACTCGCCGACATTCGTGCGCTTTATACGAAATACACCACGTCCGGAGACGCCGCGACTTCGGTCCAGCAGGGGATTGCCCTCCCCGTCGGCACCGACGAAGGACGTCTCCCCGTGCAACGATATCTCGATGCGCTACAGGGACGCGGCGAGGCGACCGGCCTCAGCCCCAAATACCTGGGCCAGTTGAAAGCCGCTCTCGAAGGAACACAGCCTTCGCCGCTGCTCGACCCGTTGCGGGCCAAGTACCGTGCGAAAGAATTGAATGGAGCCGATATTCAGGCCTGGCAGAACGTCTTGTGGCGGTTCACCACTGTCGGGCACATCGGCAAGGTCAACGGGCCGAAGGCCTGGCAGGAACCGGTCACGCCGCTGGTGTCGCGGCAGGAACTGCGAGCCGAGTTGCAGAGCGGGCAGGACCAGACGCTGTATCTGGTCGCCACGAATGCCGGTGATGGCGACGCGGGCGACGACGTTCTCTGGGAGAACCCGCGGCTGGTCGCCAAGGATCGTCCCGATCTCCCCATTGCCAGCATTCCCGAGGTCGTCGCCTTTCTGGAAGCACGGCGAACCCGATTGATCGCCGATTCGGAAGCCTGCCTCGCGGCATTGGCAGCCGGAACCGACAACGCACCGGCGGAGTCATTGACCGTCTGGCGCGAGTACCTCGGCTTTGGGGGAACGACTCTGGAACCACGCATCGCCCAGAAGATGGAGAGTACGCCGGATTACAACTTCATCAAGGGCTGGGTGGGTGCGAATGCCCTCAGCGTCCTCGCCAATTCGTCCGATGCGACCGTGCGCATTCCGGGAATCATGCCCGGCCACAGCATTGCGACGCATCCTGCTCCCGACCGTGCCTCGGTCATTGCCTGGCGCAATCCTCAGGATGCCACCGTTTCGCTCACGATCAGCGGCGACGTCAAGCACGCTCATCCCGAGTGTGGCAACGGCGTGACCTGGGTGGTCGAAGTCCGGCGTGGTCATGCCACCGAACAGCTAGCTTCAGGTGTTTCTCAGGGTTCGACAGTCGTTCCCTTCGGCCCCTTCGAGAACATCCGTGTCGAAGCTGGTCAGGTGGTCGCCCTGGTGATCGGCCCCCGCGACGGGAACCACAGTTGCGATCTGACGAGCATTAACTTGACACTTCGACAGGCGGACAAGACTTGGGATCTGGCGAAGGACGTCTCTCCCAACATTCTCGCTAGTAATCCGCACGGCCCCTGGCACTTTGTCAGCCAGCCGGCTTCGCAAGAAATCGCGGCCGACCTTCCCGAGCCCATCGTCGCGTGGCGGAAGGCTCCGTCGCCGGAGCTGGCAACGAAGGTGCGCGAGCATCTCGAACAAAACTTCCCGCTGACGCACCCGTTGCTCGCCACCGCACTGCGAACATTCCGTCCCACGGAAACGGCAAGCCACATCGCCGCGAAGGCCCCTTCGGTCAAAGAGATCACCATACCCGCTGCTCTAGCGGACGGTGCAGCCCTGGTCGTCACCGGACGCTTAGCCTCACCCGAAACCGGCAGCGTGCAGATGCAGATCACGACCGAGAAGCCTGATATGACCGGTGGCCTGGTCGCCGGACAAGCCGCGACGGCTCAGCAGAAGGCCCGCTGGAGCGATAACAATCTCGTCACGCAATACAGTTCCCCCATCATCGTGAATGATCGCAGCAGCGAGCGCCAGCGGTTTGAAGCCGCCTTCGACGAATTCCGGTCGCTGTTCCCCATCGCCCTCTGCTACACGCGCATCGTGCCGGTCGATGAAGTCGTCACCCTGACGCTTTATTACCGGGAAGACGACCACCTCCGACGGCTGATGCTCGACGATGCCGAGACCCAGCGGCTCAACCGTTTGTGGAACCAGTTGCTCTTCATCAGCGAGGCCCCGCTCAAGCAGGTCGATGCCTACGAACAACTCTGGCAGTTCGCCACGCAAGACGCCGACCCGAGCGCGTTTGAACCGCTCCGCGAACCGACCATGAAGGCAGCCGCCGAGTTCCGCAAAACGCAAGCGGCTGCGGTTCCCCGGCAGCAGCAGGCGGTCATCGATTTCTCCGCCAGTGCCTGGCGTCGTCCTTTGACCGAAGCGGAAACTAACGACCTCAAGACGTTCCCTCCTCACCTGATGCTGGTGCGCGTCCTCACGTCGCCCAACTTCCTCTATCGCGGCGAACAGGCCCCCGCGCAGACAGGCCCGGTCAACGATTGGGAACTCGCCACCCGGCTCAGTTACTTCCTGTGGTCGTCACTTCCCGATGACGAACTGCGGAAGCTGGCAGCCGACGGGAAATTGCGCGATCCCAAAGTTCTCGCCACGCAGGCCCGCCGGATGCTGAAAGACGAACGCATCCGACGGCTCGCCACCGAATTCGGCTGCCAGTACCTGCATGTTCGCGACGTGGCGACGCTCGACGAAAAGAGCGAACGGCATTTCCCCACGTTCCTCGATGTGCGCGATGACATGCAGGAAGAAGTCACACGGTTCTACATCGACCTGTTCCAGAACGACCGGAGCGCCCTCGCCCTGGTCGATGCCGACTATACGTTTCTCAACAAGCCACTTGCCGATCACTATGGACTGCCGTTTGAAGGAACCGACTGGCAGCGAGTGGAAGGGCTCCGCAAACAGGGACGTGGCGGTGTGCTCGGCTTCGCCGCCACGCTGGCCAAGCATTCGGGGGCTTCGCGCACCAGCGCCATCCTGCGAGGCACCTGGCTCAGTGAAGTGATCCTCGGCGACAAGATTCCGAATCCTCCCAAGGGCGTCCCCACCCTCCCGGAAGAGGCCCCTGCGGGACTCAGCGAACGTGAACTGATCGAACGGCACAGCAGCGACTCGAAGTGCGCGAGCTGCCACAAGCGAATCGACCCGTATGGCTTCGCGCTCGAAGGGTTCGACGCCATCGGCCGTGCCCGCTCGGCTGACACAAAGACCGTCCTGTACGACGGAACGGCCATCAACGGCCTTGAGGACTTGCGGAATTACCTGGTCAACCAGCGCCGCGACGACTTTTTGCGGCAGTTCAACCGGAAGCTGCTGGGGTACGCGCTGGGCCGCAGCGTGCAGCTTTCCGATCAGCCGCTTATCGATCGCCTCGTCCAGACAGAGGGCCAGCGAATCGGCGATCTGGTCGAGCAGATTGTTCTCAGCCCGCAATTCCGCGAAATTCGCGGTGCGGAGAGCGTCGCGAACCGATAGATTCGACAGTTGTCGAGCCACATGTACGCCCTCTGATTCGACTCAGCGAGATACACGCCATGACTTCGCATCATTTCTCCCGGCGAACCTTCCTGCGCGGCGTTGGCGTTTCGATGGCACTCCCCTGGCTCGAGTCGATGCGCGTCTGGGGCGATGAGTCGGCCTCCGCGTCCAGCGAAGCTCCGATTCGCCTGTGCGTTACGTTCTCGGGCAACGGCTTTCATTCGCAGGAGTGGTGGGCCAAAGGGACCGGCCGCGAGATGGAACTGGGAAAGGTGCTGACCCCGCTGGCCGACTTCCGCGACCGGCTCCTCTTCGTCCGCGGGCTTTATCACGAAGAGGCCCGCAAAGGGAACATCCATAGCTCGCAGACGGGCAACATGCTCTCTGGAGCGCCGATCGCCAGCGGCGGCGAAATCCGCTCCGGCACCAGCTTCGATCAGCTATTGGCCCAGACTTACGGCCGCAGCACCAAGGTTCCCAGCCTCGTGCTGGCCTGCGAGACCTCGAATCCCTCGGTCCACAAAAACTACAGCATGCTCTACAGCTCCCACATTTCGTGGAGCTCGCCGACGACACCAACGCCGCTGGAACTCTATCCCGCTCTCGCCTTCGACCGACTCTTCAAGGACGAATCATCGCCGGAAGACAAAAGCGTGCTCGATGCCGTGCTCGCCGATGCCCGCGATCTCCGCCGGGGCATCAGCGCCAGCGACAAGCAGAAGCTCGACGAGTATCTCGACAGCGTCCGCGAAGTCGAAACACGCATCGCCAGCGCGGGCAAACGGGGCGAACTCCAGGGTTGGCGGCCCACGCTCGACAAACCCAACATCAACCGTCCGGCTGACGGCATCCCGCAGGACATTTCCGAACACATGAAGCTGATGATCGACATCCTGGTTCTCGGCTTCCAGACCGATACCACCCGCATCGCGACGCTGAAACTCAACAACGATCATAGCGCGCTGCGATTCCCGAACCTCCCCAGCATCGAGCAGGCGGGGCACGGGATCGACTACATGATTCACCACCTTCTTTCACACAGTGACGGAACCGACTGGCTGCGGGTGAATCAGTTCTTCATGGAGCAGGTCGCCTACCTCGCGCGCCGCCTCGACGACATCCAGGAAGGGTCGCGGACGCTGCTCGATAACACCATGCTCCTCCACTGCTCGAGCATGATGGCCGGTGCCCGCCACGACAACGACCAGCTTCCAATCATTGTCCTCGGCGGCGCGGGAGGCCGTCTGCAAGGTGGCCGCGCGCTCGACTACACAGGCAAGTCGGATCGCCAGCTCTGCCGTCTGTTCCTGTCGATGATGGACAAAATGGACGTTCGCCCCGGCACCTTCGGCGACGCAACCAGCCCGCTCGAAGAAGTTTAATATTCAACCCGGTTCGGAGTTTGCGGTATGGCGCTCATGCATCCGTGCATCGCTCGACATGCCGCGGCCATCGCGGTGATTGTCTGCATCGCGGCTTCATCCGCCACTGCCGACGAGCCTGCCGAACTCCTGTTCGTCCGCCGAGTTGCCCCGCTGCTGCACGAGAAGTGCCTGGCATGCCACGGCAAAGACGCGGCTGATCTTCAGGGGGGACTCGATCTGCGAACATCCGTGGCGACCCTCAAAGGGGGTCACAGCGAAAGCCCCGCTATCGTGGCGGGCCAACCCGACCAGAGCCCGCTCTACCTGGCGGTGACCAGAACCCATGACGACTGGTCCCCCATGCCTCCCAAGGAGGCTGAACGCCTGACTGACGAGCAGATCGACTGGATCCGGCAATGGATCGTCGGTGGGGCTCCCTGGCCGGATGACGCACGCATCGCGGAAATCGCCCGCGCGAACGCCGACACGTGGTCCGCCGAGGATGGCGTTCCCGTCACCACCTCGGGCGGGCAGTCGCCCGAGTGGACCAATCGAAAGTATCAGCCCGAAGGGCTATGGGCCTATCAACCGGTGACGAAGCCCGCGCCGCCGGACACCAACCGACATCCCATCGATGCGTTCATTGCCGCGCGAATGCCCAGCGGCCTTGAACCCGCCGCCAAGGCAGACCGTGTCACGCTCATTCGGCGGGCCACCTTCGATCTGCTCGGCCTGCCCCCTACGCCCGACGAGGTACAGTCCTTCATCCGCGATGCACGTCCCACATCTGACGCCTTCGCTACCGTCGTCGAACGCCTGCTCGATTCACCCCACTATGGCGAACGGATGGCCCGCCACTGGCTCGATGTCACGCGATACGCCGACAGCAGCGGCTTCGCCAACGACTATGAGCGCGGCAACGCGTGGCGCTATCGCGACTATGTCGTGCGGTCATTCAATAATGATAAGCCGTACGACCAGTTCATTCGCGAGCAGATCGCCGGAGACGAAATCGATCCGGATAATCCCGAGATGCTCGTCGCCACCGGTTTCCTCCGCATGGGACCTTGGGAGTTGACCGGGATGGAGGTCGCCAAGATCGCCCGCCAGCGCTTTCTGGATGACGTGACCAACAGCGTCGGCGAGACTTTTCTCGCGCACTCCCTGCAATGCGCCCGCTGCCACGACCACAAATTCGATCCGGTCCCGACACGCGACTATTACTCCATTCAGGCCGTGTTCGCGACGACGCAGATCGCCGAACGACCCGCTCCGTTCTTACCCGAAGAGAACCAGCAGGGCTTCGACGAACGGAAGTATCTGGAACAAAGCCGCTCCGAACATCTCGCGACGCTGGAAAAGCTCGATGAAAAGTCGCTTTCGGCCGTCCCGGCCTGGTTCGCCGAACGAAACCTCGATTCTTTGAAATGGGACGCGGCGCTGCAGGAGGTTCGAGAAAAAGGACGACCCCGGCGCGGCGGCCTCTTCGGGGCGACACGCAATGCGTTGCTCCGGCAATCCGTTCCCGAGGACCAGTTCCCCCCGCGCATGCTGGGCTGGACTCCCGAGGAAATCGGCCTGGAGCGAATCGCGAACAAGGGACTCGAACGCCTGCAGTGGGAGTTCGACCGTTATGAACCCTTCGCCCTCTCCGTCTACAACGGCCGCACACCGCAAATCACCAGCATCAATGCTCCCCAACGAATCCCGGGCAATCGCATGACGGCCGGGGAACTGGAAGAGACCGCCATCCTCGTGGGCGGTGACCCGTTCAGCGGCGGCGAACCGGTCCAACCGGGTGTCCTCAGTCTGTTAGCACCGGCGACGACGACGCCCGTCCCCGATGCGATCGAAGGTCGCCGGGCCGCCTTCGCCGACTGGGTTGCCAGCGACATGAATCCGCTAACGACCCGCACCATCGTCAATCGCATCTGGTTGTGGCATTTCGACCGGCCCATCGCGGGAAACCCCAACAACTTTGGCAGCACCGGTCAAAAGCCCACTCATCCGGAACTCCTCGACTGGCTGGCCGCGACGTTTACCGAACAGCGCTGGAGCGTCAAGGCGATGCACCGGCTGATCATGAATTCGGAAACCTATCGCCGCAGCGCCCAGCATCCCGACCCAGGGGCACTGGCGGACAAGGATCCGACCGGCAGCAGCTACGCGGCTTTCAAACCCCGTCGGCTGACGGCAGAGGAATTGCGCGACGCGATGCTCGCAGCGACGGGCGAACTCAATCCCACTGTCGGCGGCATCCCGAATCGGCCGGAGATCAATCTCGAAGCCGCCCTGCAACCCCGGCAGGTCATGGGGACCATTGCTTCCGCATGGACGCCCAACCCGCTGCCCGCGCGGCGGCACCGCCGCTCGATCTATGCATTGCATCTGCGCGGCTTGCCCAACCCGACACAGGAAATCTTCAACGCCCCCTCACCCGACTTTTCCTGCGAACGCCGCGAAGCCAGCACCGTCACGCCGCAGGTCTTCAGTCTGTTCAACGGCCAGGACACCCACGCTCGCGCGCTCGCCCTCTCCCATCGCGCGGTGACCGAAACGAACAACGATCGCGAAGCCATCGCGCGCATCTTCCAGCTCACCGTGTCGCGCTCGCCGACTGACGACGAACTCGAACTCTGCCAAGCCCATTGGCACGACATGCAAGCGCTGATCGGCGACGAGGTGCCGCCCGTCCAAAAGCCGCCGTTTGAAGTTCGCCGCGACGCGATCGAGGAGAACACGGGCGAACCGTTCTCCTTCTCCGAGAAACGCTACGCCATCGCCGAGTTTGTTCCGGACCTGCAACCAGGCGACGTCTCGGCCCACACTCGTGCCCTGGCCGATGTCTGCCTCGCGCTCCTCAATTCGAACGAATTCGCCTATGTCTACTGACGCCCAATCGCTGCTCGCTGGGGCTGTAGCCTCACGCCGTCAGATGCTCTACGGCCTCGGCGCTGGCCTGGGGAGCGTTGCGTTCAGTGCGTTATCTGCTGAGGAATCCCCTTCCGCGACCCTTGCCCCGAAACAGGGCCATCTTCCCGCGAAGGCGAAGAACGTCATCTTCCTGATGATGGAAGGCGGCCCGTCGCATATCGACACCTTCGACCCGAAGCCGCTCCTCTCGAAGCTGCACCTCAAAGAGTTCGTCCGCGAGGGGCAACAGAAGTCGGCGATGGAAAGCGGCCGCCGCTATTACGTGCAAAGCCCGTTCAAGTTCATCAAAGCGGGTGACAGTGGCGCGGACTTGGCCGACAACTGGCGGCATCTCGCGAAAGTCGCCGACGACCTCTGCTTCTTTCGCGGCTGCACCGTCGATAGCGTCAATCATCCGACAGCCATGTACCAGATGAACTGCGGCAACCGCTTCGGGGGTGACCCTGGCATCGGCGCCTGGATGACCTATGGTCTCGGCTCACTCAACCAGAATCTGCCCGGCTTCATCGTCCTTCCCGAAGTCAGCTATCCGCAGGGCGGGGCGGCGAACTGGAGCAACGGCTACCTCCCCGCCAGCTTTCAGGGGACGCCGCTCCGCGCCAAAGGGAGCCCCATCCTCGACCTCCATCCCCCCGAGGGCGTAACCACCCAGAGGCAACGCAAGAACCTCGACCTCATTGCCCGGCTCAACACCGCGCACGCCGAGCGGCATCCCGAGCATGAGGGACTCGCCGCCCGCATGAACAATTACGAACTGGCCTTCCGCATGCAGATGCAGGTTCCGGAAGTCCTCGATCTCTCTAACGAGGACGAGCGCACCCGGGATCTCTACGGCATTGGCCAGGCAGCCACCGACTCGTTCGGCCGCAAGTGCCTGCTCGCCCGCAAACTGGTCGAGCAGGGCGTCCGCTTCGTCCAGCTCTACAACGGCACCTGGGACAGCCACGACTTCATCGAACGAGCCCACGGCAATCTCGTCCGCGGCGTCGACCAGCCGATCGCCGCCCTCATCACCGACCTCAAACAGCGCGGCCTGCTAGAGACCACCCTCGTCGTCTGGTGCGGCGAATTCGGCAGAACCCCCGATAACGGCGTCCGCCAGGGAACCGCCTACGGCCGCGACCATAACCCCAACGCCATGACGATCTGGCTGGCCGGCGGCGGCTGCAACGCCGGCCATACCATCGGCGCGACCGACGACCGGGGCATGGAAGCCGTCGAAGGCAAAGCCCACGTTCGCGACTTCCACGTCACGCTCCTCCGCCTCCTCGGCCTCGACGACAACAAGCTCACCTACTACCACGCCGGCCGCTTCAAACAACTCAGCCAGTTTGGCGGGAGTGTGATTGAGGAGTTGATTGGTTGATGTGACATACCATTGGGGCTGTCGTTCTGTCTGACGTATCGCTATCACGGCCCCCGGGCCAAAGCTGCGACAACGTCCCGTCTGTCAGCAGCGAATGCTCACAGTGCCATCGCTAGAAATCGGAAGTTCGCTGGGCCCTCAACTTCGGCGGCACGAGTATCAGGCCCGCAAGCACTGCGGCTCCAAACGCCGTATATCCGTAAACGAAGACCCACGGCGGTAGGTCGAAAAACAGGATGCTGTGCAGCCAGATGGCGATGAAGTCGCCTTCGTACGTCTCGGCACCGGCTTTGACGCGCAGCCAGTTCTCAAGCGTCGTCAGCGGACAGGTGATATTTAGCCACGATTCTAGAACAACGATCGTAATCGCCAGTAAATGCACGGCCCGGAACCAGCGGTTTCGCACCCAACGCCAACGAAATAAGCCGCCAACGAGGATCAGCAGCAAACCGAGGACGACGAACGCGACATAACCAACGTGCAGAATGAGCACGCCGTTCGCGGCGAGCTGATATCCGGATGGCATCGTTCCACTCCCTACGATCGTGGATGGTTGAGCCCCGATCGTATGAGCCGGAACCGCGGCAGTTATTCCCAGAAAAATGGCGTGTCGTGCCTATTTTACGCCCTGAAGCGATCTCTCTTGAGGCTCCGGTTCAGCCGTTGTAGACGGGCAACATCTCCTACAAGCACAGTTCCATCCACAACTCGGAAAGTAGGATTACTGACCAGACACAACATCAGTCCATCGGCACCCACCACGACTCATGCTCTTGTGTCCCCGCTTGCAGTTCGGAGCCTGGTCACTCGATCTTCAAATACGTCCGACATTCCAGAATGCACGACATATGCTTGCAATAGCGACAAGCACTCTCGATAGGCTTCGATGCCGAGTTCTTCGTAAAGTCTCTGCCCTCGCGCCTCAAAGCACTGCACGAGTTCAGATGGTGACGGGACATTGTCGGCTTCCGTCGAGACGATGACATCAACGAGCCGCGACAGGCCAGAAGCAAATGAACAGTAATTCTCCAACGCAGCTTCACAGCAAAGCTTCAGCTCGTCGATCTTGATCACTCGCCATTCCTGCCCTGCTTCTCGATACTGCGATGTGTTTAGCAGAGAGACATGTTCGTGCGCTTTTTGAAAACTATTCATGTCAAAGTAATGGCACGCCAGATAGAATCTGGCCGTGATATCATCGGAACGAATCGATAGTACCGCATTCAGTTCACTCTCTACGTCAAACATCCCTTCAATCAATTCAGGATGGTGGTAAGCGGCATATCCTCTCACCAAATGCAGACTTGCCGAATCGCTGCCACCAAACGCAATAGATGCACGTCTCAGTACGTCATTGAGTATTTCTGCCCGGTCGTCTTCTGGCGCATCATGGACTCGGTCGAGTTCCTCGAGAAAATTTAACATCTATGGCCCATTCCTGTTGACGTGCGACGATGTTGGCGTAGCCAACGGCACCCACAGATGATGTCAGCGGCAACCGGATCTGCCAACCAATTCCCCAGCCGCCCCGCGAAACTCCGGAAACTCAAACCGAAAGCCACTTGCCAGCAGCCGAGTGGGAACCACATAGCGGCTCTTGAGGATCAGCTCCGTCTCGGTTCGCAGAAAGATCGCGCCGAGTTCGAGCATGCCGCGGGTTGCGGGGAGGCCCCATCGTCGTCCGACGGCTTGTCGTACTCCGGCCATCATCGCGAGACTTTATTTCGTACAGGGGCTTCGCGTGAGTCCACCTCTTCCCGAGGCTCTGCCTCGGCGCTTGCGGTGCCTGTGGCCTACTCGCGGCTCACCATCAGGTAGAGCAATAACGTCACGCCCGCGAGCAACAGCAGGCCGCGCTGAAGGCCCCAGGTGGGCGCGGAGGCCGCGTGATTGATGAGCAGGATGCGGGAATGCGTCTCGTCGACCGGGATCAGCGTGTGAACGTAGTCGAAGCCGGCATGCCTTCCGGTCGCGACCATCCGGTCGGAGATGCTTCCGGCTTTCAGAGCCACATTGACCGCCTGCCAGGGACTGGGCCAGTGCGTGGCATCTTCTTCATCCGAGGAATCTTCGACCGTGGCCACGACGATTGGCGCTTCGTTGGGGACGGCCTGCAACAACAAGACCTGTTGCACCCCTTCGGCGTCCGCCAGTTCGTCGTAGATGTCGGTCAGCAGGGGACTCGCCTCTTCAGGCTCCACGCTGCCGAGCTTCGCGATCAGCCCCGGGGAAATCACAATCGAACTTGCTGAGTTCGCAGGGACCCACCACGTGAAAATCGTCCCGAGGATCAGGGCTGCCGCGACCGCGAGGCCCAGCCACCGTTTGATGCGATGAGCCGGCATCGTTACGTCTGGCTGTCACTGACCGCGACGGACAACGCCGATGTCGCGGGTCGAACAACCGGCCGACTTGGGAGTGGCCCAGTCGCGGGTCGAACCATTTCCCCGCCAATCCTTTTCTTCTTGGCACGTTTCTTCAGGACGGGAATCAGATAGAGAACAACCCCCGTGATCCCCAGCGCCAAGATTGCCAGCGCGCTGCTGTCCGACCAGATGAACCCGAATTGCTTGCTGAAGAACTTCCCCGTGTGCAGGTCATGGACAACTTTGGCCCAGTCCGTCCCGTGACGCGGATCGCCTTTCTTCTCGATGACAGAACCGGCGCTGGCGGACCACACAATTTCGTACGGCTTCACATCCGAATCTTCCGGAGTTTTCACCTTGACGACCAATCCATATCCCGGCTCGTCCTTCAGTTCAATTCGTTCCAGCGGGACATCCGATCCCCACTCTTTGCTGGCCGCCGCCAACGCCGCATCGATCGAAGCGCCATGGTCGCTCCAGGCGCGCGGCGACAAGACGAGAGCGGGCGCGGTCGGATCGTTTTTCGTGGCCGTGTAAGAGCCCTTCTTCTCTTCTTCCCGTTTGATGCCGAGGGCCTTCTCGTGGTTCCAGAGAAACCCGGTCGCGGCAATCACCGACAACGGGATCAACAGAATGAGGCCGATCCACATATGCCAATCACGGTAGCGGGCATAATTCGACATGGACGTTTCTCGTTGAGGGACCGGGCGGCTTTGAAAACGACTTCTGACGACAACTCAGAATCTCAGTCGTCGCCCCCGCCTGTTGAGCCGCGAGCCAGTTCCCATCCGGTCTTGTCGCCAAACGTCGCCACGTGGCCATCGACAAAAACGACGTTCATATGTGTTGGAGTGTGGTAGCCACGGAGTGTGTGAACACCGCGCATCTGATTCCACTTGACTTCTCCCTGCTTCCAGGGCTCCAGCAGATCCCGGGCGAGCTGAACCTGGGAGGTTCCCCCAGGGTGATCCTCTTGAACCTTCCCCTCGATCGACTTCTTGATGTCGATTCCCATGTCGTGCTGATTGAGCTTGCGAACGACGAGGGGCTTCGCCTTCTTGACTTTGTTTCTCCAGATCCCCTTCTTGGCGTCATATTCCAGCACCGTGCGTTCCGGGAGTGCATGTTCGCTGAGCGCTCGGCCTTCCAGCTTGTAGCTCGTCCCGTACGTTTCCCAGAACGGCGTGGCGTCCTCGAACGAACCAATGTCGTCGGGGCAGCGGTACATCAAGGGGTTGCCTTCACAGTAAGGCAACAACGCGTACATGGCCGACTCATGCTTATCGGTCATGTCTCCGTCGCCGATATGGAACGGCATGTGACCGCTGTGAACGTCCGAGTAGTTATGCAGGGCGATCGCGATCTGGCGAAGATTGTTCTTGCACTGAGCGCTGCGAGCCGATTCCCGCGCCTGCTGCACGGCCGACAGCAGCAGCGACATCAGGATCGCGATGATCGCGATCACGACCAACAGTTCGATAATCGTGAAGCCGGAACGGCGACAGCGAGCGACATGGGAGCCCGGCACTGGCAGCTTCCTCAAAGGACTGAAAGCAAAGGCGGGGATATTCACTGCTAGCTGAAACAGGTTTTGCAGGCAGGAACGGCTCGACCACTTGGCCGTCGGTGTGGTAACTACGACTGAGACTCAGTCTCAGGACGGGTTACGCTACCAGTGATCGACTATCGATGCAACCTTCAGAAAGACCATCGGTCGGGTTTTTCCGGTCATTTGCCCCAGGCACTTCACGGGCGAATCTGCGATGCATCTAATTACTGTGAAATACGTTACGACAAATCCATTCAAACAGACCCGCCAACCAAATCCCCAACCGCCCCCCGAAACTCCGGAAACTCAAACCGAAAGCCGCTCGCCAGGAGCCGTGTGGGAACCACGTAGCGGCTCTTGAGAATCAGCTCCGTCTCGGTTCGCAGAAAGATCGCGCCGAGTTCGAGCATGCCGCGGGTGGCGGGGAGGCCCCATCGCCGTCCGACGGCTTGTCGCACTGCCGCCATCATCGCGCGGTTGGAGAGCGGACCCGGAGCGGCCAGGTTGACCGGCCCCTCTAACTCGTGATGCTCGATCAGCCAGTCGATGGCTCGGCAGAAGTCGGTCTCGTGAATCCACGAGACCATCTGCTTGCCGTCGCCCATCGCTCCTCCGAGGCCCCAGCGGGCCAGTCGCTGGAGAACTCCAAAGACGCCTTCCGGATCGCGGCCGAAGACCATGGCCGCGCGCAGGGCCACACGGCGGACACCGGGAACGTCCGCTTCCCAAAGCGTGCGTTCCCACGCCTGGGCGACTTCAATCGAGAACGCATCCTTGGCGGCCGGCGTCGCGACGAATTCGGTCACAGACTCATCCTGCGGTTCGTCGAGACTGTGCCGATAGAGGGTCGCCGTCGACGCATTGAGCCAGACAGGCGGCGGATGTTCGGCTCGTCGTAACGCTTCGCCGAGAACGCGCGTGGAGTCGATCCGGGACGCGAGAATCTCCCGACGATTGCGGGCGGTGTAACGACAGTTGACTGACCGCCCCGTGAGATTGACCAGGGCAGCCGCCCCGTCCAACTCGCGCTGCCAGCCATCCAGGGAGACTCCGTCCCACACGACGGTGCGCGCAGCTTCGGAGGAGAAGTCGGCACGGCGGGAAAGTACGACAACCTCTTTGCCCTGCCGCGACCACCACGCGGCGAGCAAACGTCCGAGTACCCCGGATCCCCCGGCTATTACATAGCGATCCTGCGGCGGCATGCGCGTCCCCCGGACTGTGGTCGTTCCGAGAGGAACCGCAGGGGCGGCGGATGCTTAACCGGTTTCTCTACCATTCGTTCCGAGGCAGAGCCAGAGAACCAAGTAAGAATTGGCAATTTCAGCGACCGGTCAGTCCCCAAACGACGAAGTCTTTGAGTCCTCGCGCGGACGAAGCGTGCGGAGCCGACTCAGGATCTTCGCACGCTTTTCGTCGTGAAGATCCTTCAGGGACTCGTAGCGACCGGCCATCGCGTACGCCCGGCTGGTCGTATAGATCCCGAACCCGATGAAGAGAATTCCGAATAACGCCATGGGCGGGAACATTGCCCCCGCCATAATCGTCCAGAAGAGACCAAACAGCACAATCACGACCGCGCCGACTATGCTGGACGCCTTTCCGGGAATCGACTGATGACCATGCTTATCACGGATCATCAACCCTGCCGATTCGTTCTGCCATTCCTGGTCGAGCAACTCCAGTTCGTTCTGCAGGCGCAGCATCTCCGTGTTCTCGGCGAGCCGTTCCGAATGCTGCTTCAGCGTGTTGACCACCTCCGTGAAGACCACGCTGTCGGTCCGCTGGACATGCAGCGACGACCCGCAATGCCGGCAATTCACATAGTCCGTACTCTCGGGAATGTCGAGCGAGGCCCCACAGCTTCCACAGGTCACCCGTTCCAAATCCATCGGCCCTCCCGGTGTGATGTCTGGTTGCCTTATGTCTCGCGCTGCCGCATGACAATCTCTGCGTTCCGCCGCATCCCCTCATAGCCCGGTCGCTCAATCGGAGTCCCGGCGAAACGGCTGTCAAATTCCTCCGGCGACATCTCTAAGAACGCAGCCAGGTCCAAAGGGTTCAAATCGGGGGACGGTTGCACTTCCGGCAGCGTCGATCGCGGCGACTTGCGGTTCCAGGGACAGACGTCCTGGCAGATGTCGCAGCCGAAGACCCACTCTCCCATCCGGGAGGCAATCTCTTCCGGGATCGGTCCTTTCGTTTCGATGTTCCAGTAGGCCAGGCACTTGTTCGCATCCAGGACGCCCGGTTCGGGAAACGCGGCTGTCGGGCAGGCGTCGAGGCAGCGGGTGCAGGTCCCGCAGTGAGCCGTCTCGTGTGGCTGGTCGGGAGCGAGGTCCGCGTCGGTCAGGATGGCCCCCAGCAAGAGGAAGCTTCCCTGCCATTTGTTGATGAGCATCGTGTTCTTGCCGAACCACCCCAGTCCCGCCAGCCGGGCGAAGTCGCGTTCCAGCAGCGGTGCGGTATCCACGACCACGCGCGATCGGCTACCCGGTCGTGCCTCGTGGAGGTCGTTCGCCAACTGGCGCAGGCGGTCCTTCAGCCAGTTGTGATAGTCCCCCTGGCCCCAGGCATAGCGGGCAACGCGCCCGCCAGTCGTCCCGGCTGGCTCTGGATCTTCGCTGCGATAGTTGACTGCTCCCACGATCAACGAGCGGACGCCGGGCAAGACGCCTCCCGCATTGCGATAGGCGTCGCGGCGGCGTTCGATCCACCCCATTTCGCCCGCGTAGCCGGCATCCAGCCAGTGCTCCAGCCGGGCAAAACCAGTCGGCGAGGTCGCAGTGGTCACCCCGACCAGCGACAACCCATGCGCTCGTCCGCGGTCCTTGAGCCAGGCTGCCAGCGATTCGGGCGAATCGCAGTTCATCGGCCGGTCGTGCTGGCTGTCAGACATCACGAACTCATGTCCTGTTCGTGCGGCCCGATCCCGTTCAGAAGTGCTTTGTCAACATCCGGAATACGGACGTGTGCCACTGGCTCTGCCAGTGCATGTTATTGTCGATCAAAGACTTAAGACGCACTGGCGGAGCCAGTGGCACACGAAAGCCAGGCCGTGACAAATCACTAGAAGGATCTTCGGACCGCGAAGTCGGCGATTCCGGCGAGAATTCGACGTGCGCCGGAATTGGGCAGAATCTCCAGGGCCTGCCGCGCTTCGCCCGCCAGCCGTAGTGCCGTCTGCTGAGTGTACTTCATGGCATCGCTGCGGTTGAAGTACGGGGTCAGCCGTTCGCGGGTGTTCTCGTCCGGGTGAGCCAACAACTGCCGGACTTCGGCCGCTTCCGATTCGGGCAAGGTCGACAGCAGCCGAATGATGGGGAGCGTCAGCTTCTGCTTGTCGAGATCCGAACCAAGCGTCTTCCCGGTTTTCTTTTCGACTCCCACCAGGTCGAGCAGATCATCGGCGATCTGGAAGGCAAGGCCCAGTTGTCGGCCGTAGCGATCCATCGCGGCGATCACGTCGGTTCCGGCTCCGGCGTGGAGCGCGCCCAAGTGGCCGCACAGCGCGCAGAGCTCGGCCGTCTTGCCTTCGATGATGCGGAAGTAGGTCTCTTCCGACAGGTCGAGGTTGCCCCGTTCCTTGATCTGCGAAAGCTCCCCCTCGCAGACCCGGTTGGTGGCGCGACCGATCAATCGACAAGCCTCAGCCGTTCCGAGACTACTGGTCAAATGAAAACTGTGCGTGAATAGGTAGTCGCCAAACAGAACGCTGGTTTCCGTGTTCCACCGGGCATTGACCGTGGCGACATGCCGACGGGTTTCGGCGTCATCCAGGACGTCATCGTGCACCAGCGTCGCCAGGTGGATCATCTCCACGACGGCCGCGAGCGTGCGATGCTCCTTCTTGACGCCGCCGCACGCCTGCGCGGTCAGCAGGAGCAGCATGGGACGTAACCGCTTGCCCTTGAAGCGGGTTACGTGACTAAGGATGTCGTGGATGTACGGGTTTTCGGATTGCAGCTCATCCGCCAGAATCTGCTCGGCGGCCAGCAAGTCGGCTCCGATCGCGGCTTCAACTTCCGCGAGGATCGGATTGGCCGAGGGGGAGGTGGAGGTGGATTCGACCGTGTGGTCGGTCATGCTGCAATCCTGTTCCAGCGAAGAGAACGGGGAGCCCGGCAAATTGACCGAGCCGCTCTCTTCACAACCGCAAAGTCACAAACCCATTAACAATAGCGAATCCCCAGGAAATCGGAAACGAAGAGCAACCGCCTTCGAGAGCGGCATTTCTCTGGGTCTTTCCGCTGGCCGCTCGCGGCTGGCTGCTGGTTGCTACACGCTGCAAAACTGTTGCACTCTTCGGCACAACCGCACCGACCGTTGAAGTTTCAATCGCCGCCCGTTCGATCGCAAAAATGTCTTCGCAGACTACTCAAGCATCGCATCTTGTCCAGACGAATAGGTCTGCACGCTCACCCCAACATGTTTGGTCCGAACGTCCGACCACTGGAGTCCTTCATGCCCCCCATTTCTCTTCCCGAGTCGACACGCGGTTGTGCCATGCTGACGCGGCTTGAGAACGCGGTTCGCGGACTGGGACGTCGGATCGATGAGCAGTTCGAAGCCGAGCGCCGCCTGGAAGATGTCTTGCGCACCGTCAACGAGTCGATGCGGCTGAGCTGCGACCAGATGGTGCAGCAGATCGAGTGGCTGGAACACCACGTCACCGCCTGGTTCCGCAGCGAAGACCGGGCCACTGTGCGCCTGGCCGTCATCCCAGCCCGCGATGTCGAAGACCGATAGCGACCGAATCAATCCGCGACCGCCAGGCAGACGCGGTTGCCGCGGACGGTCTTGAGGTCGTCCAGTTCGCGCTCTGCCGCCGAGATGGCTCCGGCCGTCGTGCGGTGCGTCATGATGATCAGCGGCACGTGCGGCGAGGCGGCGTCGCCGCTGACTTCGGGCGCTTCGTGTTGTATGACGCTCGCCAGACTG
The DNA here is from genome assembly GCA_019636285.1 of Planctomycetaceae bacterium. Classification (GTDB taxonomy): domain Bacteria; phylum Planctomycetota; class Planctomycetia; order Planctomycetales; family Planctomycetaceae; genus JAHBXV01. The sequence goes on from JAHBXV010000033.1 coordinate 69,158, forward strand.
ATTCCCCGGCGACCGAGAATATCGGTGACGTCGGCCATCACGTGCGGCCGATCTTCGACCGTTAGACGCAGGTAGAACCGGGAGACGAATTCGTCCCGGCTGGCGATTGGGAGCGGTTCACCAGGAGTCCCCAGCCCCAGGCGGGGGAACGTCAGTTGGGCCCGTCCGACCGCCATGTCGACCAGGTCGGCCACCACGGCGGAGGCCGTCGGCAGCGATCCGGCACCCCGTCCGGACATCCACAACGGACCGACCGAATCCCCATCCAGCGCGACGGCGTTCAGGGAGCCATGCGTCTGGGCCAGCGGACGATCCTTGCGCACCAGCGTCGGCCGCACGCTGAGGGCGAGCCCGGCTTCGCCCAGGCGCGCCTGGGCAATCAGCTTGATCGTGTAGCCGAGTTCGCCCGCCGATGAAATATCGATCGGCTCGATGCGATCAATTCCAGAGACATGAAAATCGCTGACCGGGACGGAGATTCCAAACGCGAGGCGAACAAGCAGAGTCAGCTTTTGCGCGGCGTCCGTTCCGTCGATATCCAGCGTCGGGTCGGCTTCCGCGTAGCCCAGTTCCTGAGCCTGCCCGAGCGCGTCGGAGTAGCTTTGCCCGGCGAGCAGCATTTGCGAGAGGATATAGTTGCTGGTCCCGTTCAGAATGGCCTGAATCGATTGAATCCGGTTGGCGGACATCGACTGGCTGACGGCCGCGATGATCGGGATGCCCCCGGCAACGGCTGCTTCAAACGCGATCGTCCGTCCCAGTTTCACCGCCCGCCCGAAGAGTTCGTCCCCCGCCTGGCATAGCAGGGCCTTATTGGCGGTGACAACGTCTTTGCCGTTCTCTAGGGCCTGCAAAACAACGTCCCGGGCAGTCATGGTTCCGCCCATGAGTTCCAGAACGACGTCAACTTCCGGGTCATCCAAGACGCCCGTGAGCGAGTCGGTGACGAGACTGCCAGGAAGGTCGACATCGCGAGTCTTCTTGAGATCGCGAACAACCACCCGCCGCAGTTCCAACGGACGTCCGGCCCGCTGTTGCAGAAGCTCCCGGTGCTGCTGCAGGATGCGGGCAACCCCGGACCCGACGGTTCCGAGACCGATCATGGCGATTCGCAGCGGAGTTTCCGCCATGCGTGAGCGTTCCTTGGCTGGGCGAAGTTCGCGAGAACGTGCCTTGTCGGCGTCCCCGCGAAAAAAATCGGCTCTCCGCCGTTAACTTGAAGCAGGATTCGCGGTTCCAGCGTTGCAGGCACTCCGCGAGGTGGGCATCCTAGCGGGACTTGGACGACAGTCGCAATCCATTTCCGGCACGGGTGCCGGTCGGCCAGACGTGAGTGGCTGTTGGAAACGGCCAGACAAACAGGGTTAAGGCAGACAGCAATGTCACGCGAGGGATCGGACCGTCGACGACCGCGCCTGGGAGCTGTCAGCTACCTGAATTCCAAGCCCCTCGTCGAAGACTTGGCGCAACTCTGCCCCGAATACGACATTCGGCTCGACTTCCCGAGTTCGCTGGCGCGTGACCTGGCGAATGGCCAGCTCGACGTGGCGCTCGTTCCGTCGATCGAATATTTCCGGCAGCGGGGTTGCGAGATCGTTTCCGACGCCTGCGTGGCGGCCCGCGGTCCGGTCCTCAGCGTGAAGCTCTACAGCCGTGCCCCCTTGGCCGACCTCAAAACGCTGGCGCTGGACGAAGGCTCCCGCACCAGCGCGACACTGGTGCGCGTGCTGTTGGCGGAGCGCTTCGGCGTCGTTCCCGAACTGTCGCCTTTGCCCTTAAACCGGCCCTGGCAGCAGAGTTCGGCCCAGGCGATGCTCGTCATCGGCGATCGGGCGATCAGCGCGCCGCGGGAAAGTTTTCCCGTCGTCTGGGACCTCGGACAAGAGTGGTGGGACTGGACTGGCTTGCCGTTTGTCTTCGCGATGTGGGTCGCTCGGCCCGGTTTGGAATTGAACGGGCTGGAAGATCGGCTGAGCGAAGCCCGCGACCGAGGCGAAGCCCGTTTGGAAGAAATCGCCGCCCGCGAAGCCCCCCGTTTGGACCTGCCCGTGGAGGTCGCGGTCGCCTATCTGCGGCGAAACCTGTATTTTCGACTGAACTCGGCGGAACGCCGTGGTCTGCAACTGTTTCATGAACTGGCGGCGGGCTTGGACCTGGCGCCTCGAGAGGTGGATCTTGTCTTCCGAAGTTGCGCGCGTTCTTGAGAAAGCCGTCGCCGGCGAGCGAATCAGCCCCGAAGAAGGGCTCCTGCTGCTGGAATCCAACGATCTGACGGCGATCGGCCGGGCGGCGGACGCGGTCTCGCGGCGGCTCCATCCCGAGCCGTACCGCACGTACAACATCGACCGCAACATCAACTACTCGAATGTTTGCGCGGCGGTGTGCGACTTCTGTGCGTTCTATCGACCGCTTAAACACGAAGAAGCCTACGTCCTCGACCGGGACGTCCTGCTCAAAAAGATCGAAGAGACCGTCGCGCTCGGCGGCGACCAGATTCTCATGCAGGGGGGCCTGCATCCCACGCTGCCGTTCGAGTGGTACGAAGAACTGCTCCGCGACATCAAGACAGCCTTCCCGCAGGTGAACGTCCACGGCTTCAGCCCGCCGGAGATTTTTCACTTCGCCAAGATCGCGAAGCAGCCGCTGGAAGTCGTGCTGCAACGGCTCAAAGACGCGGGCCTGGGAAGCCTGCCGGGAGGCGGGGGCGAGATTCTCGTCGATCGCGTCCGGAAACTCATTACCCGCGGCAAGGTGCTGACCGACGACTGGCTCAACGTCCATCGCGCCTGGCATCAACTGGGGGGCAAGTCGTCCGCCACCATGATGTTCGGTCACGTGGAAACTTTGGCCGAACGGATCGAGCATTTCGACCGGGTGCGCCAACTGCAGGACGAAACCGGCGGCTTCACGGCCTTCATCAGTTGGACGTTCCAGGCCCCTCATCACGCCCCGTGGTTCGGCGGCGATCGCGCCGGCGGAGTCGATATGTCCAAGCTGCCCGAAGCAGGAGCCTTCGAATACCTCAAGACCCAGGCCGTGTCGCGGCTGTACCTCGACAACGTGCCGAACATTCAATCGTCGTGGGTCACCCAGGGAGACAAGATCGGCGGGCTCGCGCTCCACTTCGGGGCGAACGACATGGGGAGCCTGATGATCGAAGAGAACGTCGTCGCGCAGGCGGGAACGGTGTATCATTTGACGCTGGAGTCGATTCGCCGCTGCATTCGGGAACTCGGATACATTCCCCGGCAGCGGAACGTTTTTTACGAGTATGTCGACGATGCGGAAACTGCCGACCGCGACGATCGGACGGATCCGGCGATCGCGGGCGCTCTCCCGGTCCTGAATTGACGAGGCCGCAGAGAAGTCATCCGGGATTCGCCACCCCCGCCCCGCCCCGAACCTATACTCGACAGGTCGCGTGAAAGGCCGAGCGCGGAGAATCGGAGAAATCGTCGACCGCCTCTGGTTGATCGTCGATCACGGCTCGAAAGCGAGCGGGGTCGCGTCAGCGCCCCGAGAGAGTCCCTCACAGGTTCGCACGCCATGATCGAGGTCGAAGAACTGACGAAAAGCTTCTCCGACCTGCGTCGCGGCGATGTGTATGCGCTCGATCACGTCAGCTTTCAGGTGCAGCCGGGCGAGATTTTCGGATTGCTGGGTCCGAACGGAGCGGGGAAG